>NZ_QZEZ01000001.1:745122-1117684 GCF_003594885.1 Vallicoccus soli
GACTGGGTGCCGCCGCTGGTGAAGACCCCGTCGGCGGCGGGCCCGAGACCGGCCCGCTGCGCGGTCCAGGCGACGAGCCGGCGCTCCATCAGCGTCGCCGTCGTCGACTGGTCCCAGGTGTCGACCGAGGTGTTGACCGCGGAGGCCAGCAGGTCGGCCGCGAGCGCCGGGACGGCGACCGGGCAGTTGAGGTGGGCGACGTACCCCGGCTCGTGGAACCACACCGCGTGCTCCAGGTAGAGGCGGGACGCCTCGCGCAGCGCCGCGGTCGTGTCGCCGAGCGGGGCGTCGAGGTCGACGCCGGCGACGAGGTCCTCGAGGTCCTCGAGCGCCGCGCCCGAGCGCGGTCGCTGCACGACGCGCACCCGGTCGGTGAGGACGTCGAGCGCGGTCGTCATGGCCGCGGCGTAGTGGTCCACCGTCGCCCCCGAGAACAGGTGCGCGGCAGGCGTGTGCTCCGTCACAGAGCGTCCCTCCGGCTAGCATAGGCTCACCTAAGTCGGAGCGAGACACTACACAGATGGCGGCGCCGCGGTCACCCCGGGCGACGCGAGGAGGGACGCGGCGTGCAGCACGGCTGGGAGGGGGTCGTCCTCAAGGCCCTGCGGGGCAAGGACTTCGTGCTGACGGTCCGGGGGACCGAGCGGGTGTCCGAGCGCTACCAGCGGGTCCGCGTCGAGGACGGCGGGCTGCTCGCGGCCTGCGGCGCGCACCCGGCCATGTGGGTGCGCCTCTGGTTCGACGACGGCGGCAGGCCGCACCAGCGGGCGTACACCGTGGTCGACCCCGACCCGGCCGCGGGGACCTTCGACCTCGAGTTCGCCCTCCACGAGGGCCCCGCCGCGCGCTGGTCGCTCGCGGCGGCCCCGGGCACGACGATCGACGCGACCGTGCAGGGCACGCGCGACACCCCACCGCCCGCGGGGAGCCGCGCGCTGCACCTCGTCGGCGACCCGGCGTCGCTGCCCGCGGTCAACGCCGTGCTCGAGGCGCACCCGTCGACGCCCGCGCGGGTGTGGCTCGAGGCCGGGCACCCCTCCGACCGCGGGCTGCCCGTGCGCGCGGGGGCCCCGCACGAGGTCACCTGGGTCGACCGCGGCAGCGGCGAGGGCGCGGGGCGGGGCCTCGTCGACGCCGTCACCGCCGCCTGGTCCGGTGCCGAGGGCGGGGCGGCCGACCCCGGGCGCGACTGGTTCTGGGTCGCCTGCGAGGCCGCGAGCGCGCGGGCCCTCGGCCGGCACCTGCGCCGCGAGCTCGGCGTGCCCAAGGCCCGCGTGGAGGCGACGGGGTACTGGCGCGCCACCTAGGGCACCGGCGCCACGCGGCGGGCGTCAGTCGTTCGCGTGCAGGGCCGCGTTGAGCCCGCCCCAGCTGCCGCTGCGGGGCACGGCCTCGACCGCGCCGGTGACGCTGTTGCGCCGGAACAGCAGCCCCGGCACGCCGGAGAGCTCGAGCGCCTTGACGACCTGCCCGTCGGGCAGCAGCACCTTGGTGCCGGCCGTGACGTAGGTGCCCGCCTCGACGACGGAGTCGTCGCCGAGCGAGATGCCGATGCCGGCGTTCGCGCCGAGCAGCGCCCGCTCGCCGACGCGCACGACCTCCTTGCCGCCGCCGGAGAGCGTGCCCATGATCGACGCCCCGCCGCCGACGTCGGAGCCGTCGCCCACGACGACGCCGGCGGAGATGCGGCCCTCGACCATGGAGGCGCCGAGCGTGCCCGCGTTGTAGTTCACGAAGCCCTCGTGCATCACCGTGGTCCCGCTCGCCAGGTGCGCGCCGAGGCGGACCCGGTCCGCGTCGGCGATCCGGACGCCGGTGGGCACGACGTAGTCGACCATCCGCGGGAACTTGTCGACCCCCAGCACCTGCACCGGGCCCGACGCGCGCAGCCGCAGGCGGGTCTCCTCGAAGCCCTCGACCGCGCAGGGGCCGTGGTTGGTCCACACGACGTTCGCCAGCGCGCCGAAGACGCCGTCGAGGACGACCTCGTGCGGGCGCACGAGCCGGTGCGAGAGCAGGTGCAGGCGCAGGTACGCGTCCTGGGTCCCGGTGATCGGCCCGTCCAGGTCGGCCTCGACGCGCTGCACGTCGAGCCGCACCCCGCGCCGCTCGTCCTGCCCGGCCAGCGCCGCGAGCGCCTCGGGCGCCGCGGCGTCCCCCGGCTCGCCGAGCGCGGGGGAGGGGAACCACGCGTCGAGCACCTGGCCGGCGCTGCTCGTGGTGACGAGGGCCCAGCCCCAGGCGCGGCGGGGGGCGGTGTCGGCGGCGGTCTCGGTGCTCACGGGCGGCTACGGTACCGAGGGTGCCGATCGACCTCGACCTGCCCGTGGACGACCTCACGGCCGCCCTGTGCGACGTGCCCAGCGTCAGCGGCGCCGAGGGCCCGCTGGCCGACGCGGTCGAGGCGGCGCTGCGCCGGGTCCCGCACCTGCGGGTCGACCGCGACGGCGACTGCGTCGTCGCCCGTACGGAGCTGGGGCGCCCCGAGCGCGTGGTCGTCGCCGGCCACCTCGACACCGTCCCCGTGGCCGGCAACCTGCCGGTGCGCCGCGAGGGGGGCGACCTCGTGGGGCGCGGCACCTGCGACATGAAGGGCGGCGTCGCGGTCGCGCTGCGCCTCGCGGCCCACGTGCCCGGGCCGGTGCGCGACGTCACCTACGTCCTCTACGACCACGAGGAGGTCGAGGCCGCCCGCAACGGCCTCGGCCGGGTCGCGCGCACGCACCCGGAGTGGCTCGACGGCGACTTCGCGATCCTCATGGAGCCCTCGCTCGCCGGCGTCGAGGGCGGCTGCAACGGCACGCTGCGCGCGGAGGTGACGACGCGCGGCACCGCCGCGCACAGCGCCCGCAGCTGGACCGGGCACAACGCGATCCACGACGCGGGCGAGGTGCTGCGCCGGCTCGCGGACTACGCCCCCCAGAGCCGGGAGGTCGACGGGCTCGTCTACCGCGAGGGGCTCAACGCGGTCGGGATCCGTGGCGGCATCGCCGGCAACGTCGTGCCCGACCTCTGCGTCGTCACCGTGAACTTCCGCTTCGCCCCCGACCGCAGCGAGGAGCAGGCGGCCCAGCACGTCCGGGAGGTGCTCGACGGGTACGAGGTCGCCGTCGTCGACTCCGCGCCCGGCGCGCGGCCCGGGCTCGACCACCCCGCCGCGGCCGCGTTCGTCGCGGCGGTGGGGGAGGAGCCGCGGCCCAAGTACGGCTGGACCGACGTCGCCCGCTTCTCCGCGCTCGGCGTGCCCGCCGTCAACTACGGCCCCGGCGACCCGCTCCTCGCCCACAAGGACGACGAGCGGGTGCCGGTCGAGCACCTGCACCGCTGCGAGCGGCGGCTGCGGGAGTGGCTCGGCGCCTGAGGCCTACTTCTCCGCGCCGCCGGTCAGCCCCTCGGTGAGGAAGCGCTCGAGGAGCAGGAAGACCACGACCACCGGCACGGTGATGACCACCGACCCGGCCATGAGCACGGTCGTCGGCACCTCGATGCTGCCGGAGAGCTGCGCCAGGCCCAGCGAGACCGTCCAGCGCGAGCGGTCCTCGACGAGGAACAGCAGCGCGAAGAGGAACTCGTTCCACGCGATGACGGCGACGAAGAGCCCGGTCGCGAGCACCGAGGGCAGCGCCAGCGGGAGCACGATGCGCCGGACGACCCCGAGGGTCCCGAGCCCGTCGACGAGCGCCGCCTCCTCGACGCTCTCGGGCACCGTCGTGAAGTAGTTGCGCAGCATGTAGATCGCCACGGGGACGGTCTGCGCGACGTAGACCAGCACGAGGCCCACGAGCGACCCGCGCAGCTGCAGGCGGCTGAGCAGCACGAAGAGGGGGATCGCCATGACGATCGCGGGGAGCAGGTAGACGCCGAGGAACAGCGCGCTCACCTGCCGCCGGCCGACGAAGGGGAGCCGCGCGACGGCGTACGCGCCGGGGACGGCGACGAGGAGGGCGACGACCACCGTGGCCGCGGCGACGACCGCGCTGTTGGCGAGCAGGTCGACGAAGCCCTGCCCGCCCTCGTCGACGGGCGTGAGCACCTCGCGGTAGCCGGACAGGGTGAGCTCGCCGAGCCCGACGAGGACGTCGCCGGGGTCGCGCAGGAGCTCGGCGATCGGCCGGGCCGAGAGCAGCAGCATGTAGGCGAAGGGCAGCAGGGTCGCGAGCAGGAGCCCCGCGACGACGACGGGCCGGGCCACCCGCAGGACAGCGGTCTCCACGCGGTCGCGGCTCACAGCGGGTCCTCCCCGCGCCGGCGCAGCAGCCACAGGTAGAGCGAGACCAGCACGACGAGCACCGCGGCGAGCACGAGGCTCTGCGCCGCGGCCGCGCCGACGTTGCGCTGCACGGTGAGCAGCTCGTACACCCGCACGCTGGCGACGCCGGTGCCGGCGGCGCCGCCGGTGAGCAGGAAGATGTCGTCGAACTCGTTGAAGGTCCAGATGCTGCGCAGGACGACGAGGACCGCGATGACGGGGAGCAGCTGCGGCAGGACGATGTGCCGGAACGTCTGCAGCGGCGTCGCGCCGTCGACCCGGGCGGCCTCCTCGACGTCGGCGGGCAGCGCCTGCAGCCGCGCGAGCAGGAAGAGGAAGGCGAAGGGGAAGTAGCGCCAGCCCTCGAAGACGACGACCGTCAGCAGGGCCGTCGGCACGGGCACGTCCAGGCCGAGCAGCGACAGCTCGCCGCGCGCCTGCGACAGGAACGCGACGGGGTCGTCCCACCCGAGGAAGCGCTGCCCCCAGACGTTGACGACCCCGAACTCGGGGTTGAGCATCGTCCGCCAGACGAAGGTCACCGCGACGACGGGCGCGATGTACGGCAGCAGCATCGCCGCCCGCACGAGCCCCCGGCCGCGGAAGGGGCGGCGCAGCGCCAGCGCCGCGACGAGGCCGACGCCGACCGCCACCGCCGTCGAGCCGACGGTGTAGACGAGCGTCGTGCGCAGCGACTCCAGCAGCGCGTCCGACAGCAGGACCCGCTCGAGGTTGTCCAGCGTCAGCGGGTCGGTGAGGCCCGCCTGCCCGACGCGGATGAGCCGCAGGTCCTGGAAGGCGATGAGGACCGACCACAGCAGGGGGGCCAGCACGAGCGCCAGGACGATGACGAGCGTCGGCGACATCAGCCACAGGCCCGTGCGCCCGCGCCGCTGGGCCAGCGTGCGCCGGCGCCCGCGGCGCCCCCGGTCCCGGCCGTCCTGCGGGGGCGGCGCTCCGCGCTCGGCGAGCGCCGCCCCCGCGGGGGCGTCAGCCACCGAGGTCCTCCTGCACGGTGCGCGCCTCCTCGGCCATCTGCGTCGCGGCGTCGGCGGGCTCGGCCCCGCCGCTCAGCGCCGTCGCGAGGGCCTGCGGCACGACGAACTGCCCGGCCACGGCCCCGGCCAGCTCGCCCTGCCCCTGCGGGAAGCCCCAGCGGGCGAAGGTCTCCGGGCTCGCCGCGACCGCGTCGAGCACCTCGGCCGGGTAGAAGTCGGACAGCGGCGCCTTGCGGTCGACGCCCGCCTCGAGCCCGCGCCACGCCGTGAGGAACGCCTCCGGGTCGTCCGCGGTCCCGGTGCGGACCGGCACCTTGCCCTCGGGCGCGATGGCGAGCCACTGCTCGTACGCGTCCCCCATGACGTGCTGGACGAGCTCCGACGCCGCGTCCGCGTCGCCGCCGGAGAGCATCGCGAAGGAGACCACCTCGCCGTAGTTCGCCGGCCCACCGCTCGGGCCCTGCAGCGACGTGACGATGCCGGTGTTCTCCGCGAGGAACGTCGGGTCGGCGGCGCACTCGGAGCAGGTCGGCAGCGCGTCGTCGCGCAGCCCGGCGAGCTCGTCGAGGATGAACGAGGACCAGACGACCATGGCCGCGCGCCCGGCGAAGTACGCCGCCCGCGTCGTGTCGACGTCCTGGTTCCCGCTCGGGGCGTGCTCGCGCAGCAGGTCGGTCCAGAAGCCGACGCTCTCGACGCACGCGTCGCTGTCCAGGGCGACCTCCTCGCCGTCCACGAGCTCGCAGCCGTTCGCCAGCGCGACGTGCTCGAAGGTCTGCTGCGTGAACGAGTCGTTGGGAGCGGTGCTGGCGACGATCCCGCGCACGTCCCCCTGGTCCAGGGCCGCCGCGGCGGCGGCGAGCGCCTCGTACGAGTCCGGCGCCGGCAGCCCGGCCGCCTCGAACAGGTCGGTGCGGTAGAGCAGCAGCTGCGCCCAGCCGTCGCTGGGCACGGCGAGCTGCTCGTCGCCGTCCCGGGTCAGCTCGAGCGCACCGGCGGAGAAGGTGTCCTCGCCGAGCGCCTCGACGACGGACGCGGCCGCCCCCGTGTCGAGCAGCCCGTCGGTCTGCAGCCGGCTCACCGCCGCGAGCGGCGCGGCCGCGATGACGTCCGGGAGCTCGTCCGACGCCGCGGCCGAGCTCAGGACCGTCGTGAGCTGGTCCTCGGCGACGGGGACCAGCTCGACCTCGGTCCCCGTGCGCTCGCCGAACGCGTCGACGATCCGCTGCTGCGCCTGGACCCGGTCGGTGAGGTCCTCGACCGTCCAGACCGTGAGGGCACCGCCCGACCCGCCGTCCGACCCGCCGTCGTCGCCCCCGCAGGCCGTGGCCAGCAGCGCTGCCGCCGCCACCGCCGCGGCGAGGCGGCCGGCCCGCACCCGGGGCCCTGCCAGTGGACGCACCATCGTCGCCTCCCCGTCGTCACGCGCGCCGGGAGGGGCCCGCGGCGCTGCGGTGCGCCGATGGTAGGGGCGTCGGGGCCGCGAGGGCGGGCACTCCGGCGGCGGCGCGCCCCGCGGGCCGCGCCGCCGCCACGACGGGTGCGCTCCGTCAGCCCTTGAGGCGCTCGGCGACGCGCACGCACCGCGTCGCCATGTGGTCGAGCGCCGCGTGCTCCTCCTCGCCCGGGTCGATGTCGTTCGCACCGCCGGAGACGTGCGAGACGCCGTACGGGTTGCCGTCGTTGAACTTGACCGCGGGGTCGGTGTAGCCGGGCGGGACGATGATGCCGCCGAAGTGGTAGACGGAGTTGTACAGCGCGAGCAGGGTCGACTCCTGGCCGCCGTGCTTGGTCTGCGTCGAGGTGAAGCCGGCGTAGACCTTGTCCGCCAGCTTGCCCTGCGCCCACAGCCCGCCGAGCGTGTCGAGGAACTGCTTGAGCTGCGCGGCGACGTTGCCGTAGCGGGTGGGCGAGCCGAGCAGGACCACGTCGGCCCAGTCCATGTCGTCCGCCGTCGCCTCGGGGACGTCCTTGGTCGCCTCGGCGTGCGCCGCCCAGCCGGCGTTGCTGCGGACGGCCTCCTCGGGGGCGAGCTCGTGGACCTTGCGCACGCGGACCTCCGCGCCCGCCGCCTGCGCGGCCTGCCCGGCGCGCTGCGCCATGTGCGCGACGTGTCCGGTGGAGGAGTAGTAGATGACGGCGACGTTGACGGGCATGGGACCTCCGGTGCTCGGCGCGGGGCGCGCCCTCGACGACTGCTTGCCGGGTCAACGACTACCCCACGGCGGGGCGTCGCGCACCCCCGGGCGTGGCTAGCCTGCCGCCCATGGCCGTCGACCCGCAGCACGAGCCCCAGCCCGCCGCGCCCGCGCGCGACGTCCCCCCGCGCGAGCGCCAGCGCGGGCCGGTCGTCCTGCGCCGGGGCCAGGTCGAGGAGGGCACCACCACGGACCAGCGGCTGCTGGACAGCCGCGGGCCGGCGGACTGGGTGCACACCGACCCGTGGCGCGTCCTGCGCATCCAGAGCGAGTTCGTCGAGGGCTTCGGCACGCTCGCCGAGCTCGGGCCGGCCGTGAGCGTCTTCGGCTCGGCCCGCACCCACCGGGACTCCCCGGACTACGCGCTCGGCGTCGAGGTCGGCCGGCTCATCGCCGAGGCCGGGTACGCCGTCATCACCGGCGGCGGCCCCGGCGCCATGGAGGCGGCGAACAAGGGGTGCTGCGAGGCCGGCGGCACCTCGGTGGGCCTCGGCATCGAGCTGCCCTTCGAGCAGGGCATGAACGCGTGGGTCGACCTCGGGGTCAACTTCCGCTACTTCTTCGCTCGCAAGACGATGTTCGTGAAGTACGCCCAGGGCTTCGTCGTCCTGCCGGGCGGGTTCGGCACGCTCGACGAGCTCTTCGAGGCGCTCGTCCTCGTCCAGACCCGCAAGGTGACCCGGTTCCCGGTCGTGCTGCTCGGCACGGCGTACTGGGGCGGGCTCGTGGACTGGGTCCGCAGCACCGTGCTGCCGCACGGGATGGTGTCCGGCGCCGACCTGGACCTGCTGCACGTCACGGACGACCCCCGCGAGGCCGTACGGCTCGTCATCGGCTCGGAGGAGGAGCGCGCGGCCGAGCTGCGCGCGGCCCGCGCCAAGGCCGACGCCGACCGCGAGGCGGGCGGCTGGGACCCCACCGCGGCCGGGCGCGGCTGAGGGCCGGCTGGCAGCATGGCGGGCGTGCCGACCTGGGTCCTGCTCCTCGTCGTCGTCGTCCTCGGGGCGGTGGCGGTGGTGGTGACCGGCCTGCGCGGGCGCGGGCCCGACCCCGCCCCCGGGCCGGACGCGCACGACGTCGCGCCGGGCCCGGCAGCGGCCGTCGCCGGCGAGGAGGGCCTCGCCGCGCTGGAGCGGGCGCGCTTCCCGGTGGTCCTGCGCGGCTACCGCCCGGACGACGTCGAGGACGTCCTCGACCGCCTCCTGGGCGAGCTGCACGAGCGCGACCGGCGCATCGCCGAGCTCGAGGCGCTCCTCGAGGACCGCGGGGCCCGCGCCCTGCACGAGCGGGAGGAGGGGCCGTGGCGTCCTTCGACGTGACGGTCGACGTCGACGCCCCCGTGCAGCGCACGTGGGACGCGCTCACCGACTGGTCCTCGCACGGTGCGTGGATCCCCCTCACCCGCGTGCGCGTGACCTCCCAGGGCGGTCGCGGCGTCGGGGCCGGGTTCGTCGGGCGCACCGGCGTCGGCCCGCTCGCCTTCGACGACCCCATGGTCGTGCAGGAGTGGGAGCCCCCGCGCGACGGGCGCCCCGGCCGCTGCGCGGTGCGCAAGACCGGGCGGGTCGTGCTCGGCGGGGCGTCCTTCACCGTCGCGGAGCGCCCGGGCGGCTCCCGGGTGGTGTGGCACGAGGACGTCGAGGTCCCGCCCGTCGCGCTGACCCGCCGCGCCGCCCCGCTCGTCGCCGCCGGCGGGCGCGCGCTGTTCGGGCTGGCGCTGCGGCGCTTCGCCCGGCGGGTGGAGCGGGCGGCGGCGTGAGCGGGCCGGTCGTCGGGGCCGACGGGCGGGCGCGCTGCCCCTGGGCCGCGGGGGAGCTCTACGAGCGCTACCACGACGAGGAGTGGGGCCGGCCGGTCCACGGCACCGCGCCGCTCTTCGAGCGGCTGACCCTCGAGGCCTTCCAGTCGGGCCTGTCCTGGATCACCGTCCTGCGCAAGCGCCCCGCCTTCCGCGCGGCCTTCGCCGGGTTCGCGCCGGAGGTCGTGGCGGCGTACGGGCCCGAGGACGTCGAGCGCCTCCTCGGCGACGCCGGCATCGTGCGCAACCGGGCCAAGGTCGAGGCGACCGTCGCGAACGCGCGGGCCGTGCTCGCGCTCGACGTGCCCCTCGACGCGCTGCTGTGGTCCTACGCCCCCGACCCGCCGCCGCCGGCGCCGCGGACCACCGCCGACGTCGCCGCGACGAGCCCGGCCTCGACCGCGATGGCCCGCGACCTGCGGGCGCGCGGCTTCCGCTTCGTCGGGCCGACCACGTGCCACGCGCTCATGCAGGCCACCGGCATGGTGGACGAGCACCTCGCCGGCTGCTGGCGCCGCTCCTCGACGTGACCGGAGCGTCACGCGAGGTGCCGGGCGGCGCGCCGGGCGCGCCCGTACGGGTGACGGTGGTCCGACCCCTGCCGCTCATGCGGGATGATGGTGCCCATCACACCAACCGTGTGGCCGCGGCGGGCGCCGCGGTGCGCGACGAGAGGAGCGAGCATGGCGGCTATGAAGCCGCGGACGGGCGACGGCCCGCTCGAGGTGACCAAGGAGGGCCGCGGCATCGTCATGCGCGTGCCCCTCGAGGGCGGTGGCCGCCTGGTGGTCGAGCTGTCGGCCGACGAGGCCAACGCGCTCGGCGACGCCCTCAAGGACGTCGCGGGCTGAGCCCGCGCCGCACCGTCCCCGCACCCGGCCCGCTCGGGCCCGTCGGGGACGACGCGCCACGACCCCGGTCGCGACCGCCCGCCAGGGCGGGGCGGCCGGGGTCGTAGCGTGTCACCCCGCAGGAGCTCCCCGGCGCCGCGCCCGAGCACGCCGTGCACCCCGTGCACCCCGTGCCCCCGGAGCGGCCCCGGCGCCCCTGCCCAGCCCGGGACCGGCCGCCGCCGGTCACCCGCACGCGAGGACAGGAGCCGCCGTGCCGCGCAGCGCGACGACCGAGCGCACCACCGCAGCCGACGCCGCCCCCCGCCGGCGGCGCGCCCGCACGACGGGCACCGGCGCCGTGGCCACCCCGCTGCCCGCCCTCGAGGCGCGCGACGGCGGGCTCGACGCCCTCCTCGGGCAGGGCGACGCCGACGCGGTCGTGGTGTGGCTGCGGCCCGGCGACGACGGTCCCGTCCTCGACCCGGCCGCCGCTGGCGTCGGCGAGGCGCTCGGCGTGGACCTCGCCGACGAGGCGGCGCGCGCCGGCGCCCGGGGCTCCGAGGCCGAGGTCAATGCCGTACCGGTGCGCGCCGAGGGCGTCGCCGTCGAGGTCGTGCTGCTGGCCGGCGCGGGCGACGGCACGCCGCGCGCCCTGCGCCGCGCCGGCGCCGCCCTGGCGCGGCGGGCCCGCGGCCGGCGCGCGCTCGCGGCCGCCCTGCCGGAGGCCGTCGAGGGGCCGCGCGACGAGGCGGCCCGGGCCCTCGGCGAGGGGCTCGCCCTCGCCGCGTACGCCTTCCCCCGCCGCGGCACCACGCCGCCGCAGCCCGGCGCGCAGGGGGGCGCGCTGGGCCGGCTGCTCCTCGTCGAGCGCGGCGCCGCGGAGCCGCTGCGCCGGGCCGCCGCGACGGCCCGCGCGGTCGCCACCGCCCGCGACCTCGCCAACACCCCCGCCGACGTCGAGGACCCCGCGTGGCTCGCCGCGCGCGCCGGCGAGCTGCTCGAGGGGGCGGGGGTCGCCCTGCGGGTCCGCGACGAGGCCGAGCTCGCCGAGGAGGGCTTCGGCGGGGTCCTCGCGGTGGGCGCCGGCAGCGCCCGGCCGCCGCGCCTGCTCGAGATGGCGTACGAGCCCGAGGGTGCCGGGCGGCGCACCCCGCACGTCGTGCTCGTGGGCAAGGGCATCACGTTCGACTCCGGCGGCCTGTCGCTCAAGCCGCGCGAGGCGATGGTGCCGATGAAGACCGACATGGCCGCCGGCGGCGCGGTCGTCGCCGTGATGACCGCGCTCGCGGAGCTCGGCGTCACGGCCCGGGTCACCGCGCTCGTGCCCGCCGCGGAGAACCTGCCCGGCGCCTCGGCCATGCGCCCGGGGGACGTCGTCACGCACTACGGCGGGCGCACCGTCGAGGTGCTCAACACCGACGCCGAGGGCCGGCTCGTGCTCGCCGACGCCCTGGCCTACGCCGACGCGGTGCTCGACCCCGACGTGGTCGTCGACATCGCCACGCTCACCGGTGCCGCGTCGCTCGGGCTGGGCAGGCGCCACGGCGCGCTCTACTCCGGCGACGACGACCTCGCGGCCGCCCTCGTCGCGGCCGGCGTCGCGAGCGGCGACGCCCTGTGGCGCATGCCGCTCGTCGAGGACTACCGCCGCGCCATGGACTCGCCGGTGGCCGACCTGTCGAACATCAGCCGGGACAGCACCGTCAGCGGCGGCTCGATCACCGCCGCGCTCTTCCTGCGCGAGTTCGCGGGCGGGCGCCGCTGGGCCCACCTCGACGTGGCCGGGCCCGCCCGCGCCGACGGCGACGAGCACGAGGTGACCAAGGGCGGCACCGGCTTCGGCACCCGCGTGCTGCTGCGCTGGCTCGAGGGCCTCGGCGGGGGCCGGCGCCGGCGCTGAGGCGGGCGGCCCTGCGCCGTCAGCCGGGACGGCGCCTCGGCCCCGTCCCGGCCCCGACCCGGCCGGCGCCGGGTCAGCGGCGCTTGACCGCGCAGAGCAGGCCGTCGCCCACGGGCAGCAGGGCCGGGACGAGCCGCTCGTCGTCGCGCACGGCCTTGCCGAACTCCCGGATCGCGACCGTCGCCGCGTCGCGCTGGGCGGGGTCGGCGACCCGGTCGTGCCACAGCGCGTTGTCCATGCAGAAGACGCCGCCGGGGCGCAGCAGGCGCAGGGCCTCGGCGAGGTACGCCTCGAGGTCCTGCTTGTCCGCGTCGACGAGGACCAGGTCGTAGTGCCCGTCGGTGAGGCGCGGCAGGACGTCGAGCGCGCGCCCGGAGATGAGGCGCGCGCGGTTGGCGGGGATGCCCTCGGCGGCGAAGGCCTCGCGCGCCGCCCGCTGGTGCTCGGGCTCGACGTCGATCGTCGTGAGCACGCCCTCGGGGTGCATGCCCCGCAGCAGCCACGTGCCGGAGACGCCGGTGCCGGTGCCGACCTCGACCACGTTGCGGGCGTCGATCGCGGCGGCGAGCAGGCGCAGCGCGGCGCCGCCGCCCGGGCCGACCGGGGTGCAGCCGAGCTCGGCCGCGCGGGCGCGGGCGTCGGTGAGGACGGCGTCCTCGGCGACGAGCTCCTCGGCGTACTGGCGCGATGCCTGCTGGGCGGCCTGCTGGGCGCTGGCGATGACTGCCTCCTCGACGACGTCCCCCGGTCGCTGCGCCCGGCGCGCGCGGCGCCCGGGCAGCCGGGGCCCGCCGCCGAGGATAGTGCCCGCCGGAACCGGGCCCGGGCGCCGGGCGTTGCGGGGGTGCGGGGGCGCGACCGCGTCCCTGAGAAGACCCTGAGAATGGCGCCCGGCGCTCGCCGGGGCCCGACGAGTGGGGGACGATGGACGGGACCGCGCTGCTCGAACCCGGGGAGGTCGCCGTGACCGCCAGGCCTGGCACCACCGCACCCGAGCACGCCCCCGCGGCCGCCGCCGCGCCCGCCGCGCCGGCCGCGCCCGCCGCGCCCGCCGCGCCCCTGCCGGCCGGGGACCTCCCGGGCGGGGACCTCCCCGGCGAGGACGAGGTCCGCGCCGCCGCCGAGGCCGCGCCGGAGTGGGTGCCGCCGTCCTGGGAGGACGTGGTCCGCACCCACTCGGCGCGGGTCTACCGGCTGGCGTACCGGCTCACCGGCAACCAGCACGACGCCGAGGACCTCACCCAGGAGGTCTTCGTCCGGGTCTTCCGGTCCCTGTCGAGCTACACCCCCGGCACCTTCGAGGGCTGGCTGCACCGCATCACCACGAACCTCTTCCTCGACCAGGTGCGCCGCAAGCAGCGCATCCGCTTCGACGCCCTCGCCGACGACGCCGCGGACCGGCTCGCCGGGCGCGAGCCGACCCCGGCGCAGTGGTACGACGACCGCACCCTCGACGGCGACGTCCAGGCCGCGCTCGACGCGCTGCCGCCGGACTTCCGGGCCGCCGTCGTGCTCTGCGACGTCGAGGGGCTCTCGTACGAGGAGATCTCCGCGACCCTCGGCGTCAAGCTCGGCACCGTCCGCAGCCGCATCCACCGCGGCCGCGCGCAGCTGCGCGCGGCGCTCGAGCACCGGGCGCCCCGCCGCGCGGCCGAGGGGGCGCCCGAGGGCGCGGAGAGCGGGCGATGACCGGCGCACGCACCCCGCGCGGGCCCCACCTGGGTCCGCGGGTGTCCGCGCTCGTCGACGGGGAGCTGGGCCACGACGACCGGGACCGCTGCCTGGCCCACGCCGCCGAGTGCCCGCCGTGCCTGGCCGCCCTCGACGCCGAGCGCCGGGCCAAGGCCGCCGTGGCCCGCCTGGGCGCCGGCGCCGAGGACCGGGACGGTGCGGCCGCCGGGCTCCCGCCGGGGCTCGCCGCGCGGCTGCTGGCCATCGCGGACCCGCCGCCGGCAGCTCCCCCGGGCCCGCCCGCGGGCGCCGGCGCGGGCCTGGCCGGTGGTCCCCGCGGTGCCACCCGCCCCGGCCGCGGCCCCCAGCGCGAGGCGCGCCCCGGCGGGCGCGCCGACGCGACCGGCCCCGGCCGCCCCGGCGGCGCGCGCGAGCGCTCGCCGCTGCGCCGGGTGTCGGCCACCGCCGGCGGCCTCGTCGTGGCCGCCTCCGCGACCCTCGGGGTCGCGCTGCTCGTCGGCGGCGGTGCCGGCGGGGTCGGCGGGGGTGCCGCCCGCCCGCCCGTCGCGGCGCTGACCGGCTCCGCGCCGAGCGCGAGCGAGGTCGTCGAGCGGCCCCGCGCGCGCACCTCGCAGGTCGCCCTCGGCCGGCGCTGCTCCGGCGTGCCCGGCGGCGTCCCCGTGGCCCCCGCGGGGCTGCCCGAGTGCGTGCAGCGCCCGGCGGCGCCGGGCTGGTACGCCGCGTCGACCCGCGCGCTGCCCCTGCGCACCGCCTCGGCGGTCCTCGCCCCCTGACGGCCGCGGCGCCCGCGGGCGCGGACGGGTGCACCGGCGCCGCGCGGGGGAGGATGGACCGGTGGTCGACGGGCGGGAGGCGGCGTGAGCAGCACGGGCGGTGCGGGGACCGGTGGCACCGGGGCCGACTGGTGGGAGCGCCCTGCCGGCGCGAGCGGCTCCAGCGCCTGGGACGCCCCCGGCCCCGGCGGCGTCCCCGGGACCGGTGGCGCCGGAGGCGCCGGTGGTGACGCGTACGGCGCCCCGGCCGCGCCCGGCGGTGGTGCGCACGGCGCCCCCCAGCGCGCCCCGGACCCCTGGGCCGGGCCGCAGGGCGGCTGGGCCGACGACCCGTTCGGCCCGAGCCCGTACAGCGCCCCCGGCACGTCCCCCGGCGCGCCCGCCGCGGCCTGGGGCGACCCCTTCGGGGGCACGGGCGGCGGCTACCCGCCGCCGGCCCCGCCCCGGCCGGTGCGCCGGCTCGGCGCGGGCGCCGCGCTCGCCCTGGCGCTGCTGGCCGGCGTCGTCGGCGGGGGCGTCGGCGGCACCGTGGGCTACCTCGCCGCGGACCGCCAGGAGGGGTCCGTCCTCGACGGCGACGCGCGGCTCGGGCCCAGCGCGACGCGCTCGAGCGAGCGCCCCCCGGAGAGCGTCGCCGGCGTGGCCGCGCGGCTGCTGCCCTCGGTGGTGTCCATCGCGGTGGAGGGCACGAGCAGCGCGGGCACCGGCTCGGGCTTCGTGCTGCGCGAGGACGGCTACGTGCTCACCAACAACCACGTCGTCGCGGCCGGCGCCTCCGGCGGCGAGATCACGGTGAGCTTCGACGACGGCTCGGAGCGGCCGGCGCGCATCGTGGGGCGCGACCCCAACTACGACCTCGCGGTCATCAAGGTCGAGGCGCGCGACCTGCCGGTCGCGGCGCTCGCCGACAGCGACGACGTCGTCGTGGGCGACCCGGTCATCGCGGTCGGCAGCCCGCTCGGGCTCTCCGGGACGGTCACCACGGGCATCGTCAGCGCCCTCGACCGGCCGGTGACCGCCGGCGAGAGCAGCGGCTCGGAGGCCGCCTTCATCAACGCGATCCAGACCGACGCCGCGATCAACCCCGGCAACTCCGGCGGCCCGCTCGTCGACGCCACCGGGCGCGTCATCGGCGTGAACTCGGCCATCGCCACGACGAGCTCCGGGCTGGGCGGGCAGAGCGGGTCCATCGGCCTCGGGTTCGCCATCCCCATGAACCAGGCCAAGCGGACGGCCGAGCAGCTCATCGAGACCGGGCGGGCGACGTACCCGATCATCGGCGCCGTGCTCGACGGGCGCTTCGGCGGCGAGGGGGCGCGGGTGCGCGAGCTGACCGCGGGCGGTCCGGCGGACAGCGCGGGGCTGCGCGAGGGCGACGTCGTGACCTCCATCGACGGGCGTCGGGTCGACGACTCCTCCGAGCTCATCGTGGCGATCCGGGCCCTCGAGCCCGGCGACCGCGTCGAGCTCACCGTCGAGCGCGGCGGGGACGAGCAGGTGCTCCAGGTCGAGCTGGGGGAGTCCGACTAGGGGAGGGGGCCCAGCGGGCCACCGGTCCAGCAGGTCCAGCAGGTCCAGCAGGTCCAGCAGGTCCAGCAGGGCCGCGCGCGGGCGGCGCGCGGGCCGGGCCCGGCGGTTAGGCTGGCCCCGTCCGTGCGGCACGAGGAGTGCGAGGAGCCATGTTCGGCATCAACGGCTGGGAGATCCCGGTCCTCGCGATCATCGCCCTGCTCGTGCTCGGCCCCGACAAGCTGCCGAAGTTCGCGGCCGACGCGGCGCGGATGATCCGCCAGGTGCGCCGCATGGCCACCGACGCGCGCGACGAGGTGACCCGCGACCTGGGCCCGGAGTTCCGCGACATCGACCTGCAGGACCTCAACCCGCGCCGCTTCGTCACCAAGCACCTGCTCGAGGGCGACTCGTTCGGCCTCGACGACGACGAGCCCGAGCGGCCCGCCCGCCGCTCGTCGACGGCCCCCCGCCCGCGCAGCGCGGCCGAGGGCACCGGGCGCCGGGCGCTCGGCTCCGGCGGCTCCGGCGGGCGCCCCGGCGGTTCGTCGGTCCCCGGCGCCTCGGGCGAGCGGCCGCCGTACGACCTCGACGCCACCTGACGCCCTCGCCCTGACGCCCTCGCCCTGACGCCCGACCCCCTGGACCGGCGGGGTCGGGCGCGTCGGGCCCGGCTCAGCGCCGGGTGGGCGTGATGGTGAGGGAGCGGCCGGCGAGGCCGCGGGCGCGGGTGGAGAGGCGGTCGGCGACCGCCCCGAGGGCCTGCGCGGCCGGGGCCGCCGGGTCGGTGAGCACGAGGGGCACGCCCTGGTCGCCGCCCTCGCGCAGCCGCACGTCGAGCGGCACCTGGCCGAGCAGCGGCACCGGGGCGCCCAGCAGCCGGGTGAGCCCGTCGGACACCGTCTGCCCGCCGCCCGAGCCGAAGACGTCGACCCGCTCGCCGCAGTGCGGGCAGGGCAGCCACGCCATGTTCTCCACGACGCCGACGACGTGCTGGCGGGTCTGCGTGGCGATCGCGCCCGCGCGCTCGGCGACCTCCGCCGCGGCCTGCTGCGGCGTCGTCACCACGAGCAGCTCGGCGCCGGGCAGCAGCTGGGCCACGGAGATCGCGATGTCGCCGGTGCCCGGCGGCAGGTCGAGCAGCAGCACGTCGAGGTCGCCCCAGAAGACGTCGGCGAGGAACTGCTGCAGCGCGCGGTGCAGCATCGGCCCGCGCCAGACCACCGGGGCGTTGTCGGCGACGAACATGCCGATGCTGATGACCTTCACCCCGTGCGCCGACGGCGGCAGGATCATCTGCTCGACCTGCGTGGGCCGGCCCGTCACGCCGAGCATGCGCGGGACGGAGTGGCCGTAGATGTCCGCGTCGACGACGCCGACCTTGAGCCCGCGGGCGGCGAGCGCCGCGGCGAGGTTCACGGTCACCGAGGACTTGCCGACGCCGCCCTTGCCGGAGGCGACGGCGTACACCCGGGTCAGCGAGCCGGGCGCCGCGAAGGGGATCTCGCGCTCGGCCTGCCCGCCGCGCAGGCTGGTCTGCAGGTCGCGGCGCTGCTGGTCGCTCATGACGTCGAGGACGACCTCGACGCCGGCGACGCCCGGCACGGCCCCCACGGCGGCGGTGACGTCGCGGGTGATCTTGTCCTTGAGGGGGCAGCCCGCCACGGTGAGGTAGACCTCGACGCGGACCCGGCCGTCGTCGCCGACGCGCACGTCCTTGACCATGCCGAGCTCGGTGATCGGGCGGTGGATCTCGGGGTCCTGCACGGTCGCCAGGGCGGCGTCGAGCGCGGAGCGGTCGGGGAGCGTGGAGGACGGGGTCGGCACCCGACGATGCTACGTGCGGCCCTCCCGGTGCGCCGGGGCGCGGTCCGCGGTGAGGCAGCCCTAAGATCCGCAGCGTGAGCAGCAGCCCAGCAGCGAGTGGCCGTCGCCGCCGACGGCTCACGGCGGACGAGCTGGAGGCGTGGCGGGTGTTCCTGCGCGCGCACGCGCTGCTGACCCGCCGCCTGGAGGCCGACCTCGTGGCCGAGCAGGGCATGTCCCTGGCGTCGTACGACGTGCTGGTCACCCTCGTCGACGCGCCCGCCCGCTCGCTGCGGATGACCGAGCTCGCCGACCGGGTCCTCATCAGCCGCAGCGGCCTCACCCGGCTGGTGGACCGGCTCGAGCGCGACGGGCTGGTGCGCCGCGAGCCCGCGCCGGACGACGCGCGCGGGCTGCTCGCCGTCCTCACCGACACCGGGTACGACCGCCTGCGCCGCGCCTCCTCGACGCACCTGCGGGGCATCGACGAGTACGTCGTCTCCCGGCTCACGACCGGGGAGCTGCTCGAGACCGGGCGGGTGCTCGGCAAGCTCGTCGACCGGCTCGACTGACGCGACCGGCTCGACCGGCTCGACGGGAGCGGCCGGCTCGGCCGGCTCGCGGGGGCGGCCGCCGGCCGGTCAGGACAGCAGCGGCTCCCAGACGCCGACGGCGACGCTGAGGGCGGTCGCGCCGAGCGCGAGGGCGGTGGCGCCCGCGAGCAGCGCCACGTCGCCGCGGTCGAGCACCTGGCGGCGGGCGTACGTGCGGGCCAGCCCGCTGTCGAAGCCGCGCGCGTCCATGGCGGTGGCCAGCCGGGTGGCCCGGCGCACCGCGGCGACGAGCAGGCCGAGCAGGGTCCCGGTGCCGAGGCGCACCGCCGCCACCGGCCCGCGGGCGTCGACCCCCCGGGCGCGCCGGGCCCGCGCCAGCGAGCGCCGGTCCTCCGCGAGCAGCAGGACGAGGCGCCACGCGGCGAGGGCGCCGTACACGGGCCGGGGCGGCAGGCGCAGCTGCTGGGCCAGGGCGTCGGCGAGGTCGACGGGGTCGATCGTGGCGAAGGCGACGACGCCCGGCAGCGCCACGGCGAGCACGCGCAGGCCGGCGGTGAGCCCGACGGCGAGGCCGTCGGCGGTGAGGTGCAGCGGCCCGGCGTCGAGGAGCACCCGCCCGGTGCCGACGTCGGTGAGCAGCGCGTTGGCGAGGGCGAGGCTCAGCGCCGCGATGAGCAGCGGCCAGCCGCGGCGCAGCAGCGCCCGCGGCGGCACCCCGGCGAACGGCAGGGCGAGCAGCTCGGCGGCCAGCAGCACCGCCGGGGTGAGCGGGTCGACGGTGACGAGCAGGACGGCCATGACGACGAGGGCGGCGCCGAGCTTGGCGAGCGGCCCGCGGCGGGCCAGCGGCGCCGACGGGTCGGTGGCGAGCGGGGCGAGCAGGCTCACGCGGCCGCCCCGGCGGGCGCGGGCGGGCGGGCCAGGGCGAGCCGCCGGTCGGCGAGCGCCGCGGCGAACGGCTCGTCGTGGGTGACGGCCAGCAGGCTGGTGCCGCCGTCGCGCAGCGCGGCGAGCAGGTCGAGCAGCTCGGCCCAGGTGCGCGCGTCCTGCCCGAAGGTGGGCTCGTCGAGGACGAGGACGTCCGGCGCGGTGGCGAGCGCGGTGGCCACGGACAGCCGCCGCTTCTCCCCGCCGGAGAGGGTGAAGGGGTTGGCCCCGGCGAGGCCGTCGAGGCGCAGCCGGGCCAGGAGCTCGTCGACCCTGGCGCGCGCGGCCGCCTCGGGGACGCCCGTGCGCCGCGGCCCGAGCAGCAGCTCGTCGTCGACGCGGGCGGTGAGGAACTGGTGCTCCGGGTCCTGGAAGACCGTCCCCACCCGGCGGCAGAGGTCGCGCGCGCGCCACCGGTGCAGCGGGCGGGCCCCCGCCCCGGGCAGCCGGACGGCGCCGGCGGCGGGGGCGAGCAGCCCGGCGAGGGCGAGGGCGAGCGTGGACTTGCCGGCGCCGTTCGGCCCGACGACGGCGGTGGCCTCCCCGGCGCGCAGGGCCACGTCGAGCCCGTCGACGACGGGCGGGCGCCCGGGGTGCGCGAGGACGAGGCCGTCGCCCTCGAGCACCGCCGGGCCGGGGGCGCGCGCCGCCCGGCGCGGCGGCGCCGCGGCGGCCCCGGGGACCCAGACGCCGGCCGCGGCGAGCGCGCGGCCGTGCGCGGCGAAGACGGCGCCGGGCGCGCCGTCGGCGACGACGCCCCCGCCCGGCTCGAGCACCACGACCCGGTCGACGAGCTCGAGCGCGTCGGCGACGCGGTGCTCGACGAGCAGGAGCGTCGCGCCGGTCGCGTCGAGGGCGCGGCGGACCGCGGCCCGTACGAGCGCCGCCCCCTGCGGGTCGAGGTTCGCCGTCGGCTCGTCGAGCAGCAGCAGCGCCGGCTCGGCGGCCACGGCCCCCGCGAGGGCCAGGCGCTGCTGCTCGCCGCCGGACAGCGCGGTGGTGGGCCGGTCGTGCCCGTACGGGAAGCCGACCGCCCGCACCGCCGCGTCGACCCGCGGCCAGATCTCCGCGGCGGGCACCCCGCGGTTCTCCAGGCCGAACGCCACGTCGTCGCCGGCCCGCGCCATCACCAGCGAGGTCTCCGGGTCCTGGAACAGCATCCCGACCCGCGTGCGCTGCCGGTCGGCGGGCGCGCCGTCGACGAGCGCCGCGCCCTCCTGCTCCGCGGCGGTCGACGCGTCGAGCAGCCCGGCCAGCCCGGCCAGCAGCGTCGACTTGCCCGCGCCGGAGGGCCCGAGGAGCAGCACCCGCTCGCCGGGCTCGACGCGCAGGTCGACCCGGCGCACCGCCCAGCGGCGGCGGCCCGCGTGCCGCCAGCCCCAGCCGCGCAGGTCGACCCGCGCGGGCGCCGTACCGCTCACACCTCGCGCTGCTGGGCGCGCCCGGCGGCGAAGGGGGCGAGCACGCCGGTCCGGGCCAGGGCCCGGACGAGCCACCAGGCGAGGACGCCGGCGAGGACCCCGGTCGCCATCGAGCTGGCGACGTACACGGTGCGGGCGCCCGCCCCGAGCGCGTAGCTCAGGACGACCGACTCGTAGACGCCCATGGCGAAGCCGGCGCCGACGCCGGCGAGCGCCCCGGCGACCACGCCCCAGCGGCGGTAGAGCAGCGCGGCGAGCACCAGCTCGGCGCCCAGGCCCTGCCAGACGCCGGACATGAGCACCGACAGGCCCCAGACGCTGCCGAAGAAGAGCGACACGGTGGCGGCGACGAACTCGGTGTAGAGCGCGGCGCCCGGCCGGCGCACGACCAGCCCGCCGACGACGCCGGGCACGAGCCAGACGAAGGCGAGGAGCGGCTGCGCCGGGCTGCCGGACAGCGGCGCCGAGACGACGCTGTAGAGGTAGTTGTTCCAGACCGCGAAGACGAGGCCGAAGGCGACCGCGATGACGGAGGCGACGACGATGTCGACGGTGCGCCAGCGGCCCGGGACGCGCCCGTCCGCCGCGGCTGCCCGTCGTGAGGTGTCGACCATGGTGCTGAGCTCCTGCCCCTGGGAGAGGACCGGAGGGCGTGACGTACTGAGCGGCCCCGGGCAGCACGGCGCGCACCGGGGGACGGACCCCTGGTGCGCGCGGTGCTGCGAGGCCTGAACCGACTCCCTGCGCTGGCATGACCCAGATCAGGTTCGAGGGTCTGCGGGCGGGCCCGCACTCTCAGCGCTGCTGCGCTCCCCTGTCGCGTGGACGTGTGCGCCGCGACGCTAGCACGCGCGGGGCGGCCCCTCAGCCCGGCGGGCGCTCCTCGTCGTCGCGGCGCAGGGTCTTGCGCAGGTCCTTGCGGATGCCCGAGCGCAGGTCCTTGGACAGGTCCCGGCTCAGGTCGCGGCTCAGGTCGCTCTTGAGGTCCGAGCCGAGCTCGTCGCGCAGCTGCTCGCGCATCTCGTCGAGCAGGTCGCGCAGCTCCGAGCGCAGGAAGTCGCGGGTGGCCACGTCGCCGACGCTGATGCGCAGCGAGGCGAGCTCGCGCGTGAGGTACTCGGTGTCGGCGATCGTCCGCTCGGAGCGGGCGCGGTCCTGCTCGTACTGGACGCGGTCGCGGTCGTCCTGGCGGTTCTGCGCCAGCAGGATGAGCGGCGCGGCGTACGACGCCTGCAGCGACAGCATGAGGGTCAGGAAGATGAACGGGTAGTCGTCGAAGCGCATCTCGACCGGAGCAAGCGCGTTCCAGAGCACCCAGGCGAGCACGAAGCCCGTCATGTAGACGAGGAAGCGGCCCGTGCCGAGGAACCGCGCGATGCGCTCGCTCAGCCGCCCGAAGGCGTCGGGGTCGTACGACGGCGCCACGACGACCCGGCGGCGCACCTCGCGCGGCTGGTCGAGCCGCGCCACCCGGCGCGACCGCTCCTCACGCGCCACGCTGAGCCCCCGCGGGCTCGTCGGCCGCCTGCTGGCGCCAGTCGTCGGGCAGCAGGTGGTCGAGCACGTCGTCCACGCTCACCACGCCCACGAGGTGGTCCGCCTCGTCGACGACCGGGACCGCCACGAGGTTGTACGTCGCCAGGTGCCGGGTGACCGCGGCGAGCGGCGTCTCCGGGCGCACGGGCTCGATGCCGTTGTCGACGATGCCCGCGACGAGGGTCGACGGCGGCTCGCGCAGCAGCCGCTGGATGTGCGCGATGCCGAGGTACTTGCCGGTGGGGGTCTCCAGCGGCGGGCGCACCACGTAGACCATCGAGGCCAGCGCCGTCGACAGCTCGGGGTTGCGCACCCGGGCGAGCGCCTCGGCGACCGTGGCGTCCGGGGCGAGGATCACCGGCTCGGTCGTCATCATGCCGCCGGCGGTGTCGTCGCCGAAGGCGAGCAGCCGGCGCAGCGGCGCGGAGTCCTCGGGCTCCATGAGCTCGAGGAGCTTCTCCGCCTCGTGCGGCTGGAGCTCGGACAGCAGGTCGGCGGCGTCGTCGGGGTCCATCGCCTCGAGCACGTCGGCGGCGCGCTCCTCCTCGAGCTTGCCGAGGATCTCCACCTGGTCGTCCTCGGTCATCTCCTCGAGGACGTCGGCCAGCTGCTCGTCGGCCAGCGCGGCGGCCACCTCGAGGCGGCGCTTGGGGGAGAGGTCGTGCATGACCTGGGCGAGGTCGGCGGGGCGCAGCTTCTCGAAGGTCGCCAGCAGGTTCGCCGCGCCCTGGCCCTCCTCGGCGAGCGAGAAGCCGGTGACCGCGTCCCAGTCCACGAGCAGCGTCTCGCCCCGGCGGCGCAGCCCCTTGGCGGGCCGGCTGACGAAGACCTTGGCGACGAGCCACTCGCGCAGGCGCGTCTCCTCCATCGCCACGTCCTCGACGGTGACCGTGGTGCCGTCCTCGACCAGGGTGACGCTGCGGTCGAGCAGCTCGCCGAGCACGAGCGTCTCCGTCGCCCGCTGCTCGAACCGGCGCATGTTGACCAGGCCGGTCGTGATCACCTTGCCGGCGTCGAGCGCCGTCACCCGCCCGATCGGCAGGAACACCCGGCGGCGGCCGAACACCTCGACGACGAGCCCCAGCACGCGCGGCGGCTGGCGCCCGATCCGCAGGGTCACGACGACGTCGCGCACCTTGCCGACCTGGTCGCCGGTGGGGTCGAACACGGCGAGGCCGGCGAGGCGCGCGATGAAGACCCTGCTCGGCGCTCCGCTCACGGGGCGAGGCTACCGAGCCGCGGCGGGCCGGCGGACGCCACGGAGCGCCATGATGGGCCGGTGCTGCGCTACGAGGTCGTCGACGTGTTCACCGCCACGCCCTTCGCGGGGAACCCGCTGGCCGTCGTCCTGGGGACGGAGGGGCTGGCGACCGAGCAGCTGCAGGCCCTCGCCCGCGAGTTCCACCTGTCGGAGACCGCGTTCCCCACCGTCCTCGAGGACGACCCCGACGCGGACTACGCGATGCGGATCTTCACCCCCGAGACCGAGCTGCCGTTCGCCGGGCACCCGACGGTCGGGACCGCGTGGGTGCTCGCCCGCCTCGGGCACGTCCTCACCGGGCCGCTGCGCCAGCGGTGCGGGGCGGGGACGTACGACCTGGACGTCGCGGCCGCGCCCGGGGGCGGACCGGGGCGGGTCGAGCTCGACGGCGGCGCGCCGGACGTCGGCGGGGAGCTGGCGGCCGACCGGCTGCTCGAGGCGGTCGGCCTGGGCCCGGACGACGTCGCCGCGCCGCCGCGGCGCGCCGGCACGGGCCTGGGGTGGACGCACCTGACGGTGCGGCACGGCGCTGTCGCCCGGGCCGTCGCCGACGTGACGCGGCTGCGCGCGGTGGCCGACCTCGCCCCGGTCGGGGTCTACCTGCACGAGGTGCACCACGCGCCGCACGGGCTCGACGTGCGCGCCCGCGCGTTCACCCCCGAGCTGGGCGTGACCGAGGACCCCGCCACCGGCTCGGCCGCGCTCGGCCTCGGCGGGCACCTCGTCGCCTCCGGCCTCGCACCGGGCGACGGCACGACGGCGTACGTCGTGCGCCAGGGCGTGGAGATGGGCCGGCCCTCGGTGCTGCACGCGCTCGTGGCGGCCTCGGGGGGAGCGGCCACCGGGACGCGGGTCGCCGGGGACGTCGTGCCCGTGGCGTCCGGGGAGGTGCGCGTCCCGTGACCCCGGCCGCGGCGGACCCGGCGACCGGGGCCGGGCAGCCCCCCCGCGCGCGCCGCCTCGCGGGCGTCGACGCGGCGCGGGGCGTCGCGCTGCTCGGGATGATGGCCGTCCACGTCCTGCCGGACGTCGACCCCGACGGGAGCACCTCCCTGGCGTACCTCCTCGCCAGCGGCCGGGCCGCCGCGCTCTTCGCCCTGCTCGCCGGGGTCGGCCTGGCGCTCGCCCACGGCGGGTCGCGGCGCCTGCCGCAGGGGAGGGGCTGGGCGGCGGACGGGGCGGGGCTCGCGGTCCGCGCCGCGTGCATCGGGCTGGTCGGGCTGCTGCTCGGCGAGGTCGACAGCGGGGTGGCGGTGATCCTGCCGTACTACGCCGTGCTCTTCGTGCTCGCCGTGCCGCTGCTCGGGCTGCGCCCGCCCGCCCTCGTCGGCGTCGCCGTGGCGGCGGCCGCCGTCGTGCCGGTGCTCAGCCACGACCTGCGCCGCGCGCTCCCGGCCCCCGACCGCACCAACCCGACGCTCGCCGACCTCGCCGCCCCGGGCGACCTGCTGCGCGAGCTGCTGCTCACCGGCTACTACCCGGCGCTGCCGTGGGTGGCGTACGTCGCCACCGGGCTCGCCGTCGGCCGGCTCGCGCTCGGCGCGGTGCGGGTGCAGGCCGGGCTGCTCGCGGTCGGCGCCGCCCTGGCGCTGGGCGCCGCGGGGGCGTCCTCGCTGCTGCTCGGACCGCTCGGGGGTCGCGCGGCGCTCGAGGCCGACCTCGCGGGCTACCCGCCGGCGGAGGTGGACCGGCTGCTGGCGTCGTCCCAGTACGGCACCACCCCGCCCGGGACCTGGTGGTGGCTGGCCCTGGACGCCCCGCACTCCAGCACCCCCCTGGACCTCCTGCACACGACCGGCACGTCGCTCGCGGTGCTCGGTGCCGTGCTGCTGCTCGCCCGGGTCGCCGGGCCGCTGCTCGTGCCGCTGGCGGCGGCGGGCGGGATGACCCTGAGCCTCTACTCCGCCCACGTCCTGCTGCTCTCCTCGGGCCTGCTGCCCGCGGAGCCCCTCGCCTCGTGGCTCGTGCAGTGCGCCGCCGCCCTCGCGGGGGCGACCGCCTGGCGCCTCGCCGTCGGTCGCGGTCCGCTCGAGGCGGCGGTGGCCGGGCTCGTCCGGCCCGTGCGCCGCGCGGTCGGGGGTGTGCAGGAGCCGTCGCCACGGGGCAGTGTGGAGCGGTGACCGACGACCCCGTCGAGGCCATGGCCCTCACGAGCCGCGAGGCGCTGCGCGACCGCGCCGGAGCCCTGGTGGAGGAGGCGTGCGCGTGGGCCGTCGGGCTGTCCGACCGGCCCTGGGTCCAGCGGCGCCACGGGCGCGTCGTCGACGGCGGGCAGACGATCGGCTCGCGCGCCCTCTCGGGCCTGCCGCTCGCCGGCGAGGAGGACGCCCGGCTCGAGCTCGGCGACGCCGCCCCCGGCAGCTTCCAGGACGCCCTCGGGGCGCTCGCCCCCGACGGCACCCTGCTCGCCGAGCGCTTCGACGACGAGGTCCTCGTGCCGTTCGCCCTGGCGGCGGGTGTCGTGGCGGCCGGGCGGCTGCAGCGGGCCGACCCGCAGGGCTGGGCCGACCTGCTCGACGAGCTCGGCGAGGACGGCAGCGACCTCGAGGCGGTGGTGCGCGCCGGCGAGTGGGACGCGCCGCTGCGCGCCGACGCCGAGCAGCTCGTCCTCGGCGCGCTCGGGCGGCGCCCCCTCGCGGAGGTGGAGGCCGAGGGGCTGCCGCTGGCGGTGGTGCGCGCGGCCGAGGCCCAGACCCGCGCCGCCGCCGAGCGCCCGCCCGCCGCGCCGCCCGGGGCCGCGGCCCTGGAGGGCGCGGTGTTCCTCGCCGAGGCCGCCGTGGCCGGGGCCGGGCTCACCGTGCCCGTGCCGCCGGACGAGGCCGAGGTCCTGCTCCTCGCGCTGCGCGACGAGGGGCTGGAGGAGGACGAGGTCCTGGCCGTGCTGCCGCTGCTCCCGCTGGCGCCCGGCACGGCCGCGGCCGTCGCGGCGCGGCTCTCGCCGTGACGCGGGCGGGCGCGGTCCGGCCGGTGCCCGCGGACCGCCCGGTCCCCGACGAGGTCCTGGCGGCGCGAGGGCGCCGGCCGTGACGGGCGGGTGGTCGCCCGACGTCCTCGGGGAGCCGTACGCCGCCCGCACCCTCGCCCTGCGCCCGGACGCGGAGGGGGAGGTCGTGGCCACGCTCGTGCGGCGGGGCGCCCCGGCGTCGCGGCGCGCGGTGCTCTACGTGCACGGCTTCGTCGACTACTTCTTCCAGACCCACCTCGCCGACGCGTGGGCCGCGCGCGGCTACGACTTCTACGCCCTCGACCTGCGCAAGTACGGCCGCTCGCTGCTCCCGCACCAGACGCCGAACCTCTGCCTGTCGCTGGAGGAGTACGACGAGGAGCTCGACGCGGCGGCCCGCGTGGTGCGCGAGGAGGACGGGCACGACGTGCTCGTCGTCATGGCGCACTCGACCGGCGGGCTCGTCGTGCCGCTGTGGGTGGACCGGCGGCCGGGCCCCGTCGACGCGCTGGTGCTCAACAGCCCGTGGTTCGACCTCAACGCCGGGCTGCTGCAGCGCACCGTCGGAACGCGCGTGCTCGACGTCGTCGGGGCGCTCGACCCGCGGCGGCGGGTCGCGACGCTGCCGTCGGTGTACGGCCGGGGCCTGCACGCGTCCACCGGCGGGTCCTGGGACTACGACCTGGCGTGGAAGCCGCTCGACGGGTTCCCCGTGCTCGCGGGCTGGCTCCGGGCGGTGCGCCGGGGGCACGCCCGGCTGGCCTGCGGCCTCGCCGTCGACTGCCCGGTGCTCGTGTGCGCCTCGACGCTGAGCGGCCCGGCCGACCGGTGGTCGGACCTGCTGACGCGGGCCGACTGCGTGCTCGACGTCGAGCACATGGCGGCGCGCGCGACGCGGCTCGGGCCCCGCGTCACGGTCGTACGGGTCGAGGGGGGCATCCACGACCTCGCGCTGTCGCCGGAGCCCGCGCGCCGACGGTTCCTCGACGAGGTGTTCCGCTGGGCGTCGGCGTACGTGCCGGGCTGACCGCGCGGGGCCGGCGCCGCGGGGCGGGGCGGGTGCGGCGGGCGGGCCGGCGGGCGTACCGGCAGGAAAAGGGCGGGCGCCGGGGCGTGCCGGGGGCCTAGCGTGGGCCGGCCCCGAGCGGGGCCGGGCGGGGGTCGCGGGGCGAGGTGCGCGGGGCGGCAGGGGCGCGGGACGGGGGGGTCGGGGTGCGGGCGGAGCGGCGGCCGGAGCCGGTCGGGTGGCAGCGGCTGCGGGGCCGGGGGGCGTCCGTCGCGCTGGCGCTCGCCGCGGTCGCAGCGCTGGCGGAGACGCTGGGCAGCGTCGTCGCGGGGCAGGTGGCGGCGGGCCCGGAGTGGGGCGCGATCGGGCAGCTGGCGGCGCTGCTCGTCGGCTCCGCGCTGCTCGACACCGCGGGGCGCACCGTCGCCTCCGGCGTGGTGGGCACCGCCGAGGGACGGCTCCGCGCCGACCTGCTGCGCTCGGCGCTGCACCAGCCGCTGCCGGCCCTCGAGGAGCAGGCGGTCGGCGAGGTGCTCGACCGGGTCGACGACGACCCGGCGCAGGTGGCGAACCTGCTGCGGCGCGCCGGCTGGGAGATGGGCCGCGCGGTCCTGCGCTCGGTGCTGGCCTGGGTCGTCGCGGGGCTCACCTGGTGGGGCGCCTGGCTCGCCTTCCCGGTCGTGGCCGCGGTGGCGCTGCTCGTGGTGCGACCGTTGACGCCGATCATCGCGGAGCGCAAGCAGGCCGAGGAGGCCGCCTGGTCCGAGCACGCGGCGCAGCTCGAGGAGGCCGTCGCCGGCCGCGACGACGTGCGCTCCTCGCTGGGCCAGGCCCACGTGGTGCGCCAGTACGCCCGCCGCAGCGCCGCCCTGCTCGACCGCGTCCGCGCCACGTGCCGGGCGTCGACGACGGCGGCCCTGCGCGCCGGGCTCGTGCTGCACGCGCTCCTCGCCGCGCTCGCGCTCGGCGGCACCGCGCTGGTGGCCGGCGGCCGCCTCGGCGTGGCCGAGCTGGTGACGCTGTGGCTGCTGGCGACGTCGTTCGTCGGCCAGCTCAGCCGGGTGACCGACCACCTGCCCGAGCTGCAGGCCGGGCTCGGCGCGGTGGCGCGGATCCGGGCGCTGCTGCAGGCGCCGCAGGAGCCGGAGGGCGGGGCGCCGCTGCCGCCCGGTTCCGCCGACGTCGAGTTCCGGGGGGTGACCTTCGGGTACGACGGCGGCTTCGCCCTGCAGGGCGTCGACCTCGTCGTCCCGGCGGGGACCACGTGCGCCCTCGTCGGGCGCACCGGCGCGGGCAAAGTCGACCCTCGCGAAGCTCGTCCCGCGCGCGGTCGAGCCCCGGCCGGGGCAGGTGCTCGTGGCCGGCCAGGACGTCACCCGCACCGCCCTGGACGACCTGCGCCGGGCCGTCGGGGTCGTCACCCAGCGCACCGAGGTCCTCGCCGCGACCCTCGAGGAGAACATCACGCTCTTCGCCGACGTGCCGCGCGAGCGCGTCGACGCCGCGGTCGAGGCGCTCGGGCTCGGCTCCTGGGTGGCCTCGCTGCCGCAGGGGCTCGCGACCCGCCTCGGCGTCGGGGGCACGACGCTCTCGGCGGGGGAGGAGCAGCTCGTCGCGTTCGCGCGGCTCCTCGTGCGCGACGTGCGGGTCGTCGTCCTCGACGAGGCGACGGCCCGCATGGACCCGCAGACCGAGCAGCGGGTGACCCGCGCGACGGAGCGGCTGCTCCGGGGCCGTACGGGCCTCCTCGTCGCCCACCGGCTCCCCACGACGGAGCGCTGCGACGCGGTCGCCGTCCTCGACGGCGGCCGGGTCGTGCAGCACGGGGCCCGCGCCGACCTCGCCGCCGCCCCCGGCCCCTTCCGCGACCTCCTGCGGGCGTCGGGCCGCGCGGCCGCGCCGCTGCCGCCCGCCGCCCCCGGCGCGCTGGCCCGCGCCGGGCGGCGGCGGGGGCGCCCGGAGCCGGCGCCACCGCGCCCGTCGCTGGGGCGGACGGTCGTGCGGCTGCTCGGGGCGTACCCGCGCTGGGGGCTCCTCGGCGGCGCGCTCTTCCTCGGGCCGGTGCTCCTGGGCTCGTACGGGGCCGTGTCCGGCGCGCTCTGGGGCGCGCTCGTCGCCGGCCTCGAGGCCGGGGAGCGGCCGTGGGGGGCCGCCGCCGGGCTCGCGGCGGGGCTGCTCGTGGCGCCGGTCGCGGTGGCGGGGGCGTTCCGGACGTACCCGCTGTGGTGGTCGGCGGTGCACCTGCGGATGCGCCTGGCGGTGCTGCTGGGCCAGACCGCGCAGCGGCGGCTGCGGCGCACCCCGCCGGGCGAGGTGGTGGCGCGCGCGCTCGACTCCGAGCGCATGGTGCTGTACGCCGACCGCTGGGTCGACGTCGCCTTCAGCCTCGTGGCCGTGGCCGCGACCGCCGCCCTGGGCGGTGCCGCGCTGTCGGCGGCCGTCCTGGGCGGGGTGCTCGTCGGCTCCGCGCTGGTGTCGGCGGCGGGGGCGCCGCTGGCCGGTGCGGCGGCCCGCGAGGCCGGCGACCGCCGGGCGCTGCTCGGGCGCTCGCTCGCCTCCACGCTCGACGCCGCGAGGACCGTGAAGCTCGCCGGGGCGACGGCGGCGGTGCGGGCCCACCTGGAGGAGGTCGACGCGCAGCGCACCGCGGCCTCGGTGCGCGAGCACCGGGTGCGCTCGCTGCTGCTCGGCGTGCCCGGCGTGCTCGTGCAGGCGGGCGTCGTCGCCGGGTGGGCCGCTCACCTCGTCGGCGCCTTCGACCTGGCGACCGCGCTGCTCGTGACGACGGCGGTCAGCGGCTTCGGCTGGTTCGGCACGGTCGCCGGCGCCGCCGTCACCGAGGCGCCGGTCGCCCGGCGGTGGCTGCGCGCGACCGCCGAGCTGGCGGGGCGGGACGACCTCGTGCGCGCACCGGCCGAGGTGGACCTCGTGCACGGCGCGGCGCCGCCGCCGCCCGAGGCGCCGCGCGAGCCGCTGCGCCGGCTCGTCCTCGAGGGCGTCGGCGCGGTGCACGACGACGGCACGGTCGGGGTGGAGGGCGTCGACCTCACCGTGGACCGGGGGGAGCTCGTCCTGCTCGCGGGGCGGGTCGGCTCGGGCAAGTCCAGCCTGCTGTCCAGCCTGGCGGGGCTCGTCGACCACGAGGGCACCGTGCGCTGGAACGACCGGGCCGTCGCCGACCCGCAGGTGTTCCTGCGCCCCGGCCAGGTCGCGTACGTCGGCCAGGTCCCCCGCGTCCTGTCCGGCACGTTCCTCGACAACGTGGCCCTCGACCACGCGCGCGACGTGGCGGCCCCGCTGGAGGACGCCCGGATGGGGCCCGACGTCGCGGCGGCCGGCGGGCACGCCGCCCTCGTCGGCCACCGCGGCGTACGCCTCTCCGGCGGGCAGGTGCAACGGCTAGCGCTCGCCCGGGCCCTCGCCACCGGCGCCGAGCTGCTCGTCGCCGACGACGTGTCGTCGGCGCTCGACGCGCGCACCGAGGTCGAGCTGTGGGAGGCGCTGCGCGCCCGCGGCACCACCGTCGTCGGGTCGAGCTCCAAGCGCTCCGCCCTCGAGCGCGCCGACACCGTCGTCGTCCTCGACGGCGGCCGCGTCGCCGCCACCGGCCGCTGGGAGGACCTCGCCGGCGACTGGGGGCACCTGGCGGGGTGACGCGGGGTAGTGCCGCGGGGCCGAGGCCTCGCCGCTCGGAACGGCGGCTCGTCGTCGAGCCCGGGCCACGAGCTGTGGGAGCGCTGAGGGCGGATGGTGTGGGCGTTCGCGTGCTGGTCCCGGGCGGTGGTGGCGCGCAGCGGCGGTGCGTAGGGGCTGAGGCTGGGGCCGGTGGTGCTGGTGCGTCCGGTGCGGCTGGTCCAGGTGGTGGTGGGGCCGGTGTCGGGAGTCTCGTCGGTCTGGCAGCGGGCGGCGGGGCGGGCGCAGCCGGGGAACACGCAGGTGTGGTTGCTGGCCAGGACGTGGTCGCGCAGCTGCTGGGCCGGCTCGTACCGACGGCGTCCGGCGTCGAGCAGGTGCCCGGTGACCGGGTCGCGCACCCAGCGCTGCCAGGCGGTGTCGGCGGCGAGGGAGCGGGCGATGCTGGCGGGGAGGACGCCGCCGGTGGCGCCGGTGACGCCGATGGCGCCGGTGGCGCCGATGGCGCCGGTGGCGCCGGTGGCGCCGGTGGCGAGCGCGGGTTCCTCGCGCAGGCCGAGCAGGGTGGGCAGGTCGCCGTGCACGTGCAGCGTGAGGTGCCGGCCGTGACGGTGGGCAGGGTGGGGTCGTCGAGGGCGTGCAGCGCCCAGGCGAGCAGGGTGTTCACGCGGTGCTGCCCGAGCAGCAGCTCCCGCTCACCCAGCTCATCCTGCTCGCCGTCAGTCCTGCCGTGATCATGCGCGGATGGCGCGGGGGTGCCGATGTCGTCGTCGGCGCGCTGCCCGTCGGGGGCGGGGTGCGCGCCATCCGCGCATGATCGCGGCGGTGGGTCGGTGGGTGCTGCCGGGCGTCCGGCTGCCGGTCTTGGCGGCGTTGCGTGCGGCGTGGGCGGCGGTGTCGAATCTCCCGCAGTCTCGTGCTCCGCCACGAGCGCATGATCGCGGCAGGCGTCGGCCGACGAGGTCGAGCGGGGGCCGGACCACGGTGTCGTCGGCGACGTCCACGTCGGCGAGAACCACCGGGGCTACCTCGGCTCCGGGCACCTCGACCTCGGCGCGTTCTTCCACGCACTGTCCGACGTGCGGTACACCGGGCCCGTGACCTTCGAGTCGTTCTCCTCCGCGGTCGTGGCACAGGGCCTGTCCAACGACCTCGCCGTGTGGCGCAACCTCTGGGACGACGGCGAGGACCTCGCCCGCCACGCCCGCTCGTTCATGGCCGACCGCATCGCGGCGGCGCAGCGCCGGTGACGGAGCTCGCCCCGCTGCTGGACCGCGCGCGCTCCCTCGTCCGCGGGGGAGGGCGCGCGGTGCTCGGCATCACCGGCAGCCCCGGTGCCGGGAAGACCACGCTGGCCGAGGCGCTCGTACGGGCCCTCGCCGCAGCGCCGCCGGAGGGGCTGGGGCCCGACGGGGTGGCGCACGTGCCCATGGACGGGTTCCACCTCGCCGACGTCGAGCTCGACCGGCTCGGCCGGCGCGAGCGCAAGGGGGCGCCGGACACCTTCGACGCCGCCGGGTACGTCGCGCTCGTGGAGCGGCTGCGCCGCGACGCGGACGAGGTCGTCTACGCGCCGGCGTTCGAGCGGACCCTCGAGCAGCCGGTGGCGGGCAGCATCCCGGTGCCGCCCGCCGCCCGGCTCGTCGTCACCGAGGGCAACTACCTGCTGCTCGACGAGGGCGACTGGCCTCGGGTGCGCCCGCACCTGGACGAGGTGTGGTTCTGCGAGGTGCCCGCGCAGGAGCGGGTGCGCCGCCTCGTGGGGCGCCACACCGCGTTCGGCAAGGCGCCGGACGCCGCCGAGGCCTGGGTCGCGACGGTCGACGAGTCGAACGCGGCGCTCGTCGAGGCGACGAGGGCCCGCGCGGACCTGTTGGTCCCGACGGGCACCCCGTACGCCTGAGTCAGGTGCGGCCCCGGCGGCGGCGCAGCCGGCGGGCCCGTCCCAGCACCGTGGGCAGGGGGCCGCGCGTCGTCGCGGGGGTCGGGGCCGGGGCTGCGGCGAGGGAGCCGTCGGGCATGGCGCCCGGCTGCTCGAGCAGCTCGCCGGTGGGCTCGAGCCGCGTCACGCGCGACGCCTCCCGCCAGCGCCGGTCCTGCTCGCCCAGGTCGCGAGCGTTCAGCCGCTTGGAGGCGAGGGCGGCGACGGCGGCGCCGTACCGCTCGCTGCCCGGCTCCTCGTCCAGGACCCGGGCGACCCAGGTCACGAGCCGGCCGCCCTGGTCCTTGCTGCGCACCGTCACCACCGCGCGGTCGACCCCCGGTGCGAGCGGGTCGAGCGGCTGCTCGCCGCCGCCGTGGACGACGTACGCCGCGCCCTCGGCCCACGCGTGCCACGCCGGCACCGGCCGCCCGCCGGCGACGGACACCCAGAGCAGGCCGGAGCGGGTGCAGGCCTCGGCCACGAGCGCCTGCGCCCAGGCGGGGTCGGCGTCGTCCTCGGCGTGCCCTGTCACCGGGCCAGGGTAGGGCCGCTGGCAGGATCCCCGGCGTGACCGCCCCCGCCGCGGCGCGGCCGCGGACCCTCGGGCGGCCGGGCGCCGCCGACGCCCTGCTCATCGCCGTCGGCGTCGTGGGGGTGTCGACCTCCGGCCCCCTCATCGCCGCGATCGCCGCGCCGGCCCTGGCGGTGGCGCTGTGGCGCAACGCCCTGTCGCTCGCGCTGCTCGTGCCCGCCGTCGCGCTGCGGCACCGGGCCGAGGTCGCGGCCGTGGGGCGGCGCACCCTGCTGCTCGGCCTGCTCGCCGGGCTGCTGCTGGCCGGTCACTTCGCGCTGTGGGTCCCGAGCCTGTCGATGACGTCGGTGGCCTCGGCGACCGCCCTCGTCTGCACTCAGGCCGTCTGGACCGCCGTGTTGGCGCGCCTCGCCGGGCACCACGTGCCGCGGCGCGCCTGGCTCGGCATGGCGGTCGCCCTCGCGGGCGTGCTCGCGGTCAGCGGCGTCGACGCGGCGCTGAGCCGCGAGGCCCTGCTCGGCGACCTGCTCGCGCTCGGCGGCGGGGTGTTCTCCGGCGCGTACGTCGTGCTGGGCGCCGAGGTCCGCCGCCACCTGAGCACGACGACGTACACGGCGGTCTGCTACGGCGCCTGCGCCGCGGTGCTCCTCGCGGTGTGCCTGGCCGCGGGCGTGCCGCTCGGCGGGTACGCCGCCCGCGACTGGTGGCTGCTTGTCGCCCTCACCGTCGCCGCGCAGATGCTCGGGCACAGCGTCTTCAACCTCGTGGTGCAGCGCGTCAGCCCCGTCGTGGTCAGCCTCTGCATCCTCCTCGAGGTCCCCGGCGCGGCCCTGCTCGCCGCGCTGTGGCTCGGGCAGGTGCCGCCCGCGGCCGCGGTGCCCGGGATGCTCCTCGTGCTCGCCGGCATCGCCGTCGTCGTGCGCGCCGACCCGGCCGCGCCGGAGGCGCCGCAGGGGTGAAGGTGGCTTCACAGCACCTGCGGCCGGGACTACCTTCCAGGTCCCATCCCTCGTCGCGGGGAGGCGCTGTGCACCGCGTGCGGGTCGTCCTGGTCCTCCTCGCCCTGGTCGCCGCGGCCCCGGCGCCCCCGGCGGGCGCCGCTCGGGCCCCGGCGCAGGGTCCCGTCCAGGCCGACCGAGCGCTGACGGCCAGCCGTGCGACGGTCCTGCCCGTCGCCTGGACCCGGCAGGTCGTGCACGCCGGCCAGGGGGTCGTGCTCGCCACGCGGCTGAGGGGACCCGACGGCCGGGACCTGGAGGAGCCCGTGACGTTGTACGGCCGGTCCGCCGGGCAGACGCGGTGGCGCGCCCTGCAGCGCTTCCCCGACGGCGGCCGGGTGGCCGCGGACGAGTCGCCGCGCACCGATGCCGAGTACTTCTTCCGCCACTGGCCGTCGGCGCGCCTCGGCCTCGCCTCCAGCCCCGTCATCCGGATCGACGTGCAGGAGGACCCTTCTCCGGCGGTCACCCTGCAGCTCGTCCCGGGGGCCCTGCAGACCTTCGGGCCCATCGACAGCTGCTGCCCGAACCTGGTGGCGGACGAGCGTCTCGGACCCGCGGTGGAGGGCGAGCTGCTCCAGGTGCAGGGCGCGTACGTCGACCCTGGATCCGCCACTGGCACGACCCGGTTCCCCGTCCTCCAGACGTGGACGAGTGGCCGGTGGCGGGCGATCGGGGGAGGCAACCTCGCTCGCTCCTCATGGCACACGACGACCGCGGCACCCTCGGCCGGTCGGCACCTGTACCGCGCGGTGCTGCCGGCGGCGCCTGGGCTCCCCGCCGTGGTGTCCGGGGTGCGCGAGCTCGTCGTCACCCGGCAGAGGACCGCCCTGAGCGCGCCGCCCCAGGCGCGGCAGGGGACGGTCCTGCGGTTCCGCGGTCTCTCCGCGCCCCACCGCCCTGGCCGTCACTTGGCTGTGCAGGAGCTGCGGGACGGCCGTTGGCTGTCCGTCGCGAGCACTGGCACGGGCACCGGTGGCGCGTCCAGCCTGGCCCTGCGGGCGCCAAGGCCGGGCGTCCACCGCTACCGCGCAGTCGCCGCCGACTACAGCGGAGCGCCGGCGAGGGCGTCCCTCCCGGTGGACGTCGAGGTCCTGCCGTCGCCTGTTCCCCGTCCGTGGGTGACGCACCTGGACGAGCTGAGCCCCGCCACCGGGGAGCGCGAGCACCTGGTGCGGGGCCCGGTACTCATCGAGGGCCGTACCTACCGGCGGTCCGTCCAGATGTCCAACGGCGGGAGCATCGTCGTCGAGCTCGGGACGCACGCCGCCACGCTCAAGGCCGCCGTGGGCGCCGGACCACCGGAGGTGGGCCTCGACCCCGTGCCGGTCTTCACGGTGGTGGTCGACGGGCGTACCGTCCTGCGCCGGATGGTGCCGTCCCAGAGCGCGTTCCCGCTGTCGGTCGACGTGCGCGGTGCCCGCCGGGCCGTTCTGACCTTCAGCAGCCGGGGCAGCATCTACGAGAACGAGTACCCGCCTCCTCGGCTCCTCCTCGGAGACGCGGTGGTCACGTCGCGGGCGGAGCCCCAGCGAGGGCTGGTGCCGGACGCGCTCTACCTCCTGGACCTCCCGCCGGTGTCGACGCGCGGGGATGTCGGCCTTGACGACGACGGGGACCACAAGCTCCGCAGCGGGCCGTCAGAAGGTGCTCTTGAGTACGACCTACCGCGCCCCTACAGGAGGTTCACCGCTACCGCGCGCCTCTTCGGCGAAGTCGTCGACGCCGTGGGCTCCGTGCGGGTCGTGGGGGACGGCCGCTTGCTCGCCAGCTACGACGAGGTCGGGACGGACTACCGGCGCGTCGACGTCGACGTCACGGGTGTCCGTCATCTGCGCCTCGAACTGGCGGCAACTGCAGGGGGGCTGAGCTACGGCCTGGCCGTGCACGACGCGGCACTCCTACCTTGACCGCGCCGCCGACTCATCGAGACCGGTCCCCGTCACGCGGCGACGAGCGCGGCCGCGTCGACGACCCGGTCCCGCCCGCCGGCCTTGGCGGCGTAGAGGGCGCGGTCGGCGGCGTCGAGCAGGGCCGCGGCGGTGGCGCCGGCGCCGGGGGAGGCGGCGACGCCGACGGAGGCGGTGACGCGGACGGGGGTGCCGCCGAGGACGTGGACGCGCCGGGCGCACTGGCGGCGCAGGCGCTCCCCGCGGCGCACCGCCTGCGCGGCCGCGGCACCGGGCAGCACGAGGACGAACTCCTCGCCGCCCCAGCGGGCGACGGTGTCGCCGGCGCGGGCGCCCTCGACGAGGTCCTGCGCCAGGCCGCGCAGGACGGCGTCGCCGGCCGGGTGCCCGTGGGTGTCGTTGACGGCCTTGAAGTGGTCGACGTCGACGACGAGGACCGCGACGGGCCCGCCGCCCTCGAGGGCCGCGTCGAGGGCGCGCTCGAGGTGCCGCCGGTTGTGCAGGCCGGTCAGGCTGTCGCGCTCGACCTCCTCGGCGAGCTCGGCGCGCAGCCCCTCGATGACCTCGAGCTGCTCGCGCAGGCGCCGGTGGGCCTCGGCGAGCTCGGCGTGGCGGGCGTGCTCCTCGCTGACGTCGCGGGTCACGACGACGCGCCCCGCCTCGGCCCCCCGCCCGTCGAGCAGCAGCGAGATGCGCAGGTCCAGGTGCAGGCCGGGCCGCGGCTCGAGCAGCTCGCGGCGCTCGCGCCCGGCGACCGGCGCCATGACGGCGGGGGAGACGACCTCGGCGGCGGGCAGGCCCACCACGTCGACGGGGCCGTGCGGGCGCAGGGTCCGCAGCATCGCCCGGCCCGCGGGGTTGAGGTCGAGCACCAGCCCCTGCGCGTCGACGACGAGCACGGCGTCCGACATCGTCTCCACGACCTGCCCCCGCGCCACCGGGACGAGCTGCATGAGCCCCTGGCGGGTCAGGGCCCACCAGGCGACGACGCCGGTGACCGTGAAGAACAGCGGGGTGTGGTCGGCGCTGCGGCCGTCGTGCGAGGCGACGAGGGACGCCGCGTTGCCGACGATGGGCACGACCGAGGCGACGAGCAGGCTGCTCACCTGGCGCCGCTGCACGCCCGGCGCCTGCAGCCACGAGCGGGCGAGGAGGACCAGCCCCACCGCGAGGACGGAGTAGCTGTACGCGGTGTGGGCGAGGAACAGCGGGCCCAGCCAGGTGTGCAGCTCGGCCGGGTCGCCCTCGTGCCACTGGCGCACGAAGAGGCGGTGCAGGTCGTTCGTGGCCACGGCCGAGAGCGCGAGGGCGGGCTCGACCGCGAGGAGGGCGTACGTGCGCCGCCCGGGCCGCCAGCCGCGGTCCGCCACCGAGCGGCACATGCAGAACGCGCTCGCGACCGTGCCCACGACGCCGACGAAGCCGACCTCGGTGGCCCGCGACTGCACCTCGAGCGGGAGCGGCAGGTGCGCCAGCGACCAGCAGGCCGACCACCAGGCCAGGCTCGCCATCGTGGCCGCGAGGGCCGGCGCCGCCGGGGTGGCGCGGCGCCGCTGCCAGGCGAGCCCGGCGACGGCGACGGAGACGAGGGCCGAGACGACGTACAGGGCGAACAGCGGCAGCTGCGGCACGGCACCCCCTCCCGGCGGGCCCCCGACGGGCCCTCACGGGCAGGATCGGCAGCGGGCCGCCCGGCCTGAACGCCGCGGGTGCGCCGGCTACGCCCGGCGGGCGGCGACGAAGGAGCGCACGGCCAGCGCGACGAAGGCCGCGCAGACCACGAGCGTCGCCCAGCCGGCGGCGGTCGCGATGCCCGCGTCGTCCGAGCCCGCGGCCGGGCGCGCCACGAGCTGGCCGACGGTGCCGAGCACGCCGAGCAGGCCCACCGCGGCCGCGGCGTGCATCGCGTGCTTGCGCGCGGTGCCGCCGCGCAGGCCGACGGCGCCGGCCCCGGCGATGAGCAGGCCCAGCAGCGCGGGGATGAGCGCCGTCGGGCTCGCCCCCGGGCCGGACGCCGCGTAGGCGACCACGCCCACGACGACGAGCAGCGCCCCTGCGGCGACGGCGGTCCTCGGCACGGTGGTCCCTCCAGGGTCGGTGGCGACGGGGTGGCGGGGCGCGGACGCACCGCGCCCCCGCCGGGACGGGTCCCGACGGGGGCGAGGCTACCGGGGGCGGTCGCCGCCCGCGCCCTGCGAGGGCGGCACCGCCCTCAGTGGTGGTCGATCTTCTTCGTGTCGCGCGGCGGCAGCTGGATCTGGTCCTCCGCGCCCGGGATGCCGGCCTGCAGCTGGCGCCCGCGCTCGGTCTCGGCGTCGAACTCCGCGCCGAAGAGCAGGGCGAGGTTCGTGATCCAGAGCCACAGCAGGAAGATGACGACGCCGGCGAGGCTCCCGTACGTCGCGCCGTAGCTGGAGAAGTTCGCGACGTAGAACCCGAAGCCCAGCGAGGCGACGACCCACACGAGCAGCGCGATGAACGAGCCCATGCTGATCCAGTGGAACTTGGGCTGGCGCACGTTCGGCGTCGCGTAGTAGAGGCCCGCGATGAGCAGCGCCACCACGACGACGAGCACCGGCCACTTGGCCCAGTTCCACACCGTCACCGCGGTGTCGCCGAGCCCGATGACGTCGCCGATGGACTGCGCGACCGGGCCGGTGGCGACGAGCGCGATGGCGACCGCGGCGACGACGACGAGGCCGACCACGGTGATGAGCAGCTGCAGCGGGCGCATCTTCCAGAACGGGCGCCCCTCCTCGACCTCGTAGATCCGGTTCATCGCGCGCGAGAACGCGCCGACGTACCCCGACGCCGACCAGATCGCGCCGAGCAGGCCGAAGCCGATGCCCGCGCCGGCCGCGTTGGTGACCACGTTGCTGATCGGGCCCTCGAGCGCCTCGACGCCGCTCTGCCCACCGAGGTCGGAGACGATCTGCAGCAGGTTGTCCACCGCGCGCTGCGGGTCGGACACCAGCCCGATGAGCGACACCATGGCGATGAGCGCGGGGAAGAGGGCGAGCAGCGCGTAGTACGTCAACGCCGCCGCCGAGTCGGTGCACTGGTCCTCGTTGAACTCCTTGACCGTGCGCTTGAGGACGCCCTTCCAGGACGACCCCGTCAGGTCGGTCGGCGAGTCCGGCTTGCGCGGGTCGTCGGGGTCGGGGGCGCCGTACGCCGCGCCGGGCTCGGACCGCCTGACCTGGAGGTCGTCGCGGTCGGACCCGCGGGCCTCCTCGGTCAACTTCCTGCTCGCCACGAGGGCACCTCCGATCGCGCCGCGGACCCTCCGCGACCGACCGTCCTGTCCCCGCAGGCGCCGGCGCTAAGCCTCCGCGGCGCGGCCCGCGGACGTGCACGAGGGCCGGGACCCTCGCGGGTGCCGGCCCTCGGCGGGAGCGGGTGGGGAGCGTCGTCGCGGCACTCGCCGCATGCGCCCGGTGCCCGGCCCCGCGCTCGCGCTGCGGGACGGGGTCGACTGCGACGCGGTCAGGGGCGCGCCACCCGCCGTGCTGTGGTCCCCGTGGCTGTCAGGGAGCGTGCTCCCGGACCGGGGTCTGCGTGCGCCTCTCCAAACGTCGCTCCTTCCCCTGGGGGTGGGTCCGACGTCTCCGACGGTACGCCGCGCGCCCGGCCAGTCAACCCCCCGCGGCGTGTCGGAGGATGGGGGCCGAGCGACCCCGCTCGGCGCACCACCCCCGCCCGCGAGGGCCCGGACCGCACCAGGAGGCCGCGATGACCGGCACGGCAGCGCGCGAGAGCGTCGCGCGCACGACCTCGTACGCCACCGCGCAGGAGGCCGTCGACCTGCTGGCCGACCGCGGCTTCCCCGTCGAGGCGGTGCAGATCGTCGGCACCGACCTGCGCCTCGTCGAGCAGGTGTACGGCCGCCTCGACCGCGGCCGCGCCGCGCTCATGGGCGCGGCGAGCGGCGCCTGGGTCGGCCTGCTCGTGGGGGTGCTGCTGGCGCTGTTCGCCACCTCCGGCACGGCCGCCGTGCTCCTGCTGCTGTGGGGCCTGCTCGTCGGCGCGGCGTTCGGCGCCCTCGCCGGCGTCGCGGCGCACGCCCTGAGCGGCGGGCGCCGCGACTTCGTCGCGCGCAGCCAGGTGGTGCCGCAGCACTACGACGTGCTCGTCGAGGCCCCGCACGTGGCGCGGGCGCGCGAACTGCTGGCCGCGGGGCGCTGACCCGTGGCGCCGGCGGGGGCGGCTGCGGTCGCCGCGCACGTGCGGCGCCAGGCCGGGTGGTGCGCCGACCTCGGCTCGCCGCTCTACGCCGCGCTGCTCGCGCGGGCCGCGGACGACGTCGACGCGGGCGGCCCGGTCGCCGAGGCGCTCGCCGACCACGAGGGCGACCCCGACGACGACGCGCTGGCGCTGCGCCTCGCCGGCACGGTGCACCGGCTCGTCCTCGCGCGCGAGGCCCCGGCGCTCGCCCTGCACTACCCGTCGGTGGGCGGCACCCCGGGCCCGCCGGAGCAGGTGTGGGGCGCGTTCCGCGACGTCGTGGCGCAGCGCCTGCCCGCCGTGCGGGCCGGGCTCGCCTCGGCCCCGCAGACCAACGAGGTCGGGCGCAGCGCGCCCCTGCTCGGGGGGCTGCGCCACCTCGCCGCCCGCGCGCCGCTGCCGGTGCGCCTCGTCGAGGTGGGGTCCAGCGCGGGGCTGAACCTGCGACCCGACCTCGTCCGGGTGCAGGGCGACGACGGCTGGGAGGGGCCGCGGGCGTCGCCGGTCGCCCTCCCCGGCGCGTGGCGCGGTCCCGTGCCGCGGGCGGGCGTGCGGGTCGTCGAGCGCCGCGGCTCGGACGTGGCCCCGGTCGACCCCGCGACGACGCAGGGGCGGCTGCGGCTGACCGCGTACGTCTGGCCGGACATGGCCGAGCGGCTGGCCCGCCTGCGGGGCGCCCTCGAGCTCGCCCGCCGGGCCCCCGCGCGGCTCGAGCGCTCGGGCGCCGCGGCAGCGGTGTCGGCGCTGCGCCCGGCCGAGGGCGCGTGGACCGTCGTGCACCACTCGGTCGTGCGCCAGTACCTCCCCCCGGCGGAGCGCGACGCCCTCGACGCCGCGCTGGAGGCGCTCGGCGGCGCGGCCTCGCCCGCCTCGCCCGTCGCCCACCTCGCGCTCGAGCCCGAGGGCGGGCGCTTCGTCGTGCGGCTGCGCACCTGGCCGGACGGGGACGACGCGGTGCTCGGGACGGCCGCGCCCCACGGGGTCCCCGTGCGGTGGGGCGACGGCTGAGGGCACCGCGGTCACGGGTCGAGGGCGCCCCAGGCGGTGAGGTGCCCGAGCAGGCCGTCGACGAGGTCGAGCCCCGGGAGGTCGGCCACGGGCACGAAGCGGGCCTCGGCGGCGTCGTCCCCGGCGCGCAGCGCGCCGCCGGCGAGGGTGCAGGCGTGGTCGCGGACGTCGTACACGGCCCCGCCGGGGCCCGGCACCCGCACGGCGCCGAGCAGCGGCCCCACCACCACCTCCAGCCCGGTCTCCTCGCGGACCTCCCGGCGCACGGCGGCCGCGTCGTCCTCCCCGGGCTCCACCCGCCCGCCGGGCACCGACCACCGCCCGGCCTGGGGCGGACGGCCGCGGCGGACGAGCAGCAGGGCGCCGGAGGCGTCGCGCACGACCGCTCCCACGCAGGGCACGGCGCGCTCGCCCACGGCCACCCCTCGTGCTCGTACGGCCCCGCGCCGTCGCGCTGGGTGACGGCAGCCTATTGACGGGCGCGCGGCGGGGGAGGACCGTCGGGGGGATGAAGGGCACGCCCACCTGCCCGCGCTGCAGCGAGGCGGCGCACCCCCCGGGGCTGTGGTCCAGCGCCTGGACCTGCCCCGTGCACGGGGAGGTCGCGCCCCTGCAGCCGCTCGTCCAGCCCTCGCCCGACGTGCTCGCGCTCGTCGCCAAGGAGGCGCGGGTCCCCGCCTGGCTGCCGTGGCCGCTGCCGCGCGGCTGGCTCGTCACGGGCGTCGCGCACGCCGGGGACGACCGCACCGGCCCGCGCGCGGTGGCCCTGGCCTGCTCCGGCCCGGCGCCGCTCGGCGGGATGGGCGAGCTCGTCCTCGTCGCCGAGGAGCCCGGTGTCGGGCTCGGGGCGCGGTACGCCGGGCTGCCCGGCCCCGACCCGGGCGAGGCGCCGTCGGCCCCGCCGGCCGCCCGGCTGCAGGCCGCCGGGCACGAGACCGCGCTGTGGTGCCTGCCCGCGCCGGCGGACCGGGCCGCCTTCGTGGGCGAGGCCCGCGGCTGCTGGCTGTGGCTCGTGCTCTGGCCCGAGCCGTGCGGCGCCATGCTGCTCGAGGACCTCGAGCTCGCCGACGCGCGCGACGTCGTGCCCGAGCTGGCGCTGGTGCCCGTGGGCGCCCTCACACCCCGGCTGCAGCCGGAGTAGGGGTCCCGGCGGGGGAGCGGCCGTTACGCTGGCCGCTCGTGCGCATCGACCTCCACACCCACAGCCGGGCCAGCGACGGCACCGACGCCCCGGCCGGGGTCGTCGCCGCCGCGGCCGCCGCGGGGCTCGACGTCGTCGCGCTCACCGACCACGACACCACGTCCGGCTGGGCCGCCGCCGCGGCCGCGCTCGACGCCCTGGCGCGCCCGCTGGTCCTCGTGCCCGGGATGGAGCTCTCCTGCGAGCACGAGGGCACCAGCCTGCACCTGCTCGCGTACCTCGCCGACCCGGCGCACCCGGCCCTCGCGGCCGCCGTCGCGCGGGTGCGCGAGGACCGCGTCCCCCGGGCCCGCGCCATGGTCGAGAGCCTCGCCGCCGCCGGGCTGCCCGTGACCTGGGAGGCCGTGCTCGCCCGCGCCGCCGGGGGCACGGTCGGGCGCCCGCACCTCGCCGACGCGCTCGTGGACGCCGGCGCGGTGCGCGACCGCGACGAGGCCTTCGCCGGGCCGCTCAGCACGCGCAGCCCGCACTTCGTCCGCCACGCCACGCTGCCGGCGCTCGAGGCCGTGCGCCTCGTCGTCGCCGCGGGCGGGGTCCCGGTGCTCGCGCACCCGCGGGCCGGGCGCCGCGGGCGCACGGTGGACGACGCCGCCGTCGCCGCGATGGCGCGCGAGGGCCTGGCCGGGCTCGAGGTCGACCACCGCGACCACGAGCCGGCCGAGCGCGCGCACCTGCGCGGGCTCGCGGCCGACCTCGGGCTGCTCACGACGGGGTCGAGCGACTACCACGGCACCGGCAAGCGCAACCGGATCGGCGAGGAGACCACGCCCCCGGAGGCGTACGAGGCCCTGCTCGACCGCGCGACCGGCGCGGTCCGCCCGCTCACGGCGGGGGCCGCCGCGTGAGCTGGTTCGACACCCGGCTCTTCGGCGAGTCGTTCCTGACCCTGTTCGTGATCATGGACCCGCCGGGGACCATCCCCCTCTTCCTCAGCCTCACCAGCGGGCGGTCCGCCCGGGTGCGCAAGCGCATCGCCGGCCAGGCCGCCTCGGTGGCGCTGCTCGTCATCGTCCTGTTCGCGCTGTTCGGGCAGACGATCCTGTCGTACCTGCACATCTCGCTGCCCGCGCTGAAGTGCGCCGGCGGCCTGCTCCTGCTCCTCGTCGCCCTCGAGCTGCTCACCGGCAAGGCCGACGAGCCGACCGCGACGACCGGCACCAACGTGGCGCTCGTGCCGCTCGGCACGCCGCTGCTCGCCGGGCCGGGCGCCATCGTCGCGACGATGGTGTTCGTGCAGCAGGTCGACGGCTGGGGCGACGCGGTCTCGCTGAGCGCCGGGGTGCTCGCGGTGCACGGGATCCTCTGGCTGACGATGCGCTTCAGCGTCGGCATCATCCGGGTCATCAAGGACTCCGGCGTCCTGCTCATCACGCGCATCTCCGGCCTGCTGCTCTCGGCGATCGCCGTCCAGCTCGTCGCGGACGCCGTCCGGGAGTTCGCGACGGGGTAGCGCGCGGCCGGGACGGGCAGGGGAGCGGGACGTACGCGAGCAGCGAGGGGTCAGCAGTGGCGCAGGGCACGGTCCGGTGGTTCGACGCGGGCAAGGGCTACGGGTTCATCGAGCCCGACGAGGGCGGCGGCGACGTCTTCGTGCACTTCTCGGCGATCGTCGAGGACGGGGGGTTCCGCACCCTCGAGGAGGGCCAGCGGGTCGAGTACGGCTCCTCGACCGGCCCGCGCGGCGGCCCGGTGGCCGAGGACGTGCGCCCGCTCGGCGGCGCGCCGGCCCCGGCCGAGGGGCCGCGCGGACCGGTCGTCACCGGCACGGTCGTCCGGTACGACGCCGACCGCGGCTTCGGCTTCATCCAGGTCGACGACGTCTTCGTGCACGCCAAGGAGGTCCGCGGGCTGCGCGGCGAAGGGCTGCAGGAGGGGGACCGGGTCGAGCTCGAGCTCGTCGAGGGCCCGCGCGGGCCGCAGGCGCTCGACGTCGACCTGCTCCCGCCGCCGCGCCCGAGCGCCGCGGCGCGCCCCGCGCGCGGGCGCCAGCAGCGCCCGGCCCCGGCCCGCGGCGGGTCCGGCGGCGGCGCCGGCGGCGAGGTCGAGGGCACCGTGCAGTGGTTCGACGCCGGCAAGGGCTTCGGCTTCATCACCCCCGACGACGGGGGCGACGACGTGTTCGTCCACGTGTCGCAGGTCGAGGGCGACGACGGCCCGGCGGCGCTCGCCGAGGGCCAGCGGGTGCGCTTCGGCCGCGCCGAGGGCGACCGCGGCCCGACGGCCTCGCGCGTGCGCAGCGCGGACTGAGCCCGGGCGCCCGGCCCGGGCGCTAGGGTCCCGCGGGCATGGGGGACCTCCGGGCCGCGCTGCGCTCGCCGTGGCTGCCGCCCGTCGCGCTGGTGCTCGTGCTGGTGCTGCCCGGCATCGGCGAGCGCGCCCTGTGGCAGGACGAGCTGGCGACGCGTTCGGCGGTCGACCGCTCGCTGCCGGACCTCGTCCTGCTGGCGAGCCACCGCGACGGTGTCGTCGCCGCCTACTACGCGCTGGTGCAGGCGTGGTCGTGGGTGGCGGGCCTCTCGCCGGCCGCCCTGCGGCTGCCGTCCGCGCTCGGGGTCGCGGCCGCGGCGGGCCTCACGGCGCAGGTCGGTGCCCGGCTGGCGGGGCGCCGGGCCGGCCTCCTCGCCGGGCTCGTCCTCGCCGTGCTCCCCGCCGTGGCGCAGTACGGGCAGGAGGCGCGGGCGTACGGCCTGACCATGGCCGCGGGAGCCCTCGCGACGCTGCTGCTCCTGCGCCTCCTCGAGCGGGCGTCGCGGGGCCGCGCGCTCGCGTACGCCGCCTCGGTGCTGGTCCTCGGGTGCCTGCAGCTGACCGCGCTGCTGCTGCTCGCCGGGCACGCCGCGCTGGTCCTCGCCGCGCGCCGGGGCGCCACCGCCGAACCCCCGGCCCGGCGCGCGTGGGCGGCGGCGACCGGGAGCGCGCTGCTCCTCCTGCTGCCCCTCGCCTACGTGGGGTCCCGGCAGAGCGGCGTCGTCGGCGGCCTCGAGCCCCCCGGCTGGCAGGACGTCGCGGACCTGCCGGCCGGGCTCTTCGGCGCCTCGACCGTCGGCGGCGCGGTGCTCGTCCTGGCGGCGCTGAGCGCCCTGCGCCGGGACGTCCGCGGGCCGGCCCTGCTGGCGGCGGCGGCGCTGCCGCCGCTCCTGCTGCTCCTGCTGTCCCAGGTGACGCCGCTCTGGCGCGACCGCTACGCCCTCGTGACCCTGCCCGCCTGGGCGCTGCTGGTCGGCGCCGCGCTGGCCCGGGCGGGGCGCCGGGAGGGCGCCCTGGCCCTCGCCGCCCTGGCGCTGCTGGCGCTGCCCGACCAGGTGGACCTGCGCGGCCCGGTCCGCAGCGGGCAGCCGGACTTCCCGGCCCTCGCCGCGGTCCTGGCCGAGCGAGTGCGCGAGGGCGACGCCGTCGTCGTCCCGACCGCCCGCGGGGCGCGCATGCGCCAGGGGCTGCAGGCCTACCTGCCCCCGGGGGCCTGGCCCGAGGACGTGCTCGTGCGCGAGGGCGCGGTCGAGGCCGGCGAGCTGGACGCGGTGGAGTGCGACCCCGCCACCTGCTTCCCCGACCCGCTGCCCCCGCGCGTCTGGGCCGGGTGCCGCCGGGACTGCCGCGACCCCCTCGCCGCGCTCGAGCCCGAGACGGCCCGGCTGCTGCGGGGGGCGTACGAGGTCGAGCGGACGTGGCGGGCCGGCGCAGGTGCCGTGTCCCTCCTCGTGCTCCGCTGAGCCCCGCGCCCCGGGCCCTGCGCGGCGCGCCCTGTGCCAGGCTGGCCCCCCGGCAGCGAGGGGCAGCGAGTGACGAGGAGGCACGCAGGTGGCAGCAGCGCGGGTGCGCGGGGTGGTGGCGCGGGGCAAGGGGCAGCCGGTCTCGCTCGAGACGGTGCTCGTGCCCGAGCCGGGTCCGGGCGAGGCCCGGGTGCGGGTGCAGGCGTGCGGGGTGTGCCACACGGACCTGCACTACCGCGAGGGCGGCATCAACGACGACTTCCCGTTCCTGCTGGGCCACGAGGCCGCGGGCGTCGTGGAGTCCGTCGGGCCGGACGTCGCGGACCTCGCCGTCGGCGACTACGTGGTGCTCAACTGGCGCGCCGTCTGCGGCCACTGCCGCGCCTGCCTGCGGGGGCGCCCCTGGTACTGCTTCGCCACGCACAACGCCACCCAGCGCATGACGCTCGAGGACGGCACGCCGCTGGCGCCGGCGCTGGGCATCGGCGCCTTCGCCGACCTCACGCTCGTGGCCGCCGGGCAGTGCACGAAGGTCGACGAGCGCGCGCGGCCGGCGGTCGCCGGCCTGCTGGGCTGCGGCGTCATGGCCGGCATCGGTGCGGCGATCAACACCGGCGGGGTGACGCGCGGGGACTCGGTGGCGGTCATCGGGTGCGGCGGCGTGGGCGACGCGGCGATCGCCGGGGCGCGCCTCGCGGGCGCGTCCACGATCGTCGCGGTCGACGTCGACGAGCGGAAGCTGGAGCGGGCCCGGGGCTTCGGCGCCACCCACACGGTCGACGCGCGCGAGCAGGACGTCGTCGAGGCGGTGCAGGGCCTCACCGGGGGCTTCGGCGCCGACGTCGTCATCGAGGCGGTCGGGCGGCCGGAGACGTACCGCCAGGCGTTCTACGCCCGCGACCTCGCCGGCACCGTGGTGCTCGTGGGGGTGCCCACGCCGCAGATGGAGCTCACCCTGCCGCTGCTCGACGTGTTCGGCCGCGGCGGCGCCCTGAAGTCCTCCTGGTACGGCGACTGCCTGCCGTCCCGGGACTTCCCGATGCTCGTCGACCTCTACCTGCAGGGCAGGCTGCCGCTGGACGGCTTCGTCACCGAGGAGGTCGGGATCGGCGACGTCGAGGAGGCGTTCCACCGGATGGAGAGCGGCGACGTGCTCCGCTCGGTCGTGGTCATGGAGGGGCAGGGCTGATGGCGCGCATCGAGCGGGTCGTGACGAGCGGGGTCTTCTCGATCGACGGCGAGGACTTCGACGTCGAGAACAACGTGTGGATCGTCGGCGACGACGAGGAGGTCGTGGTCGTCGACGCCGCGCACGACGCGCAGGCGATCCTCGCCGCCGTCGGCGAGCGGGACGTGCTGGCGGTGGTCTGCACCCACGGGCACAACGACCACATCGGCGCCGCCGTGGAGGTCGCGGAGGCGACGGGCTCGGAGATCGCGCTGCACCCGGCGGACGGGATGTTCTGGGAGCAGGTGCACCCCGACGACGTCCCGGACATCGAGATGGCCGAGGGCGGCTGGTTCGACGTCGCCGGCGTGCGCCTCGACGTGCTGCACACGCCCGGCCACTCGCCCGGGGCGGTCTCGCTGCACGTCCCGGACCTCGAGGTCGTCTTCACCGGCGACACCCTGTTCCAGGGCGGGCCCGGGGCGACGGGGCGCTCGCACTCGGACTTCCCGACGATCCTCGCGTCGATCAAGGAGAAGCTGCTCGTCCTGCCGAACCACACGCGGGTGCTGACCGGGCACGGCGACGAGACGACCATCGGCGCCGAGGCGCCCGACTACGACGCCTGGGTCGCCCGCGGGCACTGAGGGCGGCGGGCCCGGGGCGGGGGAGCGTACGCGCGCCGGCGGGCCAGGGGGAGGGTCGGAGCGGGCAAGACCGGGTCAACACCACATCACCAACTCTTTGCGACCGTACCCTCACAGAAGGTATTGACCCGGGCGCGACGGGCTGGTGAGACTGCGGCCCTCACGGGGAACTCCCACTCACCCTTGGAGCCGCAGATGCGCTCGTCCACCCTGGGCCGCCGCGCCACCCTCCTCGCCGCGGCCTGCGGCATGGCCGCCGCGGGCGCCGTCGGGACGGTCACCACCGCCACGACGGCCGCCGCCACCCCCGCGGGCCCCGCCGCCCCCCGCGCCGCCGCCCCCGCGGCGCAGGCCGCGGCCCCGGCCGAGCTCGCCGCCACCCGCGCGGCCGCGGCGGCCGGCGCCCTCGAGGCCGGCGCCGGGGCCAGCGCCGCGGGCAGCTGGCTCGAGGACGGCCGCGTCGTCGTCGCCGTCACCGACCGCGCCGCCGCGGCCCGGGTCCGCGCCGCGGGCGGGACGGCCCGGCTCGTGGCGCGCAGCGCAGCGCAGCTCGCCGGCGCCCAGCGCCACCTGGACCGGACGGCCGCCGTCCCGGGCACCTCGTGGGCGGTGGACCCGCGCACCAACCGCGTCGTCGTCACCGCCGACGAGAGCGTGCGGGGCGCCGACCTGGCGACGGTGACCGCCGCCGTGCGCGCCCTGCGGGGCGCGGCGGTGCTCGAGCGCACCCCCGGCACGCTGAGCACCACGCTCGCCGGCGGCGAGGCGGTCTACGGCGGTGGCGGGCGCTGCTCCCTCGGCTTCAACGTGCGCAGCGGCTCGACGTACTCGTTCGTCACCGCCGGGCACTGCACGGACCTGGGCAGCACCTGGTACGCGAACTCGGCGCAGACCGCCGTCCTGGGCAGCCGCACCGGCACGAGCTTCCCCGGCGACGACTACGGCATCGTGCGCTACGCGGCCGGCCAGCCCACCGCGCCCGGCTCGGTCTCCCTCTACAACGGCAGCACCCGCGACATCACCGGTGCGGGCACGCCCGTCGTCGGGCAGACCGTCTACCGCAGCGGCAGCACCACCGGCCTCCACAGCGGCACGGTGCAGGCCCTCAACGCGACGGTGAACTACGCCGAGGGCAGCGTCCGCGGGCTCATCCGCACCACGGTCTGCGCCGAGCCCGGCGACAGCGGCGGCGCGCTCTTCGCGGGGAACACCGCCCTGGGGCTCACCTCCGGCGGCAGCGGCGACTGCCGGCGCGGGGGCACGACGTACTTCCAGCCGGTCACCGAGGTGCTCAGCCGCTACGGCGTGAGCGTCTACTGAGCCGACGCCCGACGGCGTCCGCGACCCTGTCCGGGGTGCCGGGCCCGTCGCCGCCTCACGCGAGGCGGCGGCGGGCCTGCGTCAGGTGCGGGCCCTCCCGCAGCGCCGCCGGGAGCGCGAGCAGCGACAACCGCAGCGCGCGCAGCCCCGCCGTCGTGGCCAGGTCGGTCGTCGGCAGGCCGGGCAGGCGGAACATCCGCCGCGCCCAGCCCGGCAGCGCGGAGAACGCGAGGCCGGCCACGCCCGCCCATGCGGGGCGCGCCGGCGTGGCCACCTGCACGAGGGTCGGCATGGGCGGCAGGAGGACGAAGCGCGCCGCCTCCCGGGCCTCCGGGGTCGCCGCCAGCTGCGGTCGCACGTCCCGGAAGTAGTCGGCGAGGTCGGCGCTGCTCGCCGGCACGGGCACCCCGCGCACCCCGACGAGCCGGGCGAGGCGCACCTGCTCGGCCACGTACGCGTCGGCGTCGGCGCCGCCCACCCCGCCGCCGCGGCGGACCGTGGACAGCAGCGAGTCGACCAGGCAGCAGTGCACCCACAGCAGGAGGTCCGCGTCGCTCGCGCGGTAGTCGCGCCCGGTCGTCGGGTCGGTGCCGGCGACGGCGCGGTGGACGCGCCGCACGGCGGCCGCCGCGCGGCGCGCGTCCTCGGTGGTGCCGAAGGAGACCGTGCCGACGTACTCGGCCGTGCGCTGCAGCCGGCCCCAGGGGTCGGACCGGAACGAGGAGTTCTGGGCGACGCCGGCCATGGCGACCGGGTGCAGCGACTGCAGCAGCAGGGCGCGCAGGCCGCCGATGCCGGCGAGCGGGTCGCCGTGGACCCGCCAGGTCACCGACCCGGGCCCGAAGAGCCCCGGGTCGCCCGTACCGTCCCGCTCCGCGCCCACCCGCCCAGCGTCGCACCGCCCGGACCGGGGCGCGCGCCGGGGCGGCTACTGTCGGGCGGGTGAGCAGCAGCCGCCCGGCGGAGCCCCGCGTCGCCGGGCGCACGGCGCACCTGCGGCTCGCCGACCCCGAGGGCCGCTGGCGGTCGGTGCGCCTCTGGCAGGAGGTCGGCCTGCCCGGGAGCCGGCTCGACCTGGCCCCGGCCGACGGCGGGTGGGAGCTCGCCCTCGACCTGCCCGCGGACGTCGACCGGGTCGAGTACCTCTTCGTCGCCACCGGCCCCGACGGCGGGACCGAGCACCTGCTCGACCCCGCGAACCCGCGTCGCGTCGGCGGCGCCTTCGGCGACCACTCCGTCCTCGAGCTGCCCGGGTACGCGCCCCCGCCCTGGCTCGGCGTCGACGCGCCGGAGGGGACCCGCGAGCCCCTCGCCGCCGGGGGCGTCGACGGGCAGCTGTGGGCGTCGGCCGGGCTCGCGGGGGACGCCCCCGCCCCGCTGGTCGTCGCCCACGACGGGCCCGAGTACGACGACCTCGCCGCCCTCACCCGCTGCCTCGCCGGGCTCGGGCGCCCGGTGCGCGCCGCGCTGCTCGCCCCCGGCCCGCGCGACGAGCGCTACTCGGCCGACCCCGCCTACGCCGACCTGCTCGCCGGGGAGGTGCTGCCGGCGCTGCGCGCGCGGGTGCCCGTGACGGGGGTGCTCGGCCTCGGGGCGAGCCTCGGCGGCCTCGCCTGGCTGCACGCCCAGCGCCGCCACCCCGGCGTCGCCGACGCGCTGCTGCTGCAGTCCGCGACGTTCTTCCACCGGCGCCTGGACCCCCAGGAGGCGGGCTTCGCGCGCTTCGGGCGCATCGCGCGCTTCGTCGAGGAGGTGCTCGCCGCGCGCACGGCCCCCCGCCCGGTGCCGACGGTCCTCACCTGCGGGCGCCGGGAGGAGAACCTCGCCAACAACCGCGCGGTCGCGCAGGCGCTGGCCCGCCAGGGGTACGGCGCCCGGCTCGTCGAGGTCGCCGACGTGCACAACTACACCGCCTGGCGCGACGCGCTGCAGCCGCACCTGGGCGCGCTGGTGGCCCGGGTGGCGAGGGCCGCCCCGTGAGCGGGGAGGTGCGCGCGTACGGCCACTGGGGCCGCCCCGTGCTCGCCTTCCCCGCCGAGGACGGGCGCGCGGGGGACTGGGAGGCGCACGGCCTCGTCGACGCCGTGCGCCCGCTGCTCGACGCGGGCCGCTGCAAGCTCTACTGCGTCGACAGCGACGACGGCGCGTCCTGGTCCGACCGCTCGGTGCCCACGGAGGAGCGGGCGCGCCGGCACGACGGCTACGAGGGCTGGCTGCTCGGGCACGTGCTCCCCGGCATCGACGCCGACTGCGGCGGGCCGCAGGAGGTCGTGGCGGTCGGGGTCAGCCTCGGCGCCTTCCACGCGGTCAACCTCGCCCTGCGCCACGCCGACCGGGTGCCGCTGGCGATCGGCCTGTCCGGCAACTACGAGCCGTCGACGTGGCACGGCTGGGGCGAGCGCGGGTTCGCCGCGTTCGTGCACGACCCCTCGGCGTACGTCCCCCAGCTGCACGGGGACCACCTGCGGTGGCTGCAGGAGCGCCTGTCGGTGCTCCTCGTCGTGGGCGAGGGCGCGTTCGAGGTGCACCCGACCCGGGCCCTGCCCTCGACCCGGCACCTCGCGCACCTGCTCGCCGACAGGGGGATCCGCTGCGAGCTCGACGTCTGGGGCCCCGACACCCCGCACGACTGGCCCTCGTGGGCGCGCCAGCTGGCCCACCACCTGCCCCGCTTCTGCTGACGGGGCTAGGGTGCGGCGGGTGAGCGACGTCACGCACCTCGTGGGCCTGCTGCTCGGCACCGAGGACGACTGGCCCACCGCCTTCGAGGCGCTCGTGCGCCGGCTCGGGACGGTGGCGGACGGCTCGGGCGGGCAGCACGCGTACGCGACCGAGCGGGTCACCATCGAGCCCTTCTCGCTGCGCCAGGGCGCCCGGCACGACCTCGTGATCGACCGGCTGGCCTACTGGTACTTCGTGCCGCGGGAGTGGCTGAAGAAGGTCGCCCTCATGGACGACGTCTACCTGCTCAACAGCCCGTTCACCTTCCAGGCCATGGAGAAGCACGCGGCGTACTGCGCCATGATGCGGCTCGGGCTCAAGGTGCCGGAGACGGTCCTGGTGCCGTACAAGAACCCGGTCGACCACCAGAAGTACGTCTACACGGCGGCGCGCTACAACCGCCCCTTCGACCTCGAGGCCGTGGCCGACGGGCTGGGCTACCCGCTGTTCATGAAGCCGTACGACGGCGGAGCCTGGCGCGGGGTGTCGATGGTCCGCGACCGCGACGACCTGCACCGGGCGTACGACGAGTCCGGCGAGATGCTCATGCACCTGCAGCAGGCGGTCACCGGCTACGACGTCTTCGCCCGGTCGCTGTCCATCGGCGCGGAGACGACGGTCATGAAGTTCGACCCGGACCAGCCGATGCACGCGCGCTACTCGGTGGACCACGCTTTCCTCGAGGCCGGCACCGGCGACGAGGTGGTGACCATCGGCCGTACGGTGAACGCCTTCTTCCGCTGGGAGTTCAACTCCTGCGAGACGCTGGTGCGCGGCCGCGACGTGCACCCCATCGACTACGCGAACGCCTGCCCCGACGTCGCCATCACCTCGCTGCACTACTACTTCCCGTGGGCGATGCGGGCCCTGCTCAAGTGGTCGGTCTACTGCACGGTCACCGGCAGGCGCCCCGCCCTGCACGTGGACACGGCGCCGTGGTTCGCCGTCGCCGACCGCGACGACCTGTCGTACGAGGAGAAGCTGCGGGAGTACCGCGCCCTCGCCGACGCCCACTTCGAGGTCGAGCGCTACCAGGACTTCTGCGACAGCCGGCTGCGGCACGTCGACGCGATGGTGCTCGAGTACGTCGAGTCCGCCGACTTCGACGCCCTGCTCGTCGACACCGTGCGCTCCACCTTCCCCGCGCACGAGCACGACCACTTCGTCGCGCACTACCGCGGGCTGCTCGGGCAGTGGGCCCACGACGAGCGGGCCCGGCTGTCGGCCTGAGGCCGGGGCCGTGCCGGGGGCTCAGCCGGCCGAGCCCCAGAAGCCGTAGAGCAGCGCGGCGGTCGCGGCCGGGTTCTCCACCGCGGGGGAGTGCGCGCTGCGCGGCACCACCTCGTAGCGCGCACCGAGGCGCCGGGCCATCTCGGCCTGCTGCGCGTGGGGCCAGGCGTCGTCGGCCTGCCCGTGCGCGACGAGCACGGGGCTGCCGCCGAGCGCGGCGGCGAGCGCGTCGACCCGGTCGGGCTCGGCGAGCAGCTGCTCGCCCATCACCCGCAGCCCCTCCGGGTCGTTGCCGACGAAGCGGCGGCGCAGGAACTCCGCGACCGCCGGCGGCGGCTGCGGCAGCCCGGCCGCCGCGGCGAGCGCGACCGCCTGCTCGTGGATCACCGGCAGGTCGTGCTCCGGCAGCGCCTGCAGGAGCAGGCGCAGCGTCTGGGCGCGCTGCCCGGGGATCGGGCCGGGGCCGCTGCACAGCAGGGTGAGCGAGGCCAGCGCCCCCGCCGGCGCGGCGAGCGCCGCGGAGCGCGCGACGAGCCCGCCGAAGGAGTGCCCGAGCAGGTGCACCCGGCCGCCGAGGTGCTCCACGAGGGCGAGCACGTCCGCGGCGAGCCGGTCGAGCGCGTAGGCCCCCGGCTCGTCCGCGTGCGGCGACTCGTGCTGGCCGAGCTGGTCGACGGCGACCGCCCGCCAGCCCTCGGCCGCGAGCAGGGGCAGCGCGGCGACGAAGTCCTCCTTGCTGCCGGTGAACCCCGGCACGAGCAGCGCCGTGCCGCGTGCCGCGCCCGGGTCCGCGACGAGCCCGGCGCGCCACCCGCCCGGAACGGGCAGGCGCTCGGCGCGCACGGGCTCGGGCAGCTCGACGGACGCGGGGGTGCTCACGCCGCCCAGGCTAGCGAGGCGGGGCCGGGCGGCTCAGGCGGTCGTGCCCGAGCCCGCGGCGTCCGCGCCCTCGGCGCCGGGACCGCTCGCGCCGCCGCCGGCGGCGCCGCCACGGCCGCGCCCGCCGCGACGGCGGCGGCGCCGGGGCGCCTCGCCCTCGCCGGCGGCGTCGGTCGCGGCGGCCGCGTCGGCGTCGGTCGCGTCGAGGGCGTCGAGGGCATCGAGGGCGTCGACGGCGTCGACGGCCTCGCGCGCCGCGACGGGGTCGGCACCCGCCGGCGCCGTCGTCCCGACGGCCCCGGGCGCGCCCTCGGCCGTCGTGCCCTCGCCCTCGACCGGCGCGCCCGCGCGGGTGCGCCGGCGGGTGCGGCTGCGCCGCGGGCGCCGCTCGCGCTCCTCGGTGTCGGTCGGCGCGTCGTCGCGGGACGGCGGGGCCGAGCGGGCCGGCTGGCGGCGGCCGGCGGACTTGCCGGTCTCGCCGAGGTCCTCGACCTCCTCGGCCTCGAGCCCGGCCCGGGTGCGCTGCGCGCGCGGCAGCACGCCGGTCGCGCCCTCGGGGATGTCGAGGTCGGCGTAGAGGTGCGGCGACGTCGAGTACGTCTCCTCCGGCGTCGGCAGCCCGAGGTCGAGCGCCTTGTCGATGAGCGACCAGCGCGGCATGTCGTCCCAGTCGACGAAGGTGACCGCGATGCCCGACGCTCCCGCGCGGCCCGTACGGCCGATGCGGTGCAGGTAGGTCTTCTCGTCCTCGGGGCACTGGAAGTTCACGACGTGCGTCACGTCCTGCACGTCGATGCCGCGCGCGGCGACGTCGGTGGCGACGAGGACGTCGACCTTGCCGTTGCGGAACGCCCGCAGCGCCTGCTCGCGGGCGCCCTGGCCGAGGTCGCCGTGCACCGCGCCCGCGGCGAACCCGCGCGCCACCAGGTCGTCGGCCACCTTCGCCGCGGTGCGCTTGGTGCGGCAGAAGACGATGGTGAGGCCGCGGCCCTCGCCCTGCAGGAGGCGCGCGAGCATCTCGACCTTGTCCATGGCGTGCGCCCGGTAGATGAGCTGGCGCACGCTGCGCACCGTCGCGCCGGCGTCGTCCGGCTCGCTGGCGCGGATGTGCAGCGGCTGGCGCAGGTAGCGCCGCGCGAGGCTCACGACGGCGCCGGGCATCGTCGCGGAGAACAGCATCGTCTGGCGGTTCTGCGGCGTGAGGCCGATGAGGCGCTCGACGTCCGGCAGGAAGCCCAGGTCGAGCATCTCGTCCGCCTCGTCGAGGACGAGGACCTTGACGTGGCTGAGGTCGAGCTTGCGCTGCTGGGCCAGGTCGAGCAGGCGGCCCGGGGTGCCCACGACGACCTCGACGCCCTTCTCGAGCGCCTCCACCTGCGGCTCGTAGGCCCGCCCGCCGTACACGGCGAGCGTGCGGACGCCGCGGCGGCTGCCGGCGAGCTCGAGGTCGCCGGTCACCTGGACGCACAGCTCGCGGGTGGGGACGACGACGAGCGCCTGCGGGCGGCCCGGGGCGGCGAGGTCGTCGAAGTCGGGGTCGCGCGGCGCGACGACGCGCTGCACGACGGGGATGCCGAAGCCCAGCGTCTTGCCGGTGCCGGTCTTGGCCTGGCCGATGATGTCGCTGCCGGCGAGGGCCACGGGCAGCGTCATGGCCTGGATGGGGAAGGGCGAGGTGATGCCCTTGGCCTCCAGCGCCTCCGCGGTGGCGTCGAGGACGCCGAGGTCGCGGAAGGACGTCACCGCGGCGGTCGCGGAGGTCTCGGGCGTGACGGTCGCGATCTGGTCGCTCGTCCCGGTGCTCAGGTCGGTGCTCAGGGGGTGCCTCGTGGGGTGAGGGCGGGGGCCGCTCGCCGGGGGGAGTCCCCGCTCCGGCGGGCCGCACCGCGTGCGGTGGAGCCGATCGGGGCTCCGACCGGGCATCCTGTACGGGCACCAGGGTACCCGCCCGGGGCTAGGGTGCCGCCGTGAGCGAGATCGGCGCGGCGGGCGGCACGGGCGGGACGAGCGGCGGGGGCCCCGGCGGGGAGCCCGCGGGCGTGCCGGAGGCGGTCGAGCCGGCCTTCCCCGAGGGCTGGAGCGACCCCGACTACCACGCCGCGGTCGTCGACCTCCTGGGGCTGCTCGCGCTCACCGAGCTCGTCGCCTTCGAGCGGCTCGCCGACGACGCCGCGCTGGCCCCCACGCTGCCCGACAAGGCCGCGCTGGCGGGCATGGCCGTCGCGGAGTACGGCCACTTCGTGGTCCTGCGGGACCGGCTCGAGGCGATGGGCGTCGACCCCGCGGCGGCGATGGAGCCCTTCGTCGCGCCGGTCGAGGCGTTCCACGAGCGCACCGCGCCGGGCGACTGGCTCGAGGGGCTCGTCAAGGCCTACGTGGGCGACGGCATCGGCATCGACTTCTACCGCGAGATCACGGCGTACGTGGACCCGGCCACCCGGGCCCTCGTCGTCGGGGTGCTCGCGGACACCGGGCACGCGGAGTTCGTCGTGGGCCGGGTGCGCGCCGCGATCGCGGCGGACCCGCGGGTCGCCGGCCGCCTGGCCCTGTGGGGGCGCCGGCTCGTGGGGGAGGCGCTGGGCCAGGCCCAGCGCGTCGCGGCCGAGCGGGACGCGCTGTCCACCCTGCTCGTCGGCGGCGCCGAGCGCCCGGGCGCGGACCTGGCGGAGATGGGCCGGATGCTCGCGCGGCTCACCGAGGCGCACACCCGCCGCATGGCCGCCCTCGGCCTGTCGGCGTAGCGCTGCCCGCCGGCGCAGCGCTGCCCGCCGGCGCAGCGCTGCCCGCCGGCGCAGCGCTGCACCGGCCCCGCGAGCGCGGGCGGCGCAGCGCCGCGCCGCGGGTCACATCGCGCCGAAGCCCACCCGGCGCGCCTCGGGCTCGCCGATCTCGACGTACGCGACCTTGTCGACGGGCACGAGGACGCGCCGGCCCTTCTCGTCGACGAGGTCGATCAGCCCGGTGCCGGACGAGAGCGCGGCGGACACCGCCTCCGCGACCTGCTGCGCGGTCTCGGCGCTCTCGAGGACGACCTCGCGCGCGGCGTTCTGCACGCCGATCTTGACCTCCACTGGTGCCTCTCCCTCGCTCGGTGCCCGGGGCCCGCGGTGCGGCGCCCGGCCTGGCGCCCACGCTACTGGCGGGCCCGTCGCGGCGGCAGGCGGGAGGCGGGCCGGGGCCGTACGCCCGCGGCGAACGGCGCGCCGCCGCCCTCGGCCGGCGCGGCGCTCAGCCGGGCTCGCCGCTGCGCGGGAACCCGCGGATGCCCCGCCAGGCCAGCCGGGCGATGAGCTCCGCGGCCTCGGCGCGGGGCAGCCCGCCCTGCCCGGCCACCCAGTAGCGGGCCGTCACCTGGGCCATCCCGGCCTGGGCCACCCCGAGGAGCATCGACTCCTCCCGGGGGAGCCCCGTGTCCTCCTCGATCACGTCGGCGATGGCCTCGGCGCACTGCTCGGTGACCCGTTCGAGGCGCTCGCGCACGGCGGGCTCGTTGGTGAGGTCGGACTCGAAGACGAGCCGGAACGCCGCGCCCTCGTCCTGCACGAAGCGGAAGTAGCTCTCGATGAGCGCGGCCACCCGCAGCTTGTTCACCGTGGTCGAGGACAGCGCGGCGCGCACCTCGCCCATGAGGGCGCCGATGTGCACGTCGAGCAGCGCGAGGTAGAGCTCGAGCTTGCCCGGGAAGTGCTGGTAGAGCACCGGCTTGCTCACCCCGGCGCGCTCGGCGATGTCGTCCATCGCGGCGGCGTGGTAGCCCTGCGCGACGAAGACCTCCTGCGCGGCCTGGAGCAGCTGCTCGCGCCGCTCGGGGCGCGAGAGCCGCGCGCGCACCCCGGCGTCGGTCCCGGGGGTGCTCGTCACGGCGCTCCTCGTCGGCGGGCGGGGCTTCGGGCGGGGCTGGGGCAGGCTCGGGGCGGTGCCCGCGGTGCGGGGATCCTACGGCGACCCCCTCAGCGGTAGTCCTCCTCGTCCTGGCCGACCTCGGCCCGCTGCTCGGCCACGTCGGCCGGCTCGGCCTCCACGGCCGGGTCGACGGCCCCGGTGGTGCCCGCCCCCGTGGACAGCGCCCCGTCGCCGGCCCCGTCGCCGGCCCCGTCGCCGGCCCCGTCGCCGTCGCCCGGCACGGCGGGCGCCGCCTGCTCGAGCGCGTCCGCCTCCGGCGCGGCGCCGGTGAGGTCGGCGTCCGCGACGCCCGGCACGCCCTGCCCGCTGCTCCCCGACGCGCTGCTCTCCGCCACGGTGCTCCCCTCTGCGCGCGGTCCGTCCGCCGCCGCCCGTACCTGCCCCGACGGGCCGGGGGAATCACCTCAGCGGGCCCGCCGTTGTCCACGGTCGACCGACGCCCACCGCCGGGCGCCCCCTGCCCGGACGCCCACTGCCTGGAGGACCGCCGATGCCCGGCCTGCCCCCGCTCGTCGAGCCCGCCGACGAGCTCACCGTCGACGAGGTCCGGCGCTACTCGCGCCACCTGATCATCCCGGACGTCGGCATGGCCGGTCAGAAGCGCCTGAAGAACGCCAAGGTGCTGGTCATCGGCGCCGGCGGCCTCGGCTCCCCGGCGCTGCTCTACCTCGCCGCCGCCGGCGTGGGCACCCTGGGCGTCGTCGAGTTCGACGAGGTGGACGAGTCCAACCTGCAGCGCCAGGTCATCCACGGCCAGAGCGACGTCGGGCGCAGCAAGGCGCAGTCCGCCCGCGACTCCATCCGCGAGGTCAACCCGCTCGTCGAGGTCGTGCTCCACGAGGAGCGGCTCGACACGACGAACGTCATGCGCATCTTCGAGCCGTACGACCTCATCGTCGACGGCACCGACAACTTCGCCACGCGCTACCTGGTCAACGACGCGGCCGTGCTCATGGGCAAGCCGTACGTCTGGGGCTCCATCTACCGCTTCGACGGGCAGGCCTCGGTGTTCTGGGCCGAGCACGGCCCCTGCTACCGCTGCCTCTACCCCGAGCCCCCGCCGCCCGGCATGGTCCCCTCGTGCGCCGAGGGCGGCGTGCTGGGCGTGCTCTGCGCCTCGATCGGCTCCATCCAGGTCAACGAGGCCATCAAGCTGCTCACCGGCATCGGCGAGCCGCTCGTCGGCAGGCTCATGGTGTACGACGCGCTCGAGATGGAGTACCGCAAGGTCAAGGTCCGCAAGGACCCGGAGTGCGCCATCTGCGGCAAGAACCCGACGGTCACCGGGCTCATCGACTACGAGGCGTTCTGCGGCGCGATCAGCGACGAGGCCGCCGACGCGGCCGCGGGCTCCACGATCTCCGTGCGCGACCTCGAGGGCATGCTGCGCGAGCGCGAGGCCGGCGAGCGCGACTTCGTCCTCGTCGACGTGCGCGAGCAGAACGAGTACGAGATCAACCGCATCCCGGGCTCGGTGCTCATCCCGAAGGGCGACTTCCTCAACGGCACCGCCCTCGGGCAGCTGCCGCAGGACAAGCCGGTCGTGCTGCACTGCAAGTCGGGCCAGCGCTCGGCCGAGGTGCTCGCGATCGTCAAGGGCGCCGGGTTCTCCGACGCCGTGCACGTCGGCGGCGGGGTGGTGGCCTGGGTGAACCAGGTCGACCCGTCCCAGCCGTCGTACTGAGGCCGCCGCCCGCACCCGCCGGACCGCACGCCGTGGCGCCCCGTCCCCGCACGCCGGGGGCCGGGGCGCCCGCGTCCCCGGGGCCGGCGTACGAGGAGCGGGTCCTGCGCCTCGTCGAGGCGGTGCCGCCCGGACGGGTGCTGCCGTACGGCGCCTTGGCCGCCCTGCTCGGCGAGGGCGGGCCGCGGCAGGTGGGCCGGGTGCTCGCCGGCGCGGGCGGCGGCGTCCCGTGGTGGCGGGTGCTCCGGGCCGACGGCTCGCACGCGCCGCCGCTGGCCGCGCGCGCCCTGCCCCTGCTGCGGGCGGAGGGGACGCCGCTGCGGCCCGACGGCCTGCGCGTCGACGTGGCGCGGGCGCTCTGGCGCCCCGGCCCGGGCGAGGTCGCGGCCGCGCTCGGCGACCTCGCCGCCCCGGGCGACCCGCCCGACGGGTGACCCGCGCCGCCCGGCCGGGGGCGCCCGGCCGGGGGCGCCCGGCCGGAGCTGTCGGACCGGCCTGGTGCAATGCCCTCGTGCAGCAGGTCGCCCACGACGCCGCCCCGGCCTACCGCCTCGTCCGGCGCGAGGGCGCCGCCGCGGGCCCCCCGGACCTCGACGACGCCCAGCGGGCGGTCGTCGGGCACGAGCGCGGCCCGCTGCTCGTCCTCGCCGGGCCGGGCACGGGCAAGACGACGACGCTCGTCGAGGCGGTCGTGGCGCGCATCGAGTCCGGCGTGGACCCCGAGCGCGTGCTGGTCCTGACCTTCGGGCGCAAGGCGGCCGGCGAGCTGCGCGAGCGGGTCACCGCGCGCCTGGCCCGCACGCTGCGCCAGCCGCTCGCGCGCACCTTCCACTCCTACGCCTTCGGCGTCCTGCGCCGCGAGGCCGCGCGCGACGGCGACCCGCCGCCGCGGCTGCTGTCCGGTCCCGAGCAGGACCTCGTGGTACGCGAGCTGCTGCGCGGCGAGCTCGCCGGCGAGGCCGACAGCCGCTGGCCGGCGGGCCTGCGCGCGGCGCTGACGACCCGCGGCTTCGCGCAGGAGCTGCGCGACCTGCTCCTGCGCTGCACCGAGCGCGGCGTGCTCCCCGAGGACCTCGACGCGCTGGGCGCGCGGCTGGACCGCGACGACTGGCGCGCCGCGGCGCGCTTCGCCCACCGCTACGCCGAGGTGTCGGCGCTCGCGGGGGAGGGGGCGTACGACCCCTCGGGGCTCGTGCGCGCGGTGGTGGACCGGCTCGCCGACCCGCACGACGACCTCGCCGAGCGCGAGCGGGCGGCGTACGACTGGGTCTTCGTGGACGAGTACCAGGACACCGACCCGGCGCAGGAGGCGCTGCTGCGGCACCTGGTGCCGCCGGGCGGCGACCTCGTCGTGGTGGGCGACCCCGACCAGTCCATCTACGGCTTCCGCGGCGCCGACGTGCGCTGCATCCGCCGCTTCCCCGAGGTCTTCCCGACGCGCTCGGGCGCCCCGGCGCCCGTGGTGCGCCTCGTCACCTGCCGGCGCAGCGCCCCCGCCGTGACGACGGCCGCCACCGCGGTGGCCGAGGGGCTGCGCGGCCCGCGGCGGGGGGCGGCGCTCGTCCCCGTCCCCGGCCGGGCGCCGGGCGCGGTGGACGTGCTCGTGACGGGCTCGCGCAGCGCCGAGGCGGCGCTCGTCGCGGGGGCGCTGCGCCGCGCCCACGTCGTCGACGGGGTGCCGTGGTCGCGGATGGCGGTGCTGCTGCGCTCGACCCGGGGGCGCCTGCCGGTGCTGCGCCGCGCGATGCTCGCCGCCGGGGTCCCCGTCGGCGTCGCCGCCGAGGAGCTGCCGCTGGGCGACCAGCCGGGCCTGCGCCCGCTGCTCGACGTCCTCGCCGTCGGGGTGCGCCTCGCCGCGGCGCCCGCCGGCGCACCGGCGCCGACCGGCGCGGCCGCCACCGCGGTGCTCGACGAGGAGGTCGGGCTCGCCCTGCTCACCGGGCCGCTGGGGCGCCTGGACGCGCTGGGGCTGCGCCGCCTGCGCCGGGAGCTGCGCCGCGCCGCCTTCGCCGCGGGCGAGGACCGGCCCGCCGCCGAGCTGCTCGCCGAGGCCTTGCTGCACCCCGCCGCGCTCGCGGTCCAGCTCGCGGACCTGCCCGAGCCCGTGCGCCGGCCCGCCGAGCGCGTCGCGGCCCTCCTCGCGACCGCCGCGGCCGCGGCGCGCGAGCCCGCCGCCACCGCGGAGTCGGTGCTGTGGGCGGTCTGGGAGGCGTCCGGCCTGGGGGCGCGCTGGCAGGCCGCCAGCCTGCACGGCGGGGCCCGCGGCGCGGCGGCCGACCGCGACCTCGACGCGGTGATGGCGCTCTTCGACGCGGCCGCGCGCTTCGTCGACCGCCTGCCCGGGGCCGCCGCGGGGGCCTTCCTCGAGCACCTGCGGGGCCAGGAGATCCCGGGCGACACGCTGGCGGCGCGGGCCCCCGAGGGCGAGGTGGTCCGCGTCCTGAGCGCCCACGCCGCCAAGGGGCTGGAGTGGGACCTCGTCGTCGTGGCCGGGGTGCAGGAGGGGGTGTGGCCCGACCTGCGCGTGCGCGGGAGCCTGCTCGGCACCGACGACGTCGTCGAGGCGGCGGACGCGGGCGAGCGCGTGCCCGGCTCGCGGCTGCCCGGCCTGCTCGACGAGGAGCGCCGGCTGCTCTACGTGGCGGTCACCCGCGCCCGCGAGCGCCTCGTGCTCACGGCCGTGTCCGACCCGGAGGAGGGCGAGGTGCCCTCGCGCTTCGTCGACGACGTGGTGCTCGGCGAGGACGACGCGGCCGTCGTGGTCCCCGGCGGGCCGGGCGCACCCGGAGCCGGCGAGGGGGCCACGCTCGGGGCGCTGCGCCGCAGCCTGCCCCTGCCGGCGCTGGTGCCGCGGCTGCGCGAGCTCGGGGTCGACCCGGCCCAGCCGCTCGCGACCCGCCGCCGCGCCCGGGCGCTGCTCGGGCAGCTGCGCCAGGTCACCCGCAGCCTCGACCTGCCGAGCCTCGTCGCGGAGCTGCGCTCGGCGGTGCTCGACGAGGCCCTGCCCGGGGCGGTGCGCGACGGCGCCGCGGCGCAGCTGGCGCGCCTCGCGGCGGCCGGGGTGCCCGGCGCCGACCCGGCCGGCTGGTGGGCCGCGCTCCCGCTGTCGGACGAGGCCCCCCTGCGCGGCGCCGACGAGGTCGTCGAGGTCTCGCCCTCGCGGGTCGAGGCGTTCGTGCGCTGCGAGCTGCGCTGGCTGCTGGAGTCGGTCGGCGGCCAGGGGCCGGAGGCGGCGAGCCAGGCCGTCGGCAGCCTCGTGCACGACGTCGCCGCCGTCGTCGGCGCCGGCGGCGGACCGGTGACCCGCGAGGCCCTGCTCGCCGAGCTGGAGCGCCGCTGGCCGTCCCTCGACCTCGGGAGCCCCTGGTACTCCGCGCAGCAGCGGGGCCGGGCCGAGGCCATGGTCGACCGGCTGCTCGCCTGGTGGTCGGCGAACGGACGGGAGCTCGTGGCCGTCGAGCGCGCCTTCGCGGTCGACCTGCCGCTGGAGGGCGGCGGCGCCGCCCGGGTGACCGGCCGGGTCGACCGGCTCGAGCGCGACGCGCAGGGCCGCGCGCACGTGGTCGACCTCAAGACCGGCTCGTCCAAGCCCCGGGCCGACGAGGTCGGCGAGCACCCGCAGCTGGGGGCGTACCAGCTCGCCGCCGACCGCGGCGCCTTCGCCGAGGAGGGCCTGCACGGCGCGGGCGGGGCGAGCCTGGTGCAGCTGGGCGCTGCCGGCGGCAAGCGCGGCGCGGTGCAGGAGCAGCGCCCGCTCGACGAGGCGGAGGCGCCGGACTGGGCGGGGCGCCTCGTCGCGCGCGTCGCGACGGGCATGGGCGGCGCCGCCTTCACCGCCCGCGAGAACGAGCTCTGCGAGCGCTGCCCGGTGCGCACCAGCTGCCCGCTGCAGGAGGACGGGAGGCAGGTGGTCGCGCCGTGAGCACCGGCACGGGGCGCGGCACGCGCGCCCACCGGCGCGGGCGCGGGCCCGACCGCTCCCAGGGCTCGCTCTTCGCCCTCGACGAGGTCGGCACGGCGCTGCCCGCGCCCCGCTTCTCGGCGGTCGAGCTCTCGCGCCGGCTCGGGCAGGCCCACCCGCCCACCCCGGAGCAGGCGCGGTGCATCGAGCACCTCGACGGCGACGGTCGCCTCGCCCCGCACCTCGTCGTCGCCGGCGCCGGCTCGGGCAAGACCGAGACGATGGCCGCGCGGGTGGTCTGGCTCGTCGCCAACCGGCTGGTGCGCCCCGAGCGGGTCCTCGGGCTGACCTTCACCAGCAAGGCCGCGGGGGAGCTCGCCGAGCGGGTGCGCCGCCGCCTGCGCGACCTCGCGCGCAGCGGCGTCCTGCCGCCGGACGACGAGGGCGAGGACTGGCTCCTCGGCGAGCCCGCCGTGTCGACCTACCACGCCTACGCCGCGCGGCTCTTCTCCGAGCACGCCCTGCGCATCGGGCGCGAGCCCTCGTCGCGGCTGCTGGGCGAGGCCGTCGCCTGGCAGTTCGCCGGCAGGGTGGTCGACGCGCACGACGGCGCCATGGACGCCGTCGACTGGGCCCCGGCCACCGTGGTGGCCGCCGTGCGCGGGCTGGCCGGGGACCTGGCCGAGCACCTCGTTGAGCCCGCCGAGGTGAGCGCCTTCGCCCGGGACCTCGAGGAGCGCGTCCTGGCGCTGCCGCCGGGCGAGGGGTTCCGCGGCAAGGGCGCGGTCTACGCCGACACGCAGGGGCTGCTCGACCTGCTGCGCCGGCGCACCCAGCTGCTGCCGCTCGTCGAGGCCTTCGCCGCGCGCAAGCGCGCCGCCGACGCCCTCGACCACGGCGACCAGGTGGCGCTCGCGGCGCGGATCGCCCGCGAGCACCCGGAGGTCGGGCGCCAGGAGCGCGCGCGCTACGACGTGGTGCTGCTCGACGAGTACCAGGACACGGGCACCGCGCAGCGGGTCCTGCTCACCTCGCTCTTCGGCGAGGGGCACCCCGTGACGGCGGTCGGCGACCCGTGCCAGTCGATCTACGGCTGGCGCGGCGCGAGCGCGGGCGCCCTGCGCCGCTTCGGCACCGACTTCCCCCACCGCAGCGGCGCGCCGAGCGAGCAGCTCGACCTCACGACGAGCTTCCGCAACGGCGGGCGCATCCTCGCGGTGGCGAACCGGCTCTCGGCGCCGCTGCGGGCGCAGGGCGTCCCGGTGCGCGACCTGCGCCCCGGTCCCCGGGGCGAGGCGTCCGGCGAGGTCGTGCACGCCTGCTTCGCCGACGCGCAGGAGGAGGCCCGGTGGGTCGCGGCGACCGTCCGCGACCTCGTCGCCCCGGCGGAGGGGCCGGCCCGCTACGCGCCGGCGCAGGTCGCGGTCCTGGCGCGGGCGCGTTCGCAGTTCGACCGCCTCGAGCAGGCGCTGCGCGCGCAGGGCCTGCCCGTCGAGGTGTCCGGCCTCGGGGGGCTGCTGTCCACGCCCGAGGTCGGTGACGTCGTCGCCACCCTCGCCGCGCTGAGCGACCCGGGCGCCGGGCCGGCGGTCCTGCGCCTGCTCACCGGGGCCCGCTGGCGCCTCGGGCCGCGCGACCTCGACGCGCTCGCCCGCCGCGCCCGCCGGCTCGCGCGCCCGCTGCCGCCCGCCGTCGCCCCCGGCGCGGGCGCGACGGGCGCGGCAGCGCCCGCCGCCGCCCCCGGTGACGCCGACGTCGAGCGGCTCAGCCTCGTCGAGGCCCTCGACGACCCGGGCCCGGCCGGCGACTACTCCGCGGCGGGCTGGGAGCGCCTCTCCGGGCTGCGCCGCGAGCTGCGGTCGCTGCGGGCGCGGGCGGACCAGTCGCTGCCGGACCTCGTCGCGGACGTCGTGCGCACCACGGGCCTCGACGTGGAGGTCGCGGCGCGCCCCGCCGGCGACCCGGCCGGTGCCCGCGCGCACCTCGACCGGTTCCTCGACGTCGCCGCGGAGTTCGCGGAGACCGAGGAGGACCCCTCGGTCAGCGCCTTCCTCGCCTACCTCGAGGCGGCCGCCGAGCACGAGCGCGGGCTCGACCTCGGCCGCGTGGGCCCCGCGGGCGACGCGGTGCAGCTCCTGACGATGCACGGGGCCAAGGGCCTCGAGTGGCCCGTGGTCGTCGTGCCGGGGATGACCCGCAAGGTGTTCCCGTCGACGCCCCGCGAGAGCCCGGACTGGTGCCGCAACGCCAAGCTGCTGCCGTTCCCGCTGCGCGGCGACCGCGACGACCTGCCCGCGCTGGCCCTGCAGCGCGCCGAGGACCAGCGCGACGTCCGCGACGCGCTCGCCGCGCACAAGGACGCCTGCGCCGAGCGGCACCTGCTGGAGGAGCGCCGCCTGGCCTACGTGGCCGCCACGCGGGCCGAGGACCTGCTGGTCTGCACCGGCTACGGCTGGGACCACACGTCGACCTGGCGCGGGCCGTCGGACTTCCTGCTCGAGGTCCGCGCGGCGTGCGAGGAGCTCGGGGTCGGCACCGACGCGGGGTGGGCCGAGCCGCCGGAGGACCCGAGGGCCAACCCGCTCGACGCGGGGCCGCGCGAGGCGTCCTGGCCCCTCGACCCGCTCGACCCCGGCGCGCGGGCCCGGCTCGACGCCGCGGCGGCCCGGGTCCGCGCGGCGATGGCGGCGGGCGGCGCAGGGGCGCCCGGGGGCTCCGCAGCGCTCGTCGGCGCCGCCGGGGCCGTGACGGGCGCCGGCGCGGAGCAGGTCGCGGAGTGGACGCAGGAGGTCGACGACCTGCTGGCCGAGCGCGCCCGGCTCCAGGCGCACCGCGGGGTCGTCGACGTCGACCTGCCGGCGCACCTCTCGGTCTCGCAGCTCGTCGCCCTGCGCCGCGACCCGGACGCCCTGGCGCGCTGGCTGCGCCGCCCGGTGCCGCTGGCGCCGGCGCCGCTGGCCCGCCGCGGCACCGCGTTTCACGCCTGGGTGGAGCAGCGCTTCGGCGGGGCCCGCCTGCTCGACGTCGACGAGCTGCCCGGCGCCGCGGACGAGGGCGCGGCGCCCGACGCCGACCTCGAGGAGCTCAAGGAGCGCTTCCTGCGCGGGCCGTGGGCCGAGCGGCGCCCGGTGCCGGGCGGGGTGGAGGTCCCGTTCGAGATGCTCGTGGGCGGCGTGCTCGTGCGCGGGCGGATGGACGCGGTCTTCGGCGGCGAGGACGAGGACGGCCCGCGCTGGGACGTCGTGGACTGGAAGACGGGCAGCCCCCCGAGCGGCGAGGAGGCCCGGGCGGCGGCGGTGCAGCTGGCGGCGTACCGGCTCGCCTGGCACCGCCTGAGCGGAGCGCCCCTGCACCGCGTCACCGCGGCCTTCCACTACGTCCGCTCCGGGCGCACCGTGCGCCCCGCCGACCTGCTCGACGCGGACGGGCTCGAGGCGCTCCTGCGCGGGGTGCCGACGGCGCGGGACTGAGCCGGCCGGCGCTGCCCTGCTACCGCTCGGTGGCCGGGGCGCCCCCGTGCACGCCCGCGGCCTCCTCGACGAGGTGCAGGTCCACGGTGAGCGCGCAGTGGTCCGAGACGTCGAGGCGCTGCGCGCCCACCCGCCAGGAGGCGCCCGCCGGCAGGCCGTCGGCGAGCACGTGGTCGAACTGCACCCGCGGCCGGTACGACGGGTAGGTCGGGACCCGTCCGAGCTGCTCCCAGCCGATGAGCAGTCGCGGCAGCGCCCCCGGCAGGTTGAAGTCGCCGAGCAGGACGCGCGGCGCGGGGAAGGTCCGCGCCCAGCGCGCGAGCGCGCGCAGCTGGCGCGCGTTGGTGCCCGGCACGAAGGACAGGTGCGCCGTCAGCACGGTGAGCGGCCCGCCGGGGGCGTCGACCACCGCGGCGACGGCGGCGCGCGGCTCGTCGGGGATGCGCATGAGGCGCGGGCGCGGGTCGGCGGGCACGAGCAGCGGCATCGACACCGGCGCCGGGTCGAAGCGGCGCGCGGCCCAGCGCAGCACGGGCAGGCGCGAGACGAGCCCGACCCCGTACGTCGGCCCGTCCGGGATCTCCTCGCCGTGCAGCGCCGCCCAGGACCGCACCGGGCCCGGCGTGCCGGCCAGTGCCGGGACGTAGCGGTGGTGCGGCGCGCCGACCGCCTCGGCGACCGCGCGGACCTGGTCGACCCCGCCCGAGCGCGGCTGGTGCCGGTCGACCTCCTGCAGCCCGACGACGTCCGCGTCGAGCGCCGCCGCGGCGCGCCGCAGCGCGCCCTCGTCGGCCGTGCCGTCGCCGAGGGACACCCCGTGCAGGAGGTTGAAGGTCGCGAGCCGCACGGGGCCCGCGGCCCCGGGCGCCCGGTCTGGTGCAGCCGCCACGGGCCGACGCTAGGGGACGCGCCGGTGCGGCGCGAGCGCGGCGGGCCCGGCGGGCCGGCGGCGCCCCGCGCGCCTAGGGTGGCCCGGTGCACCAGCCCCCGGTCCGGCTCCCGTGACCCTCCCCGGCCTCTTCCTCGCCCGCTCGGGCGTCGACCGCGCCGCCGAGCAGCGCCGCGACGACGCCTGGGTGGCGGCGGCCTGGGCGGAGCCGTCGACCCGGGTGCTCGTCGTGGCCGGCGGCCGGGCGCTCGTGCGGCACGCGGACGGGCGCACGCGCCTCGTGCTCGTCCCCGCGGCCGGGGCGCCCGAGGGGCAGCGGGTGCTGCTCGGGCGGGCCGAGGACGGCACGGCGTACTTCGCCGTCGCCGCCGAGGCGCTGCCGGACCCGGCTGGCGACGGGGACGGCGAGGAGGTGCAGGACGCCGGGCTGCGCGAGCTGGGGGCGGTGCTGGACGACCTGGAGGTCGGCCTGCTCGTCAACGCCGTCGCGCTCGAGCACTGGCACCGCACGCACACGCACTGCCCCCGCTGCGGCGCGCCGACGCAGGTGGAGGCCGCCGGGCACGTGCGGCGCTGCCCGCGCGACGGCTCCCAGCACTTCCCGCGCACCGACCCCGCGGTCATCATGGCGGTCGTCGACGCGGACGACCGGCTGCTGCTGGGCCGCCAGGCGACCTGGCCGGAGGGCCGCTACTCGACCCTCGCCGGCTTCGTCGAGCCGGGGGAGTCGCTCGAGGCGGCGGTGGCGCGGGAGGTCCTCGAGGAGTCCGGCATCGTGGTCGACGACGCGACCTACCTCGGCAGCCAGTCGTGGCCGTTCCCGCAGAGCATCATGCTCGGCTTCCGCGCCCGCGCCGCCTCCACCGCGATCACCACCGACGACGAGGAGATCGTCGACGCGCTGTGGCTGACCCGCGAGGAGCTCGGCGCCCGGGTGGCCGAGGGCTCGCTGCGCCTCCCGCCCGCGGTGTCCATCGCGCGCCGGCTCATCGAGCACTGGTACGGCGCCGAGATCGACGACGGCGGCGGCACCTGGCGCTGAGCGCCGGGACGCGCGGGTCCCGCCCCGCGCCGGTCAGAGCCGGTCGACGGCGGTGACCCGCAGGACGGCCGTACCGGCCTCGTCGGAGGCGTCGAGGTCGACCTCCACGGCGATGCCCCAGTCGTGGTCGCCCGCCGGGTCGTCGAGCACCTGGCGCACCCGCCAGGTGCGGCCCTCCTCGGTGACGAGCAGGAGCGCCGGGCCGCGCGCGTCGGGGCCGGTGCCGACCTCATCGTGCTCGTCGAAGTACGGCGCCAGCGCGTCCCGCCACGCGTCCGCGTCCCAGCCGTCGCGCCCGTCGAGCTCGCCGAGCAGGTCCCAGCGGCGCAGCGCCGCGAGCTCGACCCGGCGGAACAGGGCGTTGCGCACGAGGACGCGGAAGGCGCGGCGGTTCGCGGTGACCGGCGGGGGCCCCTCGTCGAGCACGGCGCTCGTCGTGGGCGCCGGCGCCCCGGGGTCCACGAGCCGCTCCCACTCGTCGAGCAGGCTGGAGTCGGTCTGGCGCACCGTCTCGCCGAGCCACGCGATGAGGTCCTCGACCTCCTCGGTGCGCGCGTCCGCGGGGACCGTCTGGCGCAGCGCCCGGTAGGCGTCGGCGAGGTAGCGCAGCACGAGGCCCTCGGAGCGGGCCAGGCCGTAGAGCCCCACGTACTCGGTGAAGGTCATCGCCCGCTCGTGCATGTCCCTCGCCACCGACTTCGGCGACAGCTCGTGGTCGGCGACCCAGGGGTGCCCGCGGCGGTAGGTCTCGTACGCCTGCTGGAGCAGCTCCTCGAGCGGCTTGGGCCAGGAGACGTCCTCGAGGAGCTCCATGCGCTCCTCGTACTCGATGCCCTCGGCCTTCATCGCCTGGACGGCCTCGCCGCGGGCGGCGTGCGCCTGGGCCCGCAGCACCTGGCGCGGGTCGTCCAGCGTCGCCTCCACGACGGACAGCACGTCGAGGGCGTACGTCGGCGAGGCCTTGTCGAGCAGCGAGACCGCGGCGAGCGCGAAGGGGGACAGCGGCTGGTTGAGGGCGAAGTCGCCCTGCAGGTCCACCGTGAGCCGTACGGTCCGCCCGGTCGCGTCCGGCTCGGGCAGCCGCTCGACCACGCCGGCGGTGAGCAGCGCGCGGTACATCGAGACCGCCCGCCGGATGAGCCGCAGCTGGCGGGGCCGCTCCTCGTGGTTGTCCTCGAGGAGGTGCCGCATCGAGGTGAAGGCGTCGCCGGGGCGGGAGATGACGTCGAGCAGCATCGAGAAGCTGACCCGCATGCGCGACACCAGCGGCTCGGGCTCGGCCGCGACCAGGCGCTCGTACGTCGCCCGGCTCCACGTCACGCTGCCCTCGGGCGGCTTCTTCTTGACGACCTTGCGGCGCTTCTTGGGGTCGTCGCCCGCCTTGGCAAGCGCTCTCTCGTTCTCGATGGCGTGCTCCGGCGCCTGCACGACGACGAGCCCCGACGTGTCGAAGCCGGCCCGCCCGGCGCGACCGGCGATCTGGTGGAACTCGCGGGCCTTGAGCACGCGCTGGCGGACACCGTCGAACTTGGTCAGCCCGGTGAAGAGCACGGTGCGGATCGGCACGTTGATCCCGACGCCGAGCGTGTCGGTGCCGCACACGACCTTGAGCAGGCCGGACTGCGCGAGCACCTCGACGAGCCGCCGGTAGCGGGGGAGCATGCCGGCGTGGTGCACGCCGACGCCGTGCCGGATCAGCCGGGAGAGCGTCTTCCCGAAGCCCGCGCTGAAGCGGAAGCCACCCAGCGCCTCGGCGATCCGCGCCTTCTCCTCCTTGGAGCAGACGTTGGTGCTCATGAGCGCCTGCGCCCGCTCGAGCGCCGCGGCCTGCGTCATGTGCACGACGTAGACCGGCGCGTCGCCGCCCTCGAGCAGCTCCTCGAGCGTCTCGTGCAGCGGCGTCGTGGCGTAGCGGAAGTGCAGCGGGACCGGCCGCTCGCCCGAGCTGACGGTGGTGGTCTGGCGCCCGGTGCGGCGCGCGAGGTCGTCCTCGAACCGCCGGACGTCGCCGAGGGTGGCGGACATGAGGAGGAACTGCGCCCGCGGCAGCTCCAGCAGCGGCACCTGCCACGCCCAGCCGCGCTCGGGGTCGGCGTAGTAGTGGAACTCGTCCATGACGACGAGGCCGACGTCCGCCTCGGCGCCCCGGCGCAGCGCGAGGTTCGCGAGCACCTCGGCGGTCGCGCAGACGATGGGCGCGCCCGGGTTGACGCTCGCGTCGCCGGTGAGCATCCCGACGCGCTCGGCGCCGAAGACCGCGCAGAGGTCGAAGAACTTCTCCGACACGAGCGCCTTGATCGGCGCGGTGTAGACGCTGCGCCGGCCCTGGGCCAGCGCGGCGAACTGCGCGCCGGCCGCGACGAGGCTCTTGCCCGAGCCGGTGGGGGTGCTGAGGACGACGTTCGAGCCCGAGACGAGCTCGATGAGCGCCTCCTCCTGCGCCGGGTACAGCGCGAGGCCCCGCCCCTCCGCCCACCCGGCGAACGCCTCGTAGAGGGCGTCCGGCTGGGGGTCGGAGGGGACGAGGTCCGCGAGCGTCCCGGCGGTCAGCATGCCGGCCAGCATCCCCTAGCGGGAGCGGCGCCCGGCCGCGCGCGAGACGTCGGCGGCCGTGCGGCGCGGGGCCTGCCCGGTCGTCGAGCTGTACGCCACGGCCGTCGCCGCGCCGGAGCGGGCGGTCGCGCGCCCGCCGGAGCCGGCGCCCGCGCGGGTACGGGTGCGGCCCGCGGGCTGCGCGCCGGCCTGGCCGGAGCGGGCGGCCGCGCCGCGACCCGCGGCGCCCGCCCTGCCGGCGCCGGTGCCGGCGGACGCCGTGCCGGGGGCCCCGGCCGAGCCGGCGCCGGAGCCGGCGCCGCGGCCGCCGCGGCGCCGCGAGCGCCCGGTGCCGGCGGCGCGCTGCGGCTGCTGCGGCGCCTGCGGCACCGGCGCCTCGGCCGGGTCGACGTGCGGGGCGACCTCGCCCACGAGCCGGGCCACCTCGGCGGCGCCGGCCGTCACCTGGTGCACGGCCGGCGCGATGCCGGCCTGGCGCGCGAGGGTGCGCACCTCGCCGCGCTGCTCGGGCAGGGCCACGGTGACGACGTCGCCGCCGGAGCCCGCGCGGGCGGTGCGCCCGGACCGGTGCAGGTACGCCTTGTGCTCGGTCGGCGGGTCCACGTGCACGACGAGCTCGACGTCGTCGACGTGGATGCCGCGCGCCGCGATGTCGGTCGCGACGAGCACCTTCACCCGCCCGTCGGAGAACGCGGCGAGGTTCCGCTCGCGCGCCGGCTGGCTCAGGTTGCCCTGCAGGTCCACGGCGGGGATGCCCGCGGCGGTGAGCTGCTTGGCGAGCTTCTTCGCCTGGTGCTTGGTGCGGGTGAAGAGCAGGCGGCGCCCGGTGCCGGAGGCCAGCTGGCGCACGACCGCCGTCTTCTCCTCCGCGGACGGCACGGCGAGCACGTGGTGCGCCATGGTGACGACCGGGGAGTCCGCGGGGTCGACCGCGTGGGTCAGCGGGTCCGACAGGTAGCGGCGCACGAGCACGTCGACGCCGTTGTCGAGGGTGGCGGAGAAGAGCATCCGCTGCCCGCCCGCGGGCGTGGCGTCGAGCAGGCGCTTCACGCCCGGCAGGAAGCCGAGGTCCGCCATGTGGTCGGCCTCGTCGAGCACCGTGACCTCGACCGCGTCGAGGGCGACGTGGCCCTGGCCCATGAGGTCGAGCAGGCGCCCGGGGCAGGCGATGAGCACGTCGACGCCGGCGGCGAGGGCGGACACCTGGCGGCCCTGCGAGACGCCGCCGAAGACGGTCGTGGTGCGCAGCCCGGCAGCGTCGGCCAGCGGCTCGATGGTCGCGGCGATCTGGGTGGCGAGCTCGCGGGTCGGCGCGAGCACCAGGCTGCGCGGGTGCCCGCCGCGGCGGCGCCGCCCGGAGGCGGCGAGGCGCGCCACGAGGGGCAGCGAGAACGCCAGCGTCTTGCCGGAGCCGGTGCGGCCGCGGCCGAGCACGTCGCGCCCGGCGAGGGTGTCGGGGAGCGTCGCCGCCTGGATCGGGAACGGCGCGGTGATGCCGCGGGCCTCGAGGCTCGCGACGAGGGGTGCCGGCACGCCGAGGGCCGCGAAGGTCGCGGTGGCGCGGGCAGGGGAGGACTGCGTCTGGGTCAAGGATCGCCTCTCGGGCGTGGTGGGCGGGCGTGTCGCACGTCCGGCGCGACGTCGGGTGTCGACGTCAGCAAGGCCGGGTGGGCTGCTCCGCGACGGGGCGCGCCGGTACGGCGCTGCCGACCCCCAGTCTGCCCCACCGGGCGGGCGGCGTCGCCGGGGCGCCGTGGTGGCGCCCCTCACACCGGTACGGCCCCTAGGGGGACGACCAGGGTCCGCGGGCCTGGGCAGCGCGGCGCCCCGCGCGTACGTTCGGGGCATGTCCGACGCGCTGCACACCCCCGCCCAGGCCCCGCCGCCGCAGGGCGGCGCCACCCGCGACGAGCTGCGCGCCGCCCTCGGCGCCCGGCGCGACCTCGGGCCGGAGTACGAGGACGCCGTCCTCGACTCGTTCGTGGCCCGCCTCGAGCAGTCCGTCGCGGCGCGCGCCGGCGAGCGCGAGGTGCGCCAGCGGGACGACCGCCAGGGAGGCGAGCGCCAGTTCATCCTCGGCCTGGTGTCGCTGGGCACCGGCATCCCGATCTCGGCCATCGCGGGCGGCACGGCCGAGGTGCCCGGGCTGTTCGTCGCCTGGATGGGCATCGTGGGGGTGAACGTGGCGCACGCGCTCAGCGCTCGCCGCCGCCGCTGACCCCGGAGCCCCCGGGACCGCCGTCGCGTCGGGGCGCCTCGGGCGCCCCCAGCGCGGCGAGCCGGCGCTCGAGCCCGCGCCGCTCCGCCGCGGACGGCTGCAGCGCGAGGGCCCGGCGCAGCTCCGCCGCGGCCTCCTCGCGGCGGCCGAGCCGGCGCAGCATCTCCCCGCGCGCCGCCGGCAGGTAGGGGTACGAGCGCAGCCGCTCGTCCCCGGCCACGGCGTCCAGGGCCGCGAGGCCCTGCTCGGGCCCGCGGGCCAGGCCCACCGCGGCGGCCCGCGCGAGGCGCACGACGGGGCTCGGCCAGGTCGCGCAGAGCGCGTCGTGCAGCAGGAGGAGGCGCTGCCAGTCCGTCGCGGCGTACGAGGCCGCCCGCGCGTGCACCGCCGCCACCTCGGCCTGGAGCAGGTGCCGGCCCGGCCGGCGCCGCCCCAGCGCGCGCCGGGCCGTGCCGAGGTGGCGCAGCCCCTCGGCGGTGAGGCCCGCGTCCCAGAGCGCCCGGTCCTGCTGCTCCAGCGGCACCGGGACGCCCTGCGCGTCGGTGCGGGCGGGGGCCCGCGCCTCGGTGAGGACGAGCAGCGCGAGCAGGCCCAGGACCTCCGGGTCGCGCGGCACCAGGACGGCGAGGACCCGGGCGAGGTCGAGCGCGCGGGCGGCGAGGTCGTCGCGGCGCAGCGCGTCGCCGGTGGAGGCCGTGTGCCCGGCGGTCGCCGCCAGGTGCACGACGTCGAGCACCGTGGGCAGCCGCGCCGCCAGCTCCGGCGGCGGGGGCACCCGCAGCGGCACGCCGGCCGCGGCCACCTTGCGCTTCGCGCGGGTCAGCCGGGCGGCCATCGTCGGCTCGCTGACGAGGAACGCCCGCGCGACCTCGGCGGTGCTCAGCCCGCAGACCATGCGCAGGGTGAGCGCGACGCGGCCCTCCGGGGCGAGCGCGGGGTGGCAGCAGGCGAGCACGAGCGCGAGCCGCTCGTCGGGCACCCCGTCGTCCGCCGCGCCCGCCGCGCCGCCCGACCCGTACGCCCCGCCCGAGCCGTCGGCGCCGCCGGGTCCGTGGGGCGCGTGCGCGGCGCGGTCGGCCTCCACCGCGAGCAGCGGCAGGCGCCGCCGCAGGACCGCGTCGCGGCGCACCCGGTCGAGCGCCCGGCGGCGGGCGACGGTCGTCAGCCAGGCCGCCGGCCGCTCGGGCGCGCCGTCGCGCGGCCACGCCTCGAGCGCCTGGACGAAGGCGTCCTGCGTCGCCTCCTCGGCGATGCCGAGGTCGCCGCCGAGCGGCCCGCCGACGGTGCGGGCCACCGCCGCGAGCACCGTGCCCCAGTGCTCGCGGTGGGCGGCGACCAGCAGGGCGCGGGCGGCCTGCGCCCGGCGCGCGTCGTCGCCCGCGCCTGGCGCCACCGCCCCGCTGCCCACCGCCCCGCTGCCCACCGCCCCGCTGCCCGCCACCCCGCCGCCCGTCCCCGCCCTCAGCCCCGGTGGTCCTCGCCCATCACCGGCCGGACCTCGACCCCGCCCGAGCCCATGGGCACGAGCCGGGCGAGCTCGAGCGCCTGGTCGAGGTCGCGGCAGCGGATGACGTAGAAGCCGCCGAGGGCCTCCTTCAGCTCGACGAACGGGCCGTCGGTGACCCCCACCGCCTCGCCGCCCTCGAAGCGCACCGTGGTCGCGGTGGAGGTCGGCATGAGCGCCTGGCCACCGGTGATCTCGGCCCCGCGGCGGGCGACCTCCTCGCTGAACGCGCCGTGGGCGGCGAACGCCTCCTCCCACTCCTGCGGGCTCAGGGCCTCGTCCTGCGCCTCGTCGCCCAGCAGCAGGAACACGTACTCCGGCATCTCGTCCTCCTCCCGGGGCCGCCCGGTGCGGCCGCCGTACGCCCACCCGTCGAACGGGACGGCCGCGGATCGACAGCGCCCCTGCGGGCAGATCGTGGACCGGCTCAGGGCGCGGCGCCAGGCCCCAGGGCCGCCAGGGCCGCGAGGACCCGTGCGCGCAGGAGGTCGTACTGGGCCCGGCAGCGCCCCGGCGGCCCGGGCGGGCGCTCGACGACGCCGGGCGGCCCCACGACCTCGTCGGGCCGGAACTGGTCGCCGGTCGCGTCGACGTCGCGCCCGTCGGGCAGCCGGTTCCACCAGTGGACGCCGGTGCGCCGGCCGTCGACGGCGACCTCGGCGAGGAGCAGCTCGCCCCCGAGCAGGTCGTGCAGGACGAGCGCGGACGGGCCGCACTGCCCCCGCGAGGGCGGGGCCCCGGGCGGCAGGGGGAGGTCGTGCGGGTCGCGGGTGCCGTCGTCCCAGGCGCCGCGCAGGGCGGCGAGGACGGCGTCGAGGGCTGGGGCCACGGGGGCACCCTGGCGCAGGCCGCCGACAGGTACGGGCGTGCGCGCGGCGGGGCCGGGTAGCGGTCCCGGCATGAGCGACCCCCGCGTGCCCCCCGGCCAGCCCCGCGGACGCACCGGCACCGAGCCGGCGACGGCGCGCTCGCCCCTGCGGCTGCGCCTCGCCCTGGCCCTGCTCGGCGCCCTGTTCGCCGGCGCCGTCGCCGTCGGGGCCCTGACGGCCGAGGACCGGCCCGGGTGGCTGCTGGGGCTCGGCGTGGTCCTGGGCGTCCTCGCCGTCGTCGGCCTCGTCGACGCGCTCGTCGTCTCGCGCCGCATCGCCCGCTCCCGGGGCTGACCGGAGCGCTCCCCGCGCCGGGGCTCAGGCCCCCGTGCGTCCCCCGCCGCGCGCGGCGGCGGCCAGCGCCGCGGCGAGCGGGGCGACCTCGTCCTCGCGCAGCCCGGTGACGGTCACGCGCACCCCGGGCCCGGACCGCAGGCGGAACCGGGCGCCCGGCGCCACCCCCCAGCCGTCGGCCAGCAGCGCGGTCACCGCGGCCGTCTCGTCCGCGACGGGCAGCCAGGCGTTGAGCCCCGAGGCGCCGTGGGCGCGCACCCCGTGCCCGGCGAGGGCGGCGAGCAGGGCGCCGCGCCGCGCGGCGTACCGCCGGGCCGCCCCCTGCACGAGCGCGGTGGCCGCGGGGTCCTCCCAGAGGTCGACGACGGCGTCCTGCAGCAGGCGGCTGACCCAGCCGGCGCCGAGGCGCTGCCGGGCCCGGACCCGCTCCACGAGCGCGGCCTCGCCGGTGAGCAGCGCGACGCGCAGGTCGGGGCCCCACGCCTTGGACACCGAGCGGACGAGCGCCCAGCGCGGCGCGGCGCCGGAGAGCGGGTGCAGCGGCGCGCCGGAGACCTCGGCGGCGTGGTCGTCCTCGACGAGGAGGGCGTCGGGGTGCGCGGCGAGCACCGCGCGCAGGGCGCGGGCCCGCTCGGCCGTCACCGCGGCGCCCGTGGGGTTCTGGGCGCGGGCGGTGACGAGGACGGCGCGCGCGCCGCGGCGCAGCGCCCGCTCCACCGCCGCCGGGTCGGGCCCCTCGTCGTCGACGGGCACGGGGTCGGCGACGAGCCCGAGCGCCGCCACGAGGTCGAGCAGGTTCCCCCAGCCCGGGTCCTCCACGGCGACCCGGTCCCCGGGCCGCAGCGCGGCGAGCAGGACGCGCTCGACGCCGTCGAGGGCGCCGGACACCACGGCCAGGGGGCCGTCGGGCACGCCCTCGCGGGCCAGCAGGCCGCGGGCGGCGGCCTCGAGGCGCGGGGCGACGTCGGGGTCGCCGTACCGGACGGGGCCGCGCGCGCGGGCGGCCAGCGGCGGCAGCAGGTCGGTCGCGGGCCCGCCGCCGGACAGGTCGCGCGCCCCGGGCGGGACGACGGCGCCGCGCTGCCAGCGCGGGGTGGCCGTCGAGCGCTCGCGCACCCGGGTCCCCCGGCGCCCGGCGGTCTCCACGACGCCCCGGTCGCGCAGCGTGGCGTAGGCCGTGGCGACCGTCCCCGGCGCGACGCCGAGGTCCGCGGCGAGGGCGCGGACCGGGGGCAGGGGGTCGCCGGCGACGAGGTGCCCGTCGGCCACCGCCGCCTCGACGCTGGCCGCGATCTCGGCCGACCCGGCCCCGCTGATGCGATAGCGTACCGTCACAGTCGCCATTATGTACTAGGACAGAACATGGACGCGTACCGGGCCACCGCCGCCACCACCCCGACCCGCAGCCCCGAGCGCGCGCGCTACGACCGCGCCACGGTGCACGCCGTCCTCGACGAGGCCCTCGTGTGCCACCTCGGCGTCGTCGGGCCCGACGGGCGCCCCGTCGTGCTGCCGACGATCCACGCGCGGGTGGGGGAGCGGCTCTACCTGCACGGCTCGACCGGCAGCCGCCCGCTGCGCGCCGCCCCGCTCGACGTCTGCGTGACCGCGACGCTCGTCGACGGGCTCGTGCTCGCCCGCTCGGCCTTCCACCACTCGATGAACTACCGCTCGGTCGTGGTGCACGGGCGGGCGGTGCCCGTGCAGGACCCCGCGGAGCGGGCGGTGGCGCTCGACGCGATCGTCGACCACGTGGTCGCCGGGCGGGCCGCCGACTGCCGGCCGGCCTCGCGCCGCGAGCTCGCGGCGACGGCCGTGCTGCGCGTCGACCTCGACGCCGTCTCGGCGAAGGTCCGCAGCGGAGGTGCCCACGACGAGCCGGAGGACCTCGCCGGTCCCTGGTGGGCGGGGGTCGTGCCCGTGCGCACGGTCCTCGGCGCGCCGGAGCCCGACGCCCTCCTGCCGGAGGGCGCCGGGCTCCCGGCCTACCTCGACCCCGTGGCGCAGCGGCCGGTCAGGCCGCGCCGAGGCGCTGCTTGACCTGGGCGAGCGAGGGGTTCGTCATCGCCGAGCCGTCGGGGAAGACCACCGTCGGCACGGTCTGGTTGCCGCCGTTGACGCTCATCACGTAGTCGGCGGCCCGCGGGTCCTGCTCGATGTCGACCTCGGAGTACGCGATCCCCTCGCGGTCCATCTGCGACTTCAGCCGCCGGCAGTAGCCGCACCACGGCGTGCTGTACATCGTCACGGACGGGGCGCTCATGCGCTGTCTCCTCCACAGGGGGCGTCGGGTTGCTCCGTCCACAACGCGGGGGCCCGGGCGGACCTTCCCACCCGTCGCCCCTGCGAGGATGGGGGCGATGAGCACGCCCTCCGCCGACGACGTCCTGGCCGCCCTCGACCCCGAGCAGCGCGAGGTCGCGCTCGCCCTGCGCGGGCCGGTCCGCGTCCTCGCGGGCGCCGGCACGGGCAAGACCCGCGCGATCACCCACCGCATCGCGTACGGGGTCCACGCCGGCGTCCTGCCCGCCCGCCAGGTGCTCGCCGTGACCTTCACCGCCCGCGCGGCGGGGGAGATGCGCACCCGGCTGCGGATGCTCGGCGTGCCCGGTGTGCAGGCGCGCACGTTCCATGCCGCGGCGCTGCGCCAGCTGCAGTTCTTCTGGCCGCGCGCCGTCGGCGGCGAGCTGCCCCGCCTCGTCGACCACAAGGCGTCCCTCGTCGCCGAGGCCGCGGCTCGCCAGCGCCTGCGCCTGGACCGCACGGGGGTGCGCGACCTGGCCGCCGAGGTCGAGTGGCTCAAGGTCACCATGACCCCGCGGGACGAGTACGCGGCCGCGGCCGCCCGCGCCGGGCGCGTCCCGCCCGACGGGCTCGACGCGGCCACGGTCGCCCGGGTGGTCGCGGCGTACGAGGAGCTCAAGCGCGACCGCGCCCTCATGGACTTCGAGGACGTGCTCGTCTACGCCGTCGGGCTGCTCGCGGACCGCCCCGACGTCGCCCGCGCCGTGCGCGAGCAGTACGCCCACTTCGTCGTCGACGAGTACCAGGACGTCAGCCCGCTGCAGCAGGCCCTGCTCGACCTGTGGGTGGGCGACCGCGACGACGTCTGCGTCGTCGGCGACCCCAGCCAGACCATCTACTCCTTCACGGGGGCCACGCCCGAGCACCTGCTGGGCTTCACGGCCCGCTACCCGCGGGCGACCGAGGTGCGCCTCGTGCGCGACTACCGCTCGACGCCGCAGGTCGTCGGCCTGGCCAACGCGCTGCTGCAGCGGGTGCCCGCCTCGGCCCGGCAGACCCGGCTGCGGCTCGTCGCCCAGCGACCCGACGGGCCGTCCGCCCGCTTCACCGAGCACCCCGACGACCCGGCCGAGGCGACGGGGGTCGCGCACGCGGTGGCGGCGCTGCTCGCGACCGGGGTGCGCGCGTCCGAGGTCGCGGTGCTCTTCCGCACCAACGGCCAGAGCGAGGCCGTCGAGCAGGCGCTGTCCGACGCGGGCATCCCCTACGTCCTGCGCGGCGGCGAGCGCTTCTTCCAGCGGCGCGAGGTGCGCGAGGCGCACCTGCTGCTGCGCGGCGCCGCGCGGGCGGGCGAGGGGTCCGAGGGCAGCCTCCCGGAGGAGGCGCGCGCGGTGCTGGCGGGCACCGGCTGGGACCCGTCCTCGCCGCCCGGCGGCGGCGCGGCCCGCGAGCGCTGGGAGTCGCTGCAGGCGCTCGCCGCCCTCGCCGACGACCTGGCCGCCGCGCGGGAGGGTGCGACGCTGGCCGACCTCGTCGCCGAGCTCGACGAGCGCGCCGCCGCGCAGCACGCCCCCACGGTCGAGGGCGTCACGCTCGCCTCGCTGCACGCCGCCAAGGGCCTGGAGTGGGACGCCGTGTTCCTCGTGGGCCTCTCCGAGGGCCTGCTGCCGATCTCGTACGCCGACACCCCCGACGCGGTCGAGGAGGAGCGCCGGCTGCTCTACGTCGGGGTGACGCGCGCCCGCGAGCACCTGGCCCTGTCGTGGTCGCTCGCCCGCACGCCCGGCGGGCGCGGGTCGCGCAAGCCGTCCCGCTTCCTCGACGGGCTGCGCCCGGCCGGGGGGTCCGCGCGCGACGGGGCGCCCGCGGGGGGCGGGGGACGCACCCGGCGCGCCGCCGGCCCGGTCACGTGCCGCACGTGCGGGAAGACGCTGTCCGACGCCGTGGCCCGCAAGCTCGGCCGCTGCGCCGACTGCCCGTCGACCTACGACGAGGAGCTCTACGAGCGCCTGCGCGAGTGGCGGCGCGAGCAGGCGCAGAGCCAGAGCGTCCCGGCGTACGTCGTCTTCACCGACGCGACCCTCACCGCCATCGCCGAGGCCCGTCCCGGCTCCTCCCCGGAGCTCGCCCGGATCCCCGGGGTGGGGCGGACGAAGCTGGACAAGTACGCCGAGGACGTCCTCGCTCTGGTTGCGGGCGAGGCAACGGTCGGCGAACACGCCTGAAAACCCGTTGCCGGGCCGCTCCGGGCGGCCCTAGCCTCAGGCGCAGGTCGAGGACCGGCCCGCCCGCGGTGGCACCGCGGGGAGCAGACGAGAGGAGGTGCACCTCGATGATCACCACGACGTGGACGGACGCCGTCACGACGCCGATGTGCGCCTCCGCGCGCCTGCGCACGCTCGCGCCCACCGCCCCGCACCAGGGGACGGGTGCGCCCGCGTACGGCGCCCTCGCGGGCACCGTCGCCGGCGGCACCGGCGCGTCCGGCGCCGTCGCCGTGGCGACCGCTGAGAAGCGCGGCCCCGCCGAGTCCACCGTCCGCAGCACCACCGTCCGCACCGTCGACGTCCCGACCCTCGTGGTCGGCGACCTGCCGCGTGCCTGGAGCCCACCGGTCTAGCACCAGACCGACCGGCGCTCTCCAGGCCGCGGACCCCGACCCCGGGATCCGCGGCCTTCGTCATTCCCCGACCCGTACCCGCCAGCGCCGGTCCACGGCCCCGCCCGGAAGGTGTCACCCAGTGCAGCTCTCCACGCTCCTCGACGAGCTGGAGCAGTTCGGCGACGAGCCCCTCTGCCGCTCGTACGACCCCGAGCTGTTCTTCGCGGAGTCCCCGCAGGACGTCGAGGACGCCAAGGCCCTCTGCCGCTCCTGCCCCGTCCGCGAGCAGTGCCTCGCCAGCGCCCTCGACCGCCACGAGCCGTGGGGCGTCTGGGGCGGCGAGCTGCTCGTGCAGGGGGTCGTCGTCCCCCGCAAGCGCCCCCGCGGGCGCCCGCGCAAGTCGGAGGTCGCGGCATGAGCCACGCCCTGCGCCGGCCTCCGCTCGTCGAGGTCCACGGGGTCCCGGACGGAGCACCCGCCCCGGCCGCCCCCGCACCCGCCACCACCACGTCGCACGTCCAGATCAGGAGCACCAGGATGCACGTCATGCACGAAGAGCTCGCGAGGGCGCACAGTTCGCGCCTCATCGAGGAGGCCGCCCGCGAGCGGCGCGCCGCCCGGCTCGTCGCCGCGCAGCGCGCCCAGCGCAAGGCCGAGCGCGCCGCGCTGCGCGCCCGGCACCTCCTCGCCATCGCGGTCAGCCGCTGAGGCCCGGCCGCACAGCACCACCACCACCCGGTACGGGCGGGCGGCGCACCGGCGCCGCCCGCCCGCACCCGCACCCGGCCGCGCACGGCCCCCACCACCCTGCGGTGATCATGCGCCCGTGGCGCAGCCGCCGCCCGCGACCAGCGCGTGGCGCACCCGCCCGCCGCGATCATGCGCTCGTGGCGCAGCCGCCGGCCGCGACCAGTGCGTGGCGCACCCGCCCGCCGCGATCATGCGCGCGTGGCGCACCCGCCCTGCCGCGATCACGCGCGCGTGGCGCACCCGCCCTGCCGTGACACGCACGCGGGCAGCGCAACCCGCAGCGCGTGCTCCTCAGGCGGACTTGCGCGTCGCCCGCTTCGCCGGGGCCTTCGCGGCCGTGTCCTGCGCCTTGCGCGCGGGGGCCCTCTTCGCCGCGGGCTCCTGCGCGGCGGCCTTCTTCGCCGCGCTCTTGGCGGTCGTCGTCTTCGCGGGGGCCTTCCTCGCCGTGGCCTTCTTCGCCGTGGCCTTCTTCGCCGTGGCCCCCTCCGCGGACGCCTCCGTGGCCGCAGCCCGCTTCGCGGGGGACTTCGACGCCACCGCGGACCCGCGCGCCGCAGCGCGCTTGCGCGGCGCCGGCGCCTCGTCCTCGGCGTCGGCGTCGGCGTCGGCGTCGGCGTCGGCACCCTCGGCCGCGGGGGCGGCCTGGGCCGGCGCGGCGCCCCCCGCGCGACGCGCCTTCGCCGCCTCGACGCTCGCGCGCAGCGCGGCCATGAGGTCCACGACGTTGCCGTCCTGCGCGGGCGCCTCCTCCGGCGCCTCGACCGGTGCGCCGGTGGCCTTGGACTGGATGAGCTCCTCGAGCGCCTTGCGGTACCCGTCGGTGAACTCCGAGGGGTCGAAGTCGCCGGTGAGCGTCTCGATGTACGACTCGGCCATCGCGACCTCCTGGTCGCGCACGGTGATGTCCTCGTCGGGGGCCAGGCCGCCGGCGTCGCGGACCTCGTCGGGCCAGAGCATCGTCTGCAGCACCATGACGTCGCCGCGCGTGGACAGGGCGGCGAGCTGCTCGCGGTTGCGCAGGGCCACCTTGACGACCGCGACGCGGTCGGTGCGCGAGAGTGCGTCGCGCAGCAGGACGTACGGCTTCGCCCCGGGCCCGTCGGCGGACAGGTAGTACGACTTCGCGACCATCAGCGGGTCCAGCTGCTCGCGCGGCACGAACTGCAGCACGTCGATGACCCGGCTCGAGGTGAGCGGCAGCGACTCGAAGTCCTGCCTCTCCAGCACCACCATCTCGCCGTCGGGCATCTCGTAGCCCTTGGCGATGTCGCGGTACTGGACCTCCTCGCCGTCGAGCTCGCAGACCCGCTTGTAGCGGACCCGGCCCCCGTCCTCGCGGTGGACCTGGCGGAAGGACACGTCCCGCTCCTCGGTCGCCGAGTAGAGGCGCACGGGGATGGACACCAGTCCGAAGGACACACTGCCCTTCCAGATGGTCTGCATGGGGTCAGTGTGGCAAGAGTCTCCCCGCGGGGGAACAGGGATCGCCGGGGCGCGGTGCGCGGACCGGCAGGGGAGGGGGCGCTGTGGCGGTGCGCACGACGGTCGAGGTGGCGGGCCGGCGCCTCGGGCTGTCCAACCTCGACAAGGTGCTCTACCCCGCGACGGGCTTCACCAAGGGCGAGGTCATCGACTACTACGCGCGGGTCGCCCCAGTGCTCCTGCCGCACCTCGCGGGTCGGCCCGCGACCCGCAAGCGCTATCCGGACGGGGTCGAGGGCGGCTCGTTCTTCGAGAAGAACGCACCGCGGCACACGCCCGACTGGGTGCGGACCGTACGGCTCCCCACGCCCGGCAGCACGACGGGCCGCGAGGAGATCGACTTCGTCGTCGTCGAGGAGCTGGCGACCCTCGTCTGGCTGGCCAACCTGGCGGCGCTGGAGCTCCACGTGCCGCAGTGGACGGTGGGACCGCGCGGCGGCGCGCGCGGCGCCGACCTGCTGGTCCTCGACCTCGACCCGGGGGCGCCGGCGACCGTCGTCGAGTGCTGCGCGGTCGCGCTGCTGCTGCGGGAGGCCCTCGCCGAGGACGGGCTGCAGGCGTGGGCGAAGACGTCGGGCTCGAAGGGGCTGCAGCTCTACGTCCCCGTGCGGCCGGTGCCGTGGGAGCGGACGCACGCGTACGCCCGCGCGCTCGCCGAGCGGCTGGAGGCCGAGCACGGCGGGCTCGTCGTCAGCCGGATGACCAAGGCGCTGCGACCGGGCAAGGTCCTCATCGACTGGAGCCAGAACAACGGGTCGAAGACGACGGTGGCGCCGTACTCGCTCCGCGCCCGCGAGCAGCACACGGCTTCGACGCCGGTCACCTGGGACGAGGTGGAGGCGTGCCGCGCCCCCGAGGACCTGCGCTTCCTGGCGCCCGACGTGCTCGAGCGGGTGGACCGGCTCGGCGACCTGCACGCGCCGCTGCTCGACGACGCGCACCGCGGGCGGGTGCCCGCGTGAGCGCGCATGACCCCGTCGCCTGCTCGCGCTGCGGAGCGAGCGCCGACGCGCCACCGGTCACGTGGTCGGCCGAGCAGGGACCGAGGGGGCGCCGCTGGGTCTGCGCGTCCTGCGTGCGCGAGCACGTGCGCAGCATCGAGGGCCGGCTGGACGAGGCCTGGTGGTGACGGGGCCAGGCGCCCCTCAGCCCTCGTCGGGGTCGGCGAAGCCGGGCAGCCAGCGCTCGAGCTCCGCGCGGAACGGCGCCGTGGCCCCGAGCTGGCTGAGCACCCCGATGCCCTGCAGCCACACCCGGTGGATGAGCAGGTACGACGGCGGCATGTTGAGGCGCAGCGCCGTGGTGTAGCCGGGCTGGCGGGGGTCGTTGACCCGCGCGAACTGCTCGCGCATCCACTGCCGGTCGAACGTGAACTCCTCGACCGCGGCGGGCTCGAGGAACGGCGCGAGGTAGTCGAGCAGCACCTGCGGGTCGACGGTGACCCCCGGGCGGACGAAGCCCTCCGCCCGCAGGCCCGCCAGGACCGCGTCCGCGTCGCCCTCGAGGGCGACCCGCATGAGCCGCCCCATCGAGGGCGGGAGCCCGTCGGGCAGGCGCGCCGCGGCGCCGAAGTCGAGGACGCCGAGCCGGCCGTCGTCGAGCAGCCGGTAGTTGCCCGGGTGCGGGTCGGCGTGCAGCAGCCCCGCCCGGGCGGGGCCGGAGAAGAGGAAGCGGACGAAGAGCAGCCCCGCCCGGTCGCGCTCGTCCGGGGTGCCCTCGGCGATGGTCCGCGAGAGCGGCGTGCCGTCGATCCACTCGCTGACGAGCACGTTGCCGCCGCGGGCCACGACGCGGGGGACGAGCACCTCGGGGTCCTCGGCGAAGGCCTCGGCGAAGGCCTGCTGGGCCTGCGCCTCCAGCCCGTAGTCGAGCTCCTCCGCGACCCGGTCCTTGAGCTCGGCGAGCAGCGGCTTGACGTCCAGCCCGGGGATCCAGCCACCGACGACCCGCCCGAGCCGGCTGAGCTGGTTGAGGTCCGCGACGAGCGCGGGCCCGGCCCCCGGGTACTGCACCTTGACCGCCACCTCGCGCCCGTCCTCCCACGTGGCGCGGTGGACCTGCCCGATCGACGCCGCCGCGGCGGGGGTGTCGTCGAAGGCGCGGAACCGGCGGCGCCAGTCCGCCCCGAGCCCGGCCCCGAGCACCGCGTGCACGGTCGTGGCGGGCATCGGCGGCGCGGCGTCCTGCAGGCGCGTCAAGGTGGCGCGGTACGGCGCCGCGAGGTCCTCCGGCAGGGCTGACTCGAAGATCGAGAGCGCCTGGCCGAACTTCATGGCCCCGCCCTTGAGCTCGCCGAGCACCCGGAAGACCTGCTCGGCCGTCCGGGCCTGCACCTCGGCCGCGACCACCTCGGCGGGTCGCCCCCCGAGCCGCTTGCCCAGCCCCCACGCGGTGCGCCCCGCGACGCCCACCGGAAGGGCGGCCAGCTTCGCGGTGCGGGTCACCGCCCTCCTCGGCAGGTCCGTCACGGCCCCATCATCGCCCCGCCACCGCGCGCCCCGCACCTCACCCGCCCCGCCGGCCGCCGGCGGCCGCCCCTCGCCGACGTCACGGCTCGGGCCACCGGCAGCCGCACGAGGGGTGGGCCGGCCACGGCCGCCGGCGCACCTGGCCCTCGGGCAGCGTGAGCTCCAGGGTCGCCCCCGCGCTGCTCGGCAGCCGCTCGCCCGGGCCGTCGAGCCAGGCGAGGGCGTGCAGCGCGCCCAGCGCGGCGGTCGCGGCCGCCAGGGCGGCGTCGCAGGGCGCGGTGCCGGGCGGGCCGGCGGCGAGCTGGCCCGCGAGGCGCGGCCAGGCGGGGTCGCGCTCGGCCCGGTGGAACTGCTGGCAGCGCAGGCACGAGGTCGCGCCGGGCACGACGAGCGGGCCCACGACGCCGGTGGTCTCGCGCACGGCGACGTGCAGCAGCACGACGTCGTCCCGGGCCGCGGCGTCGGCGGCGGCGAGCCACGGCTCCTCGTGCCCGGCGCGCCCCCGCCCGGGCGCCTCGCCCGCGACGAGCACGACGAGGTCGGGGCGGTGGCGGCGCCCGGGCCGTACCAGCGCGTCGGGGGCGGAGCGGGCGAGCAGCGCGCGCACCGCGTCCTCGCGGGTCGCGCCGCCCGGCGGCGGCGCGCCGGGCGGCACGTCGCCGGGCGCCGCGGGTGCGGGGTCGTCGGGGACCACGCGCCCGACCCCGGCGGCCACGAGCAGGGCGGCCAGCCCGCCGCCCACCCGCCCGGCACCCAGCACCCGCACCGAGGCCGCGCGGCGCCGGGCGAGGGCGCGCGCCGCCCCGTCGGGGCCGTGCCGCACGCTGAGGCCGGCGAGGTCGGGGGCGAGGCGGGCCCGCACGGCGGGCGGCGCGCCGGGCAGGGGCTCCTCGGCGGCGTCCGCGAGGACCCCCGCTCCCTCGAGCAGGTCGAGCAGCGCGGCGGTCCGCGGGGCGTCGAGCCCCGCCGCGTCGGCGTCGCGCAGGACGGCGCTGCGCGTGCGGGACCCGTCGAGCGACGCGACGAGGGCCGCCGAGGCGGGGTCGAGGCCGCCGAGGACCACGGCGCGCTCCGGGTCGACCCCCACCTGCAGCGTCGTGGCGTCGCGCCAGCCGCGCGCGAGCGCGGGGTGCAGGGCGGGCCGGCGGGCCGGGCGCGGCCGCCGCGGGCCGGCCGGCGGCCGCGGGGACGTACGGGTCGTGCTCACCCGCCGAGCCTGGCACCGCCGGGCGCGGGGCCGCTGGCGTCGTCCACAGGGGGCCGGCCGGGGGCGTACGCGCGGCGCGCCGCGGCCCGCCCCGTGCGGGGCCGGGCGCGGCGCGCCGGGGACGTGCTGGGCCTCAGGCCTTGCCGAGGATGCGGTTGAGCTTCGTGCCGCACACGGGGCAGGTGCCCTGGGCCATCCGCCGGCCCGACTCGCTCACCTTGATCTCGCCGGTGAAGTCGCGCTTCTCCTTGCACTTCACGCAGTACGCGTCGCCGGTGTAGCTCTCGGCCACTGGTCCTCCTCGGTCCGCTCGGCGCCCCGGCTCCGGGGCCGGTGCGGGCGACACCCTACGTCAGGGGGCGGGTACGGCCGCCCCGCGCGGCCCCGACGCGCGCACGGCGCGGCGCGCCGCCCCTCGGGTAACCTGCGTCACATGACGGCCGCCGCGGGGTCCGTCGGGCCGGAGGCCGGTCCGACGGTCCCCGCCGCGCGCCCCGGGGGTGCTGCGCCCGACGTGCGCAGGGCGGTGGACGGGCACGGGCTCGTCGAGGTGCGCCGCAGCGCGCGCCGCCGGCGCACGGTGTCGGCCTACCGCGACGGCGACCGCACGGTGGTGCTCATCCCGCAGCGCATGTCGCGCGCGGAGGAGCAGCGCTGGGTCGCGGAGATGGTGAGCCGGCTCGAGGCCAAGGAGCGCCGCGCGCGCCCCACCGACGACGACCTCATGGCGCGCGCGCTCGAGCTGTCGCGGCGGCACCTGGGGTCGCGTGCCGTGCCCACGAGCGTGCGCTGGGTGGCCAACCAGGCGACGCGCTGGGGCTCGTGCACCCCGGTGGACGGCACCATCCGGCTCTCGGCGCGGCTGCAGGGGATGCCGCCGTGGGTGGTCGACTACGTCCTCGTCCACGAGCTCGCGCACCTGCTCGTGCCCGGCCACGGCCCGGACTTCTGGGCCCTGGTGGGCGCCTACCCCCGGGCGGAGCGGGCGCGGGGCTTCCTCGAGGGCGTGGCCGCGGCCAGCGGGCTGCAGCCGCCGCCCGGGGAGGACGCGGCGGGGGGAGCGGGCGAGGTGGCGGCCCGGGACTGACGGGCGGCCCGCGCCCCCGGTCCCCTCAGCTCCGCAGCCGGGCCACCGCCGCGGCGGCGAGGCGCTGCAGGTCGAGCACCGCGGCGCCGCCGACCTCCTCGCGCCCGCCCCCGGCGATCCGGTCCAGGTCGAACCAGCGCAGGTCGCGCGACTCGGCGCTGGCGCGCGGCGCGGCACCGGCGGGGGCCAGCGCGACCCACCGCACGTCCAGGTGCTCGCGGCAGGTGCCGAAGGCCCCCGAGAGCGCGTGCCGGTCGAGGCCGACCGGCCCGCCCACGAGGCGCAGGCCGTCGATGCCGGACTCCTCGGTGGCCTCGCGGAGCGCGCCCGCCTCGAGCGAGGCGTCGCCGGGCTCGCAGTGCCCCCCGGTCTGGGCCCAGAAGCCGCCCTTGGCGTGCAGGGTCAGCAGCGCCCGGCCCGCGTCGGCGTCGACGACGAGCGCGCTCGCCGTGAGGTGGCGCGGGACGCAGCGCTTGAGCAGCCCGTCGGGGTGCCCGGCGAGGAACGCCAGGTACGCCGCGCGCAGCCGCTCCTGCTCCTCGTCCGGCGCGGCCCAGCCCTCGAGCAGGGCCGTCGCCGCCGCGTGGGCGTCCGCGCTCACGCCCCGGAGCGCGGGCCGCCGGTCCCGTCGGCCGGGCCGTCGCCCGTCCCGGCGTCGCCGTCCCCGGTGCCCTCGCCGGTGCCGCCTCCGTCGCCTGCGCCCGGCCCGCCGGTCAGCTCGTCGAGCCCGGACAGGTCGAGCTCGCCGCCCCCGCGCACGAAGCGCTGCGGGTCGTCGAGGTCCTCGGCGCCCGGCAGGAGGTCGGGGTGCGACCAGACCGCGTCGCGGCCCTCGGTGCCGCGGGCCTCGGCGAGCGCGGCCCACAGCGCGGCGGCGTCGCGCAGCCGGCGCGGGCGCAGCTCGAGCCCGACCAGCGCGGCGAAGACCTCCTCGGCGGGGCCGCCGGAGGCCCGGCGGCGCCGTACCGTCTCGCGCAGCGCCACCGCCGCGGGCAGCCGCGGCCCGGCAGCGGCGTCGACGACCTCGTCGACCCAGCCCTCGACGAGCGCGAGCAGCGTCTCGAGGCGCCGCAGCGCCGCCTGCTGCTCGGGGGTGTCCTGCGGCTCGAAGAGCCCGCCGGTGAGCGCCTCCTGCACCGCCTGGGGGTTGCTCGGGTCGATGCGCCCGAGCTGCTCCTCGATCTGGGCGGTGTCCACCCGGATGCCGCGGGCGTAGTCCTCGACCGCGGCCGCGAGGCGCGAGGGCAGCCACGGCACGTGGCTGAAGAGCCGGTGGTGCGCGCACTCGCGCAGGGCCAGGAACAGGCGGACCTGGTCCTCGGGGAGGCCGAGCCCCTCGCCGAACGCGGCGATGCCCGACGGGACGAGGATCGCGGTGCCCGCGGGCCCCAGCGGCAGCCCGACGTCGGTGGAGGACACGACCTCGCGCGAGAGCGAGCCGACCGCCTGCCCGACCTGGGTGCCGAACATGGCGCCGCCCATGGAGCGCATCATCTGCTGCATCGGGCCGGCCAGCGCCTGCACCTGCGCGCGCATCTCCTCGGGCACGCCCTGCTGCATCGCCCCGCCCATGGCGTCGACGACCTTGCCGGCCACCGGGTCGACGAGCCGCTGCCACGCCGGCAGGGTCCCCTCGACCCACTCCGCCCTGCTCCAGGCCCGGGCCCGGCTCGTGCCCGCCGGCAGGGTCGTCGCCTCGTCGAGCCAGACCTCGGCGATGCGCACGGCCTCGGCGACCGCCGCGTGGTCCGCGCCGCCGACCGACCGGTCGCCCTGCGCGCCGGCCTGGCGGGCGACCTGGCGGGCGAGGTCCCAGTTCACGGGCCCGCCCGTCCAGGACATGACCTCGCCGAGCCTCTGGAACACCGCGCCGAGCGCCGCCGGGTCGAACGCCCCGCCGGCGCCGCCGCCGAGCAGGGCCGAGAACGGGTCCTGCGGCCCGCCGGACCCGGACCCGGAGCCGGACCCGGAGCCGGACCCGGAGCCGGACCCGGAGCCGGACCCGAACCCCGGCGGCCGGCGCTGCGACGGGTCGCGCTGCTCGTCGTCGTCGTCACCGCCGGACGGCAGGCCGAAGCCGAAGGGGACGTCGTTCACGGTGGCACCTCGATCGGGTGGCGCTGGCTGGGTCAGGATGTGCGGGACGTGCGGGCCGTGCCGGGCGCGGGCGGGGCGGTGCCCCGCTCGCCCTGCGTCCGTCCCACCGTAACGAGCCGGGCCCGGCACGGGTGCCCGGGGAGCGGGCGGCCCGTCGGGGTTCGCCCAGGGCAGAGGGGAGCGCCGTGAGCGGCGGCGGGGACGGCGGCGGGGACGGCGGCGGGCGCACGGGGGAGCGGGGCCCGGTGCGCCTGCTGGGCGTGCGCGCCACCCCGATCGGGGTCGACGAGGTGCTCGCGGCGGTGCGCGACCCCGCGGCGGGCGGTACGGCGGTGTTCGTCGGCACGGTCCGCCGCGAGGACGGCGGCAAGGAGGTCGACGAGCTCGGCTACAGCGCGCACCCCCGGGTGGAGGAGGTCCTGGCGCAGGTCGCGCAGCGCGTGGCGCAGCGGCACCCGGTGGTGGCCCTCGCGGCCCTGCACCGCACCGGCGACCTCGCGGTCGGCGACGTCGCCGTGGTCGTCGCCGCGGCCGCCGGGCACCGGGGGGAGGCCTTCGACGCCTGCCGCGAGCTCGTCGAGGACCTCAAGCACCAGGTGCCGCTGTGGAAGCACCAGCGCTTCGCCGACGGCAGCGACGAGTGGGTGGGCTCCGCCTGAGCCGCCTACGCTGGAGGTCCAGCGCGCGCCGTGACGCGCCCGAGGCGGAAGGTGGCGAGCGCGCGCCGATGGTCAGCGGTCCCGCGGTCGAGCAGGCCCGCGACGAGCAGGACGGGCCCCCGCCCCGCCCTGCGGCGTCGCGCCCGGTCGTCCTGGCGGCCTCGGCCCTGGTCGCCGTCGCCCTCGCGGCGGTCGCCGCGCTCCTGCCGGTGCCGTACGTCCTGCTGTCCCCCGGCCCGACCGCCAACACCATCGGCGAGGTCGACGGGACCCAGCTCATCACCGTACGGGGGCGGGAGACGTACCCGACCGCGGGCCACCTGGACCTCACCACCGTGTCGGTGAGCGGCGGGCCCGGGCGGCGGGTCGACCTCGTGCAGGCCCTGCGCGGCTGGCTCGACCCCGCGGTGGCGGTGGTCCCCGAGGAGCAGGTCTACCCGGAGGGGACCACCGAGGAGCAGGTGCAGCAGACGAACGCCCGCGACATGACCTCGTCGCAGGACGACGCGACCGCCGCCGCGCTGCGCCAGCTCGGCGTGCCGGTCGACGAGCGGGCGACCGTCGCGGCGGTCGCGCCGGGGTCGGCGGCCGACGGGGTGCTGCGCGTCGGCGACGTCATCACGGCGGTCGACGGCCGGGCGGTCGCCGGCAGCGCCCGGGCTGCGGAGCGGGTCGGCGACCGGAGCCCGGGGGACCTCGTCGAGCTCACGGTGCTGCGCGACGGCGAGGAGTCGGTCCAGCGGGTCGTCACCCGGCCCGCCGAGGACGACCCCGAGCGCGCGGTCGTCGGGGTGCAGCTCGGCACGACGTTCGACGCGCCCTTCGAGGTCGAGTTCGGCCTCGAGGACGTCGGCGGCCCGAGCGCCGGGATGATGTTCGCGCTCGGCATCATCGACGAGCTCACCCCCGGCGAGCTCAACGGCGGGCAGTACGTCGCGGGCACCGGCGAGATCACCCCCGACGGGCAGGTGCGCCCCATCGGCGGCATCCAGCAGAAGCTCGTCGCCGCGCGCGACCTCGGCGCGGACCTGTTCCTCGCGCCCTCCGGCAACTGCCGGGAGGTCGCGGCCGCCACCCCCGAGGGGCTGCGGGTGACCCCGGTCGACTCGCTGGGCCAGGCGCTCTCGGCGCTGCGGGCGCTGCGGGAGGACCGCGCGGACGCGCTGCCCACCTGCGGCTGAGCCGCCCCTAGTCCTCGAGCGTGGCCGCCAGCGCGCGGGCCAGCCCGGGCACGAGGTCGGCGCCGGAGCGCACGTCCTGGTCGCGGTCCGCCGAGCGCAGCCGCACCGCGCACTCCCGGCTGCCGTCGCGCAGGACGCCCACGGCGAGGCGCACCTCCTGGCGGCCCGGGTGGCCGGCGGCGAAGGCGGCCGCGGCCGCGGGGTCGTCGGGCAGGGCGCCCTCGGCGTCGGGCGGCAGCACGAGCCGCTCGACGGCGACGGCGGTGCCGGCCACCTCCGGCGGCCACACGATGCCCGCGAGCAGCTCCTCGAGGCCGTCGTGCGCGGGCACCTCCTGCTCCACCGGCGTCAGGTGCCCCGGGTCCAGCAGCAGCGCGTCCCCGCCGAGCTGGTCGGCGAGGTCGGGCTGCGCGGCGAGCAGCTCGGCGGTGGGCACGAGCGCGAAGAGGCGCACCGGCTGGTCCCAGCCGCCGGCGGCGACGTGCTGCTCGAGCTCGACGACGGCGCGGGTGAGCCGCGGCGGGGCGGCGGCGGCCCGGGGGCGGCGGGGGTCGGCGGGCTGGGGGGACTGGTCGGCCATGGCCCCATCCTGCCCCGGAGCGGGCGCCGTCCCGATCGGTCCCCGGTCCGTCGCCCGGGTCCGTCCCCCGGTCCGTCCCCCGGTCCGTACCCGGGCACGAGCCCGGCCCGTCGGGTCCGTCCGACGGGGAACCGTCGCCACGCCCCGGTACGTTCCTCCTACGGCCCGTGCTGCGCTCGGGCCCGCCGACCGACCGCACCGCCGCCGAGGGGCCCCACGCGTGAGCTTCCAGATGCCGCCGGACCCGGGCGGACCCGCCCGCCGTCCCGGCGGTCCCGTCCTCGCCCGCCGGCGCAACCGCGCCCTGCTGCCGACCCTCGTGGTCGTCGCCGCGCTCGTCGCCCTCTTCGGGTTGTTCGTCTCGTACTACACGGACTACCTCTGGTACCAGGACGTCGGCTTCACCGGGGTCTTCACCCGCGAGCTGCTGACGCGGGCGCTGCTGTTCCTCGTGGGCGCGGCCGTCATGGCGGGGGCCGTGGTCGGGAGCTTCGTGCTCGCGTACCGCTCCCGCCCGGTGTACGCGCCGATGTCGCCCGAGCAGCAGAACCTCGAGCGCTACCGGCAGGGCATCGAGCCGTTCCGCCGCCTGCTCGTCGTCGTGGCCGCCGTGCTCGTGGGCCTCGTCGCCGGCAGCACCGCCGCCGGGCAGTGGCAGACCTTCCTGCTGTGGCGGCACGGGACGTCCTTCGGCCAGGAGGACGCGCAGTTCGGGATGGACATCTCGTTCTTCACGTTCGACCTGCCCTGGTGGCGGTTCGTCCTGAGCTTCGCCTTCGCGCTCGTCATCGTCTCGCTCGTCGTCGCCGCCGCGACGCACTACCTCTACGGCGGCCTGCGCCTTCAGTCGCCGGGGGAGCGGACGTCCACCGGGGCGCGGATCCACCTGTCGGTGCTGCTCGGCGTGTTCGTCCTGCTCAAGGCGGTCGCCTACTGGATGGACCGCTGGTTCCTCGCCACCACCGGCGGGCGCGTCAACAACCGCGACTTCGTGGGGCTCACCTTCGCCGACGTCAACGCGGTGCTGCCGGCCAAGGCGATCCTCGCGGTGATCAGCGTCATCGTCGCGGTGCTGTTCTTCGTCGGGGTGGCCCGCAGCGGGTGGCTCCTGCCGGGCCTCGGCGTCGGCCTGCTGCTCGTCGCGGCGGTGCTCATCGGCAGCGTCTACCCGGCGGTCGTCCAGCGGTTCGAGGTGCGCCCGTCCGAGCTGGACAAGGAGTCGCCCTACATCGAGCGCAACATCGCCGGCACCCGCAGCGCGTACGACATCGCCGACACCGAGGTGACGGCCATCCAGGGGTCGACGACGGCGACCCAGGCCCAGCTGCGCGAGGCGGCCGACTCGATCCCGGGCATCCGCCTGCTCGACCCCCAGATCGTGCCGCCGGCGTTCCGCCAGCTGCAGCAGGTCCGCGGCTTCTACAGCTTCCCCGACGTGCTCGACGTGGACCGCTACACGATCGACGGGACCGAGCAGGACTCCGTCGTGTCGGTGCGCGAGCTCGACCTCGACGGGCTGGGGGAGAACCAGCGCGGCTGGATCAACGACCACATCGTCTACACGCACGGCTTCGGCTTCGTCGCCGCGCGCGGCAACACCGCCCAGGCCGACGGCCGGCCGTCGTTCCTCGAGAGCGACATCCCGCCCACCGGCGAGCTCGGCGAGTACGAGCCGCGCATCTACTTCGGCGAGCGCTCGCCGGAGTACTCCATCGTCGGCGCCCCCGAGGGCAGCGACCCCCGGGAGTTCGACCGGCCCGACGACGAGGCGTCCGAGGGCTCGGTCTTCACCACGTACGACGGCTCGGGCGGCGTCGAGGTCGGCTCGCTGTTCCGCAAGCTCCTCTACGCGGCGAAGTACCAGGAGGGGAACATCCTCCTGTCGGACTTCATCAACGACGAGTCCAAGATCCTGTACGTGCGCGAGCCCCGCGACCGCGTCGAGAAGGTCGCGCCCTGGCTGAAGCTGGACGGCAACACCTACCCCGCGGTCGTGGACGGTCGGATCCAGTGGATCCTCGACGGCTACACGACGAGCAACAGCTACCCGTACTCGAGCCGCACCTCGCTGCAGGACGCGACCACCGACGCGCTGACGAGCACGTCGACGACCCGGGTGGTCCAGGCCAACGAGCAGGTCAACTACATCCGCAACTCGGTCAAGGCGACGGTGGACGCGTACAGCGGCGAGGTGCGCCTCTACGAGTGGACGCCGGAGGGCCAGACCGTCGACCCGGTGCTCAGCACCTGGATGAAGGCGTTCCCCGGCACCGTGGAGCCGTACGAGGAGATCGACGAGGGCCTGCGCCAGCACCTGCGCTACCCGGAGGACCTCTTCAAGGTCCAGCGCGAGCTCCTCACGCGCTACCACGTCACCGACCCCGAGGCGTTCTTCTCGGGCGTGGACTTCTGGGAGGTGCCGAACGACCCGACCCCGGAGAGCACGGGCAACGTGCAGCAGCCGCCGTTCTACCTGACGCTGCGCATGCCGGAGCAGGAGCAGCCGGCCTTCTCGCTGACGACCACCTTCGTGCCGAACAACCGGGCGAACCTCTCGGCCTTCGCGGCGGTGAACGCCGAGCCGGGCGAGGACTACGGCACGATCCGCATCCTCGAGCTGCCGCGCAACACGGCCATCCCCGGCCCGCAGCAGGTGCAGAACAACTACCAGGCCAACTCGAGCGTGGCGCAGACGCTGAACCTGCTCCAGCAGCGCGGTTCGCGGGTGTCCTTCGGCAACCTGCTGACGCTGCCGGTCGGCGAGGCGCTGCTCTACGTCGAGCCGGTGTACGTCAGCGGCTCGACCGGCACCTCGTCCTACCCGCTCCTGCAGTACGTCCTCGTCGCCTTCGGCGACCGGGTGGGCTTCGCCCCGACCCTCGAGGGCGCGCTCAACCAGGTCTTCGAGGGCGCCGGCGGTATCACCGACGAGGTGCCGCCGACCGAGGGCGGCGGCGAGCAGGAGCCGGCGGACCAGCAGGCGCGCCTGGCGCGGGCGCTCTCGCAGGCCGAGGCGGCGATCGCGGCGGGCGAGGAGGCGCTGCAGGCCGGGGACTTCGCGGCGTACGGCGAGGCCCAGGAGCGGGTCGCGCGGGCGATCCGCGAGGCCGCGGCGGCGCAGGCGGCGATCACCGGGGCCCAGGCCCCGGAGGCGCCGGCCCAGGGCGACGGCGCCGTGCCCCCCGACGGCGACGCCCCCGCCCCCGCGGCCACGCCCGCCGCGGGCGGGGAGGCCGCCCCGGCGCCGGAGCAGACCCCGTCCGGCGGGCGCTAGGGGCCGACCGTGCGCGCTGCCCACCCCCGATTTGCCCCCGGCGTCCGTCGTGCCGTAACGTCTACGACGCAACGCCGACGCGGGGTGGAGCAGCTCGGTAGCTCGCTGGGCTCATAACCCAGAGGTCGCAGGTTCAAATCCTGCCCCCGCTACCACCGACGAAGGCCCAGGTCCCCCGGACCTGGGCCTTCGTCGTGCTCGGGGTCCCGCAGGCGCTCAGAGGAACTCGACCTCGCCGGTCTCGAGGTCGTAGACCGCCCCGACCACCTTCACCTCGCGCAGGGTCGAGGCCTTGGCGATGACGGGCGAGGCCTTGAGGCGCTCGACGACGAGCTCGACGTTGACGTCGACCGCCACCTCGGCGAGCTCGGTCTCGTGGGCCCCGAAGCGCTCCGCCTCCTCGACCGCGGGCAGGATGCCGGCGACCAGCGCGTCGATGTCGGTGCCGGTCGGCTCGGCGTCCGGGCGCCGGGACTCGACGGTGGCGGCGACCGCGCCGCACTCGGTGTGCCCGAGCACCACGAGCAGCGGCACCTCGAGGTGCTCGACGCCGTACTGCAGCGAGCCGAGCACGGCGCTGTCCAGGACCTGCCCGGCGCTGCGCACGACGAAGAGGTCCCCGAGCCCCTGGTCGAAGAGGACCTCCGGCGGGACCCGCGAGTCGGCGCAGGACAGCACCGCGCAGAAGGGGTGCTGCCCCTCGGCGAGGCCCTCGCGCCGGGTCGTCGACTGGTCCGGGTGCAGGGGCTCGCCGGCGACGAAGCGCTCGTTGCCCTCCACGAGCCGCTCGCGGGCCTCCCGCGCGCCCAGGGGCTCCTCGTCGTCGCGCGCCTCGGGCGCGCCCGGCGCCAGCGCCTTGGCCCCCGCCAGGGCCACGAGGGCGCCCAGCAGGCCGCCGCCGAGCGCGAAGAGCGCCTCGCGCCGGTCCGGCAGGTGGTCGTCGCGGCGGGCCGCGGGAGCGGCGGGCGGCGGCGCGGCGGGCGCCGGCGCCTCGTCCGTCGTGGCAGTCATGGGGACCCTCCTGTGGTCGTCGCGGAGGGGATCGGCGCCCGCGGGTGCCGCCTGTAGCGGGGGGTGATCACCACCGCGGTGTGATGCACCTCACGTGTAACGCCCCTCAAGCAGGGGCCGGGCCCGCCGATACAGTCCCGGAGCCCCGTCCCCGACCCCCCGAGGACCAGCACCGTGACCCTCCACGCCGCCGGGCGCCGCACCAGCCTGCGCCGCCGCCTCTCCCGCGCCGCCACCGCCGTCGCCGCCGCGGCGGCCGCCGTGGTCGCCGTCGTCCCCCTCGCCGCGCCCGCCGGGGCCGTGACCCTCCCGATGCCGGCGACGCCGCGCTTCGTGACCCCGGCCGAGAAGACCGTCCCCTACGAGCCGCAGACCACCTGCACGAGCACGATCGGCGCCGGTACGGCCTGGTTCGCCCGCATGGCGGTGCGCACCTACCCCGGCTCGACGAACATGGGCATCCTGCGTGCCTGCGGCAGCGGCGGGCAGAGCGAGCACAAGGAGGGGCGGGCCTTCGACTGGGGGGTCGACGCCCGCGTGGCGCGCGAGGGCGCCATGGCCACCGCCATGCACAAGTGGCTGCTCAAGGACGACGCCGAGATCGCCCGGCGCCTCGGGATCATGTACATCATCTTCAACGACCGGATCCTGTCGGTCTACCGGCTGCAGGACGGCTGGCGCCCGTACGTGCACGCCTCCTGCCGCGGTCGCGCGCTGAGCCAGTGCTCGCCGACGCTGCGGCACGTGGACCACGTGCACTACTCGTTCTCGCGCGCCGGCGGCGCCGGGAGGACCTCGTTCTGGCAGGGCCCCGACGCGGTCGCCCCCTCCGGCAAGGGGCTCGCCCTGCTGCAGGACTCCCTCGCCGGCGTGCGCTCGAGCGCCGGGGCCTGAGCGCCCCACCTCGCGCGGGCACCACGACGCGACGGGCCCCGGGGCGCTGCCCCGGGGCCCGTCGCGTGGCGGGTCAGCGCGCCGGGGGGCTCCCGACGTGCTCGCCGACCGCCTCGGGGTCCTGGCGCGTGGCGCGCAGGCTGGTCATCGTGACGATCGCGAGGACCACGACGATGAAGCCGAGCGAGAGCAGCGTCGGGATCTCCGGGACGCCCGCCCAGATGCCGTGCGCCCAGTGCAGCACCAGCTTCACGCCGATGAAGGCGAGGATCGCGGCGAGGCCGTACCCGAGGTGGACGAGGCGCCCGAGCGCGCCCTGCAGCACGAAGTACAGCGCCCGCAGGCCCAGCAGCGCGAAGGCGTTGGTCGCGAAGACGAGGTAGGGGTCGCTCGTGATGCCGTAGACGGCGGGGACGGAGTCGACGGCGAAGACCACGTCGGTGGCGAAGACGGCGACCACGACGAGCAGCAGCGGGGTCGCCGCGCGCTTGCCGGCCTCGCGCACCGTCATGCGCGCGCCGCGGTACTCGTCGGTGACGGGCATGAAGCGCCGGAGCAGGCGCACCGAGCGCATGGACGAGACGTCGACCTCGTGGCCGGTGCCCTTGCGCTGGTCGCGGAAGATCTTCACGGCCGTGGCGAGCAGGATCGCGCCGAAGAGCAGGAACGCGAAGCTCAGGTTGTCCAGCGCCGCCGCGCCGACGGCGATGAGCACGCCGCGCAGCACGAGCGCGCCCACGATGCCGTAGAGCAGGACGCGCTGCTGCAGCTCCGCCGGCACCGCGAAGGCGGAGAGCAGGAGCATGAAGACGAAGAGGTTGTCGACGGACAGCGACTTCTCGACGAGGTAGCCCGTGAGGAAGTCCACGCCCGGCCCGGACCCCCACTGCGCCCAGATCCACGCGCCGAAGACGAGGGGGAGGGCGATGTAGAAGACGGACCACCCGACGGCCTCGCGCATGCCCACCGCGTGCGGACGGCGGGTCAGGGCCAGGTCCAGCAGGACCAGGCCCAGGACGACGCCGATGCTCAGGAGCCACAGGCCCGGCGAGGCGAGGGACGAGGTCGCGCCGCCGCTGTCGGCAGCGGCCAGGGTCACGGGCAAGTGCACAGAGCTCTCCTCGGGTACGTGGTGCCCGAGGTCTCCTCCACCGTCGTCGGCCACCGTCCGGGGCGCGCGTGGGCGCGTCCGTACTGACCGGAGCGGTGCGTGGGAGTACTCCCCTCGTGTTCCAGCCTAGGGGGTACCCCGCTCCCGCGTCGAACGAACCCCGCGGGAGCATGGGCGCCCGCCCCCGTCCCGCAGCACCAGGAGCGCGCCGTGATCTTCATCGCCGTCCGGTTCACCGTCCGCCCGGAGCGCAGCGACGAGTGGCTCTCGCTCGTCGAGCCGTTCACCACCGCGACCCGCGCCGAGCCGGGCAACCTCTTCTTCGACTGGTCGCGCAGCGTCCACGACCCCCACCAGTTCGTCCTGCTCGAGGCGTTCCGCGACGCCGCGGCCGGCGAGGAGCACGTGCGCTCGGACCACTTCCGCGAGGCCGTGGGGTGGATGCCCGACCTCGTCGCGAGCGTGCCCGAGATCGTCAACGTCGAGGTGCCGGGCGAGGGCTGGTCGCGGATGGCCGAGGTCCAGCCGCGCTGAGGGTCCCGCGCGGTCCCTCCCGCGCGCTTCGCCGCGCCGGCCCGCCCCGACCGCCACGCCCTCGGCGGGCTGTCGGTGGGCGCGGCTAGCGTGGCGGGGCCGCGCGAGGGTCGCGGCGCCGAGGGGGTCCACGCGGGTGCTGCACGTCCACCGCGCCGAGCGGTCCGACGCGCTCGTCGACGCGCTCGGCGACGTCCTCGCGGTGCCACCGGCGGACCCCTTCGCCGAGGACGTCGTCGCAGTCCCCGCGCGGGGCGTGGAGCGGTGGCTGGCCCAGCGCCTGGCGCACCGGCTCGGGCAGGGCGCGGGCTCGAGCGGCGACGGCGTCTGCGCGGGGGTGCGCTTCCCGTCGCCGCGACGGCTGCTCGCCGAGGCCGCGGGCGTCGAGGAGCCCGACCCGTGGCACCCGGACGCCCTCGCCTGGACGCTGCTGGAGGTGCTCGACGGCTGCGCCGGCGAGCCCTGGTGCCGCGCGCTGGGCCTGCACCTCGGGGTGGTCGCGCCGCCCGGGGCGGACGACCCCGCCGAGCGGGTCCACCGCCGCGGACGCCGGTGGGCCGTGGCGCACCGCCTGGCGACGCTGGTCGACGACGCCGCGCGCGAGCGGCCGGCGCTGCTGGCCGCCTGGGCGCGCGGCGACGACGCCGACGGCCTCGGCGCGCCGCTGCCGGTCGACCTGCGCTGGCAGGCCCGCCTCTTCCGGCTGCTGGCCGAGCGGGTCCCCGGGCCGGACCCCGTGCAGCGGGCGGCGCTGACCGCCGCGCGGCTCCGCGACGACCCGGCGTCGTGCCCGCTGCCGGCCAGGGCCTCGCTCTTCGGCCCCACCCGGCTCCCGGCCGGCGACCTGGTGCTCCTGCGGGCGCTGGCCGAGCACCGCGACGTGCACCTCTGGCTGCCGCACCCGTCGGGCGACCTCTGGGACCGGGTCGCGGCGGTGTCCCGTGCGCCGCGCCGCCCGGTGCGCCGGCGCGAGGACCGCACCGGCGAGCTGGTGCGCCACCCCCTGCTCTCCTCGCTCGGCCGCGACGCGCGCGAGCTGGCCCAGGTGCTCGCCGCCGTGCCGCACGAGGGCCACCACCACCCGGTGCCCGCGCCCCCCGTGACGCTCCTCGGGCACCTGCAGCGCGCCGTGCGCGACGACCGGCGCGCCCCCGCGGGGGCCCGGCCGCTGCTCGACCCGTCCGACCGCACGGTGCAGGTGCACGCCTGCCACGGGCGGGCCCGGCAGGTGGAGGTGCTCCGCGAGGTGCTCGTGGGGCTGCTGGCGCAGGACCCGACCCTCGAGCCGCGCGACGTGCTCGTCATGTGCCCCGACATCGAGGAGTTCGCCCCGCTGGTGGCCGCGGCCTTCGGCCTCGCCGAGGTCACCGGTGCGGGCCACCCCGGCCACGCCCTGCGGGTCCGGCTCGCCGACCGCTCGCTGCGGCGCACCAACCCCCTCCTGGCGACCGTCGACCGCCTCCTGGAGCTGGCGGGCGCGCGGGTCACGGCCTCGCAGGTCCTCGACCTCGCGTCCACCGGCCCGGTCCGCCGGCGCTTCCGCCTCGACGACGACGACCTCGAGCGGGTCGCCACCTGGGTGGCGGAGGCGGGGGTGCGGTGGGGGCTCGACGCGGCGCACCGGACCCCCTACGCGCTCGACCTGGTCCCGCAGAACACCTGGCGCGCGGGCCTGGACCGCGTGCTCCTCGGAGCCGCGATGGCCGACGAGGACGGCAACCGGCTGGGGCTGGCGCTCCCGCTCGACGACGTCGGCAGCGGCGAGGTCGACCTCGCGGGGCGCCTGGCCGAGCTGGTCGACCGCCTCGGCGCGGTCCTCGGGGCGCTGTCCGCGCCGGGCGACCGCCCGCTCGCGGCGTGGTGCGCGCTGCTGCGCGAGGGCGTCGCCTCGCTCACCGACGTCGCCCCCGCCGACCTGTGGCAGGCCGGGGAGCTGCGCCGGGTCCTCGCCGACCTCGAGGACGCGGCGGGCGGGCGGGCCGCGAGCACGCCCCTGGCGCTCGCCGACGTGCGGGCGCTGCTCGGCGGGCGGCTCGCCGGCCGGCCCACCCGCGCCGGCTTCCGGACCGGCACCCTGACCGTCTGCACGATGGTCCCCATGCGCTCGGTCCCGCACCGCGTGGTGTGCCTGCTCGGGCTCGACGACGGCGCGTTCCCGCGCGGGGTGCGCCGCGACGGCGACGACGTGCTCGACCGCGACCCGGCCGTCGGCGAGGCCGACCCGCGCAGCGAGGACCGCCAGCTGCTCCTCGACGCCCTGCTCGCCGCGACCGAGCGGGTCGTCGTGACCTGCACCGGGGCCGACGAGCGCACCGGGGCGGCCCGACCGCTCAGCGTGCCGCTGGGCGAGCTCCTCGACGCCCTCGACGAGACGGCGGTCGGCGCCGACGGGGCCCGGCCGCGCGACCAGGTGCTCGTGCGGCACCCGCTCCAGGCCCACGACCCCCGCTGCCTCGTCCCCGGCGCCCTCGGGACCCCGGGGCGGGCCTTCAGCCACGACCCCACGGCGCTGGCCGGGGCCCGGGCCGCCCTCGCCCCGCGCGAGGACCCCGGCCCCTTCCTGCCGGGCCCGCTGCCGCCCGCGCGGGCGGGCGGTGCCGTGGAGCTGGCTGCGCTCGCCGACCTGCTGGTGCACCCGGCGCGCGCGTTCCTGCGCCAGCGGCTCGACGTCGCCGTGCTGCGCGAGGACGACGAGCCCTCCGACCACCTCGCGGTCGAGCTCGACGCGCTCGAGGCCTGGGCGGTCGGCGACCGGGTGCTGCGCGACCGGCTCGCCGGCGCGTCGCCCGAGGACGCGCGCCAGGCCGAGTGGCGCCGGGGCGCCCTGCCGCCCGGGGGGCTGGGCGCCCGAGCGCTCGACCGGGTCCTGCGCGACGTCGAGCCGCTCGTCGCCGGGACGGCCGACCTGCGCGCCCACCCGCGGCAGGTGGTCGACGTCGACGTCGCGCTGCCCGACGGGCGCTCGCTGCGGGGCAGCGTCGCGGGGGTGCGGGGCACCACGCTGCTCGAGGTGACGTACAGCAGGCTGCGGGCGCACCACCGGCTGCGCGCCTGGGTCGGGCTGCTGGCGCTCTGCGCGGCCCACCCCGGCGCCGGCTGGACGGCGAGCACCGTGGGGAGGGGCACGGGGCGCCCGCGCCGGGCGCTCGTCGGCCCCGTCGCGCCGGAGCGGGCCCGCGAGCTGCTCGGCCGGCTCGTCGACCTGCACGACCGGGGCCTGCGCGAGCCCCTGCCCCTGCCGGTGCGCACCGGTGCGGCCTACGCCGCGGCCCGCTGGGCCGGCGACGAGGTGCCGGCGGCGCTCGAGCGGGCCGAGCGCGAGTGGCGCTCGCGCGACTTCCCCGGCGAGGACGCCGACCCGGCGCACGTCCGGGTCCACGGCGGCGTCGTGCCGCTCGCCGCCCTGCTCGCCGACCCGCCCCGTGAGGACGAGCGGTGGGGCGGCGAGCCGTCGCGGCTGGGCGAGCTGGCGCGGCGGGTGTGGGACCCGCTGCTCGACGTCGAGCGGGTGGGCGGCCTGTGAGCGCCGCGAGCGCGGCGAGCGCGGGCAGCGCGGGCGGCGCGGGCAGCGCGGTCGAGGGGGCCGGGGCGGTCGGGGCCGGGCCGCTGCCGTTCGACCTGTGCGGGCCGCTGCCGACCGGCACGACGGTGCTCGAGGCGAGCGCGGGCACGGGCAAGACGCACACGGTGGGGGCCCTCGTGGCCCGGTTCGTCGCCGAGGGGCGCGCCCGGGTCGAGGAGCTCCTCGTCATCACCTTCGGGCGCGCGGCGAGCCAGGAGCTGCGCGAGCGCGTGCGCGAGCACCTGGTGCGCGCGGAGCGGGCGCTCGGCGAGCCCGCGGCCACCCGGGCCGGCGACGACCCGGTCCTCGCGCTGCTCGCCGGCGGTGACGGGGCCGGGCCGGGCGAGGTGGCCGAGCGCCGGCGGCGCCTCGCGCTCGCGCTCGCCGACGTCGACGCGGCGACCATCGCCACCACCCACCAGTTCTGCCACCAGGTGCTCGGCGGCCTCGGGGTCGCCGGCGACACCGACCGCGGCACGCGGCTGGTCGAGGACCTCGACGACCTCGTCGTGGAGGTCGTCGACGACCTCTACGTCCGCGGCTTCGGCGCCCCCGGCGCGCCGCCCCCGCCCTTCGACCGCGCCTGCGCCCTCGCGCTCGGGCGCGCCGCCGTGGGCGACCCCCAGGCGCGCCTGGAGCCCTCCGACGAGGACGGCGCCACCCCCGCCGGGGTGCGGCGGCGCTTCGCCGCCGGCGTGCGCCGGGAGGTCGACCGGCGCAAGCGGCGGCTCGGGGTCCTCTCCTACGACGACCTGCTCGTGCGGCTCGCCGCGGCGCTCGAGGCCGAGGACGCCCCCGCGCGCGACCGGATGCGCGCGCGCTGGCGGGTCGTGCTCGTCGACGAGTTCCAGGACACGGACCCCGTGCAGTGGCAGGTGCTCGAGCGCGCCTTCCACGGCCACGCGACGCTGGTGCTCGTCGGCGACCCCAAGCAGGCCGTGTACGGGTTCCGCGGCGGCGACGTCGTCACCTACCTGGCGGCGGCCGCGCGCGCCGAGCACCGGCGCACCCTCGCGGTCAACCACCGCAGCGACGCGCCGCTGGTGGCTGCGCTCGGCGGGCTGCTCGAGGGCGCCGAGCTCGGGGACCCCGGCATCGTGGTGCGCCCCGTCGAGGCGCGTCGCAGCGGCAGCAGGCTGGCCGGCGCGCCGCACGCCGCGCCGGTCCGCCTGCGCGTCGTCACCCGCCCGGACGTCGGCGTCGCGGACCCGGCGCAGCTCCCGCCGGTCGCGCGGGTCCGCGAGCACGTGGCCCGCGACCTCGCCGCCGACGTCGCCCGGCTGCTCGCGTCCGGCGCCACGTACGACGGGCGGCCCCTCGTCGCCGGCGACGTAGCCGTCCTCGTCTCCACCCACCACCAGGCCGGCGTCGTGCACGCCGCGCTGCGGGCCCGGCGGGTGCCCGCGGTGGTCGCGGCCGGGGGCAGCGTGTTCGCCACGCCGGCCGCGGACGACTGGCTGGTGCTGCTCGAGGCCCTGGAGCAGCCGCACCGCTCCGGCCGGGTCCGTGCCGCCGCCCTCACCCCGTTCCTCGGGCGCACGGCCCGCGACCTGGCCCTGGCGGGAGACCGGCTCACCGACGACCTCGGCGGGCTCCTGCGCGGCTGGGCCGACCTGCTCGCCGGGCGCGGGGTCGCCGCGCTGCTCGAGGTCGCCTCGGCCGAGCGCGGGCTGCCCCAGCGCGTGCTGTCCCTGCCCGACGGGGAGCGGCGGCTCACCGACCTGCGCCACGTCGGGCAGGCGCTGCACGAGGCCGCGGTCACCGAGGGGCTGGGCCTCGCGGCGCTGGTGGAGCACCTGCGCCGCCGCCGCGCCGAGGCCGCCACCGACGCCTCGCTGGAGCGCACCCGCCGCCTCGACAGCGACGCGGCCGCGGTGCAGGTCGTCACGCTGCACGCGAGCAAGGGGCTCGAGTACCCCGTCGTGCTCCTGCCCTTCGCCGCCGACCGCTTCGAGCGGAGCCCCGACATGCTGCTGCTGCACGCCGACGACGGCACGCGCCTGCTCGACGTCGGGGGCGAGGCGTCGCCGGGGCGGCGCGAGCGGCTGGCCCGCGCCCGCGCGGAGGACGACGGCGAGGCGCTGCGCCTGCTCTACGTGGGGCTGACCCGGGCCGGCGCGCAGGTGGTGCTCTGGTGGGCGCCCAGCCGCAACGCCGAGACCTCGGCGCTGCACCGCCTGCTGCTCGGCCGCGCGGCGGGGAGCCCGCAGGTGCCCGACCGGGTGCCCGTGCCCCCCGACGCCGAGGCGCTGGCGCGCCTGCGCGCGGTGGCCGGGCGCTGCGCCGGCGTCGCCCTCGAGCGGTCCGAGGTCGTCGAGGAGCCGGGAGCGGTCCCCGCGCCGCCGCCGCCGGGGCCGCTCACGGTGTCGGTCCTCGGGCGGGGGCTCGACACGACGTGGCGCCGCACGTCGTACAGCGCCCTGGCGGCCGCCGGCGAGCGCGCCGCGGCCGAGGCCGGGGTCGGCAGCGAGCCCGAGACGGGGGAGCGCGAGGACGAGGACATCGCCGGCACGGCCGACGCGGGCCCTGCCGGGTCCTGGCCGGGGGCCGGGTCCTGGCCGGAGGGCGGGACGGCCGCGGCGGGGGAGGACCCGGTGGAGGCGGCGCTGCGGGCGGTGCCCAGCCCGATGGTCGACCTGCCGGCGGGCACGGCCTTCGGCACCCTGGTCCACGGCGTCCTCGAGGACGCCGACGCCCAGGCGGGCGACCTGCGCGCCGAGCTGGCCGAGCGCGCCCGCGAGCACCTGGCCCGCCGCCCGCTCGACCTCGACGCGGGCGCGCTGGCCGACGCGCTCGTCCCCGTGCTGCGCACCCCGCTGGGGCCGCTCGCCGACGACCGCGCCCTCGTCGACGTGCCCCGCACCGACCGCCTGGCCGAGCTCGAGTTCGAGCTGCCGCTCGCCGGCGGCGACGACCCCGCGGCGCGCGCGGCCCTGCTCGGCGAGCTGGCCCCGCTGCTGCGCGAGCACCTGCCGCCGGGCGACCCGCTCGCGCCGTACGCCGAGCGGGTCGGCGCGCCGGGCCTCGCCGAGCAGCCGCTGCGCGGCTACCTCACGGGCAGCCTCGACCTCGTGGTGCGCCTGCAGGGCGCCCGCGGTCCGCGCTACCTCGTGGCGGACTACAAGACGAACCGGCTCGGCGACCCCGCCGGGCCGCCGCTGACCGCGTGGGACTACCGCCCGGCCGCGCTCGACCAGGTCATGGCCGGGTCGGACTACCCGCTGCAGGCGCTGCTCTACTGCGTCGCGCTGCACCGCTTCCTGCGCTGGCGCCAGCCGGGCTACGACCCGGCGGTGCACCTCGGGGGCGTGCTCTACCTCTACGTCCGCGGCATGTGCGGGCCCGGGGCGCCGCGCGAGCAGGGGCGCCCGAGCGGCGTCTTCGCCTGGTCGCCGCCGCCCGGCCTCGTGACCGCCCTGTCCGACCTGCTGCACGGGGGTGCCGCGTGAGCGCCGCCCCGGCCGGTCCCGTCCGCGCGGCGGGCGTCGCGCTGGAGCCGCTGGAGGACCCGTACGACGTGCGGCGCGCCCGGGGCGCCGACGCGGCGCTGCGCCCGTACAACGAGGCCGGGCTGCTCGAGGCGGCGGACGTGCACGTCGCCCAGCGCCTCGGCGAGCTCGGGGGCGAGCCGGACCCCGCGGTCCGCCTGGCGGTCGCGCTGGCGGTGCGGGCGGTGCGCGGGGGCAGCACCTGCGTGGCGCTCGACGAGCCGCCGCGCCTGGCCCCCGAGCTGCCGTGGCCCGACCCCGCCGCCTGGGTGCGCGCGGTCGGCGCAAGCCCGCTGGTGGGCCCCGGCAGGCCGCTGCGGTGGGAGGACGGCCTGCTCTACCTCGAGCGCTACCACCGCCAGGAGGTGCAGGTCTGCGACGACCTGCTGCGCCGGGAGGCGGCCGCGCCGCCGCGGGTGGACCTCGCCCGGCTGCGGGACGGGCTCGACCGGCTGCTGCCCGAGCGCACGAGCGCGCAGCGCGCCGCGGCGGCGGTGGCGGCGACCCGCTGGACGACCGTGCTCGGCGGCGGCCCGGGCACGGGCAAGACCACCACGGTCGCGGTCCTGCTCGCGCTGCTGCTCGACCAGCCGGGGCCACCGCCGCGGGTCGCGCTCGCCGCGCCCACGGGCAAGGCGGCGGCGCGGCTGCAGGAGGCGCTGCTCGAGGCCGCCGACCGCCTGCGCCTGCCGGCGGGGGACCGGTCCCGGCTCGAGGGGCACACCGCGTCGACGCTGCACCGCCTGCTGGGGCCGCGACCGGGCACGAGCACGCGCTTCCGCCACGACCGCGACGCGACGCTGCCGTACGACGTCGTCGTGGTCGACGAGACGTCGATGGTGTCCCTGACCCTCATGGCCCGGCTCCTCGAGGCCCTGCGGCCCGACACCCGCCTGGTGCTCGTGGGCGACCCCGACCAGCTCGCGTCCGTGGAGGCCGGCGCGGTGCTCGCCGACCTCGTCGGCGGGCTGCGCGACCGCCCGGCCCCCGACCCCGACCCGGCGGTCGCCGCGCTCGTCGCGGGCGCGGACGCCCCGGACTGGCCGCGCGGGGTGGTGGTCCTGCGCACCAACCACCGCTACGGCGCGGGCATCGGGGCGCTCGCCGAGGCGGTGCGCCGGGGCGACGCCGACGCCGCCCTGGCCCAGCTGCGCTCGCCGTCGCCCGACACGGTCCTGGTGGAGGACCCCCTCGGCGACCCGGGTGCCCGCGGCGACGTCGTGGCCGCGGGCACGGCGCTGCGGCGGGCGGCGCTGGAGGGCGACGCCGCCGGGGCGCTGGCGCTGCTCGGGCGGCACCGGCTGCTCTGCGCGCACCGCACCGGCCCCTACGGCGTCGACGTCTGGTCCCGGCAGGTCGAGCGCTGGCTGGCTGCACAGGGCGCGGCCCCCGGCGGCGACGAGTGGTACGTCGGGCGCCCGCTGCTCGTCACGGCCAACGACTACGCGCTCGGGCTCTACAACGGCGACACCGGCGTCGTGGTGCGCACCGCGGACGGCGAGGTGCGGGTGGCCTTCGCCCGCGCCGGGGCCGCCGACGGCCTGGTCCGCTTCGCGCCGAGCCGCCTGCACGAGGTGCAGACGGTGCACGCCATGACGGTGCACCGCAGCCAGGGCAGCCAGTTCGACCGGGTGACGCTCGTCCTGCCCGAGCAGGACAGCCCGCTGCTCACCCGCGAGCTGCTCTACACCGCGCTCACCCGCGCGCAGTCCCTGGTGCGGGTCGTGGCCGGCGAGGCCGCGCTGCGCGCCGCGGTCGAGCGCCCGGCGGTGCGGGCGAGCGGGCTGCGCGGGCGCCTGGCCGCCGGCTGACGGGGCCCTCCCGGCACCACTCCGCGGCCTCAGGCGACCCGCGCCGCGCGGCCGCCGGTGATCCGCAGGAGCTCGTCGTAGGTCGTGGGGAAGAGCGTGCGCGGGTGCCCGGCGGCGGCCCACACCACGGGGTGGCCCGCGAGGTCCTCGTCCACGAGGGTCGGCAGCGGCGCGGGGTGCCCGACGGGACCGACCCCGCCGATCGCCGACCCGGTGGCCGCGCGCACGGCGTCGGGACCGGCGCGGTGCAGGGCGGGGACGCCCAGCAGGGCCGCGACCCGCGCCTCGTCGACCCGGTGGGCGCCGGAGGTCAGGACGAGCACCGGCGCGCCGCCGGGCGCGGGCCCCTGCAGGAACACCAGGGAGTTGGCGATCGCGCCCACGTCGCAGCCGAGCTGGTCGGCGGCGGCGCGGGCGGTGCGCGCCGCCTCGCCGAGCACGCTGACGCTCCCGGTGGCGCCGCGCGCCCGCAGGGCGGCCCGGACGCGGACCACGGCGGGGTGCTCGAGGAGGGGGTCGGCCACGCCGCGCAGTCTGGCGGCCCGGGCCGGGCCGCCGCCACCGCGTCGCCGGGCCGGGTCCCGGCGCCCGGGCGGCACGGGCGGCGGGGCGGGGGTTGGGCGCCGCAGCGCCGGGCAGCGCGGGGGCACGACGAGCGGGCGCCGGCAGGGCGCGCCGGGGTCACGCGGAGCGGTGCGCCGGGGGCGCGCCGCGGCGCGGGGTGACGAGGAGGAGCGTGCGGTGGCGGAGCGGGCGAGCGGGCTGCTGTCGGTGGCGGACCAGACGGACGCGCAGCGGGGCGGGCCGGGCAGCATCCTGTCCCGGCAGAGCCGCGACCACAGCGCGCTGCACGAGCTGATGCTGGCGTACGACCGGGCGGGGTCGCCCGACGCGCGGGCCCGGGTGGTGAGCGACCTCGCGGAGCGGGCGCTGCGGCACGCCTTCGCGGAGGAGACGGTGCTGTTCCCGGCGTACCGCAAGCACCTGCCCGCGGAGGGCGACCGGCTGACCGCGCACATCGAGGGCGAGCACCAGGAGATCAACGAGCTGCTGCAGGACCTGCAGGACGCCGACCCGGCCGCCCCGTCGTACGACGCGCGGGTCCGCCGGCTCTTCGCGCTCATCAGCGACGACGCGCGCAACGAGGAGGACGCGCTGCTGCCCCGGCTGCAGCAGGTGGCGTCCGAGGACGAGCTGCGCGCGATCGGGGCGGCCTGGGAGGCGGCGCGCACGGCGTCGCCGACCCGCCCGCACCCGGGGATCCCCCGCCGCCCGCCCGGCAACGCGCTGGCCGGCGTCGCGCTGGCGGCCAGCGACCGGGTCGAGGACCTGCTCGAGGGGTCGTCCCGCCGGCAGGGCACGGGGCTGCTGGGGTCCGCGCTCGCGGGCGTCGTCGCGGGAGCGGCGGGGGTCGCGGTCATGACGCTCGGCGAGAAGGTGGAGCAGGCCCTGACCGGGCGGGCGAGCTCGGAGGTGCCGGGCAGGACGCTGTCGGCGCTGCTGGGCCGGCGGTTCCCCGAGGACGACGAGCGCCGCTTCCTCGTCAACCACGCGATGCACTGGGGGCAGGGGGCCCTGCTGGGGGCGGTGCGGGGGCTCATGGCGCGCTCCGGGCACCGCGGCGCCGGCGCGTCGGCCGTCTTCACCGTGCTGCGCCTCAGCGCGGACCAGACCCTGGAGAACGGCACCGGCGTGGGCGCGCCACCGTGGACCTGGCCCCGGGGGGAGCAGGTGGTCGACGTGCTGCACAAGGTCGTGTACGCGGTCGTCACCGGTGCCGTCGCCGACCGGCTCGTCCGCCCGCCGGCCCCCGTGCTGCGCGGGCGCCCGGTCCCGCCGCGGGTGGTGCGCGGGCGCCGTCGCGGCCCCGCGTAGGCCCGCGCGGGCGCCGTCGCGGCCCCGCGGAGCCCCCCGTGGTCTCAGGCGCTCGAGGCGGTGGAACGCGCTATCCAGGCCGCGGGGTCGTCGACGACGGAGCGCACGACCGTGCGCGCCGCGCCCACGACGGCCGCCTCGGGGCCGAGCGCGGAGGCGACGACCCGCGGGGCGGCCCACGGCGCGGCCAGCAGGCGCACCGCGAGCTCGTCGCACAGCCCGGGCGCGAGCCAGCGCGACAGCGGCGCGTAGATGCCGCCGAGGACCACCTGCGGCACGTCGAGGAGGTTGAGCGCGGCCGAGACCGCCACCCCCAGCGCGTGGCCGGCCGCGTCGAGGCCCGCCAGCAGCCCGGCGTCGCCGGCCTCGGCGAGCGCCACGAGCTCGTCGAGGGTCCGCACGCCGCCGAGCGACGTGCCGGCCGGTGCGACGAGGCCGGCCGAGGCGAGCAGGGCGTCCTGGCCCGCGTACCGCTCGAGGCAGCCGCGCGCGCCGCACCGGCAGACCGGTCCGGCCGGGTCGACGCTGACGTGGCCGAGCTCGCCCGCCCAGCCGTGCGCCCCCCGGAAGAGCCGGCCCTCGACGACGACGCCGGCGCCGATGCCCACCTCGCCGGAGACCAGCAGGAAGCTCGCGCCGGGGCCGCGCTCGGTGAGCTCGGCGACCGCGGCGAGGTCCGCCTCGTTGCCGGCGCTCAGCGCCAGCCCGGCGAAGGGCTCGAGCGCGCCGGCCAGCTCGAGCACGTCGACGTCGCGCCAGCCCAGGTTCGGGGCGAGCTGCAGGGGTCCGGACGGCCCGCGCACGAGGCCGGGCAGCGCCAGCGCCGCCCCGCTGGGCTCGAGCCCGTCGCCCGCCGCGGCCGCGACGGCCCGCCGGGCGGTGCGCGCGGCGCGGGCCAGCGCCCGGCGCGGGGGGACGCCGCGCAGGTCGACGCCCTCGACCTCGCGGTGCCGGACCCGCCCGGCGAGGTCGACGACGCAGGCGGCCACGTGGTCGACGTTGACCTCGACGCCGAGGCCGGCCGCCCCGCGGTCCGCGAGCACCAGGCCGGTGCCGGGGCGCCCGCCGCCGGCGCGGCGCAGGGGCGCCGTCTCGGCGAGCAGGCCCGCGGCCACGAGCTCGTCGACCAGGCTGGAGGCCGTCGCGCGCGTGAACCCGGTGGCGGCGGCGATGCCCGCGCGCGAGGGCGGTTCCGCGCAGGCCGCGACGTGGCGCAGCGCCGCCGCGAGGTTGGCGGCGCGCACGGCGGGACCGGGGGCGGGCACGCGTTGACACTGCCAGACCTGCCACCTATGTTCAAGACGTGAACAAACGGGGGCACGCCCCGTGGACGACACCGACGGAGGTGCGGCGCATGACGGTCCAGCCCACGCGCGAGGACAGGTTCTCGTTCGGTCTGTGGACGGTGGGGTGGCAGGGGCGCGACCCCTTCGGCGACGCCTCCCGCGGCGCCATCGACCCGGTGGAGACCGTCCACCGCCTGTCCGACCTCGGCGCGTACGGCGTCACGTACCACGACGACGACCTCGTGCCCTTCGGCGCGGACGAGGCCGAGCGCGACCGGATCGTGCAGGGCTTCAAGAAGGCCCTCGACGAGACCGGCCTCGTCGTACCCATGGCGACCACGAACACCTTCACCCACCCGGTGTTCAAGGAGGGCGCGTTCACGACGAACGACCGCTCCGTGCGGCGCTACGCGCTGCGCAAGATCATGCGGAACATCGACCTCGCCGCCGAGCTCGGCGCGAAGACGTACGTCTTCTGGGGCGGGCGCGAGGGCTCGGAGAGCGACTTCGGCAAGGACATCGGCGCGGCGCTCGAGCGCTACCGCGAGGGCATCGACCTGCTCGCGCAGTACGTCATCGACAAGGGCTACGGCATGCGCTTCGCGATCGAGCCGAAGCCGAACGAGCCCCGCGGCGACATCCTCCTGCCGACCGTCGGGCACGCGCTCGCGTGGATCTCGACGCTCGAGCACGCCGACATGGTCGGCGTGAACCCGGAGACCGGGCACGAGCAGATGGCCGGGCTCAACTACACGCACGGCATCGCGCAGGCGCTGTGGCAGGGCAAGCTCTTCCACATCGACCTCAACGGCCAGAGCGGCGTGAAGTACGACCAGGACTTCGTCTTCGGCCACGGCAACGTGCTCAACGCCTTCTCGACGGTCGACCTCATCGAGAACGGCCTGCCGGGCAGCGGCCAGAAGTACGACGGCCCGCGCCACTTCGACTACAAGCCGCTGCGCACCGAGGACCTCGACGGGGTCTGGGCCTCGGCCGAGGCGAACATGCGCACGTACCTCCTGCTCAAGGAGCGCGCCCTCGCCTTCCGCGCGGACCCGGAGGTGCAGGAGGCGCTCGCCGTCGCCGGCGTCGCCGACCTCGCCCAGCCGACCCTGTCCGAGGGCGAGTCGTACGACGACCTCCTCGCCGACCGCTCGGCGTTCGAGGACTTCGACCCGGAGGCCGCGGCGCAGCGCGGCTTCGGGATGGTGCGCCTGAACCAGCTCGCCGTCGAGCACCTGCTCGGCGCGCGCTGACGCACCGCTGCTCCGTCCGGGCGGACCGGCGCCGGCACCTGGCGCCGGTCCGCCCCGCGGGCCTACGGTGCTCCCACGTCCCGGCCGTCGGCCGGTCCAGCCCGCGGGGGAGTGCCGTGCTCCGCTACCTGCCGGTCCTCGTCGAGCTCGTGCTGCTCGTGTACTGCCTCGTCGACTGCATCCAGACCCGCCCGGACGAGGTGCGCGGCCTGCCCCGCTGGGCGTGGATCGTGCTGATCCTGCTCTTCCCGATCGTCGGCGGGATCGCCTGGCTCGTGGCCGGCCGCCCGCGCCGCCCCGCCGGGCAGGTGCCCTGGCCCGCCACCGGGACCGCCGGCTACCCGGAGCACGAGCGCCCCTCCCGCCCCCTCGCCCCCGACGACGACCCCGCCTTCCTGGACTCCCTGCGCCGCGCGGACCGCGAGCACGAGGACGTCCTGCGCCGGTGGGAGGAGGACCTCCGTCGCCGCGAGCGCGCCGCCCGGGGCGAGGACGAGGAGCCCGAGGCCCGCTGAGCCCCGTGCCGCGCCCCCGCTAGCCCCGCAGGCGGGGCGGTGGCGGCACCGGGGTGGCCGGGTCGGCGGCGACCCGCGCCGCGAGGCCCCTCGCGAAGGCGGCGAGCCCGGCGGCGTCGACGCCGTGCGGCGGGTCGGCCGCGTACGCCCCCACCCGCGCGCCCCCGCGCTCGAGGAGCGCGACCGCGCCCGCGGAGTTGCCCCGCGCCAGGTGCGTGAGGCCCACCGCGACCTGCGCCAGCCCCCGCCACAGCTCGCGCTCGGGCTCCGGCGCCGCCTTCCACGTGCCCTCGAGCACCTCGTGCGCCTGGAACGGCTCGCCGAGGTCGAGCCGGCGCTGCGCCTCGACGAGGGACTCCGCCGGCGGCAGGACCAGGTCGTCGGGCACCCGCTCCACGCCCGGCGCGCCGTGCGGCAGGGGGCGCCCGAGCCCGTCGCGCGGGCGCGCGTTGCGCGCCCGGCCCTGCTCGTCGCGGTCGCGGTCCGGAGGGGCGTCCACGGGCACGACCCTACGGCGCGCGGCGGCCGGGCCGCGGCGCCGACGAGGGCCGACGAGGGCCGCCGAGGGCCGGTGAGGGCCGACGAGGGCCGGCGAGGGCCGGCGAGGGCCGGCGAGGGCCGGCGAGGGCCGGCGAGGGCCGGCGAGGGCCGGCGAGGTCCGGCGAGGTCCGGCGAGGGGCCGACCGCCGACCCGCCGGCGGGGCAGGGTGTGGAGCCGCGCGGGGAGCGGGCAGGATGGCGCGCATGCAGGGATCGAGCGCGCAGGGCTTCGGCATCGACATCGGCGGCAGCGGCATCAAGGGCGCGCCCGTGGACCTCGCGGGCGGGGCGCTCGCGGCCGAGCGGCACCGCATCCCCACGCCGCAGCCGTCCACCCCCGAGGCGGTGGCGCAGACCGTCCGCGAGGTCGTCGAGCACTTCGGCTGGTCCGGCCCGCTCGGCTGCACCTTCCCCGCGGTCGTCACGCACGGCGTGACGCGCACCGCGGCCAACGTGGACAAGCGGTGGGTCGACGCCGACGCCGGCGCCCTGCTCGGCGAGGCGACCGGGCAGGACGTGCTCGTCGTCAACGACGCCGACGCGGCGGGCTACGCCGAGCTGCGCTTCGGTGCGGCGAAGGACCGCGAGGGGGTCGTGCTCGTCTGCACGCTCGGCACGGGCATCGGCAGCGCCCTCATCTCCGACGGGCGCCTGGTGCCCAACACCGAGCTGGGGCACCTCGAGCTCGACGGCCACGACGCGGAGACCCGCGCGTCCGACGCCGCCCGCGAGCGCGACGACCTGTCCTGGGAGAAGTGGGCCAAGCGGCTGCAGCGGTACTTCCGGCACGTCGAGGACCTGTTCTGGCCGGACCTCATCGTCGTCGGCGGCGGGGTGAGCAAGAAGGCAGAGAAGTGGCTGCCGCTGCTCGACCTGCGCACCGAGGTCGTGCCCGCCGCCCTGCGCAACGAGGCGGGGATCATCGGCGCCGCGGTGCTGGCGCAGGAGCGGGCGGCCGCGCGGGGCTGAGCCTCAGCGCGGCGCCAGCGCCGCCAGCACGTCCTCGTGCAGGTGCCCGTTGGTGCCGACGGCGCTGCCGCCCGCGGGCCCCGGCGCGCCGTCGAGGGAGGTGAAGCGCCCCCCGGCCTCCTCGACGACCACGGCGACGGCCGCGAGGTCGTGCAGCGAGACCTCGGGCTCGCAGGCCACGTCGACGGCGCCCTCGGCCACGAGCATGTACGACCAGAAGTCCCCGAACGCCCGCTGGCGCCAGACGCCGCGGTAGAGGTCGAGGAACGGCCCGAGCAGGCCGCGCTCGTCCCACCCGGTGAGGCTGGAGTACGACAGCGAGGCGTGCTGGAGGCGCCGGACGTCCGACACCCGCAGCCGGGTGGCGGCGGACAGGCTGCGCCCGCTCCACGCCCCGGTGCCGCGCGCGGCCCACCAGCGCCGCCCGAGCGCCGGTGCCGACACGACGCCGGCGACGACCTGCGGGCCGTCCATGAGCGCGATGAGGCTGGCCCACACCGGCACCCCGCGCACGTAGTTCTTCGTCCCGTCGATCGGGTCGACCACCCAGCGCCGCGGCCCGTACCCGGTGTCGGCCATCTCCTCGCCGTGCACCGCGTCGCGGGGGCGGGCCCGCTGCAGCATCGAGCGGACCGCCTCCTCGGCGGCGCGGTCGGCGTCGCTCACGGGCGTGAGGTCGGGCTTCTGCTCGACCCGCAGGTCCAGGGCGCGGAAGCGGTCCATGGTCACGCCGTCGGCCTGGTCGGCCAGCAGGTGCGCCAGGCGCAGGTCGTCGTCGTAGGCCGGCACGGGGGCGACCGTACCGAGCGGGCGGGCGGGGTGGTGGGACCATCGCCGCGTGACCTCGACCCGCCGCTCGCCCGCGTTCCTCTTCGACCTCGACGGCACGCTCGTGGACAGCGTGTACCAGCACGTCCTCAGCTGGCGCGAGGCGCTCGTCGAGCACGGCATCGACCTGTCGGTGTGGCGCATCCACCGCCGGATCGGCATGAGCGGCGGCCTCTTCGTGCAGGCGCTGCTCGCCGAGACCGGCATCGAGCTGTCCGAGGCGGACACCGAGGCGCTGCAGGCGGCGCACGCGCGGCACTACCTGCGCCACCACGAGGCCGTACGGCCCCTGCCGGGCGCCCGCGCCCTGCTCGAGCACCTCACCGCCACCGGCACGCCCTGGGCGGTCGCCACGAGCGGGCGGGCCGAGACGGCGCTGCCGACCCTGCGCGAGCTCGGGGTCCCGGAGGGCGTGCCGGTCGTCACCCGCGACCGCGTGCGCTACGCCAAGCCCGACCCGGACCTCTTCCTCGCCGCCGCCGACGAGCTGGGCGTCGACGTGCGCGACGCCCTCGTCGTCGGCGACAGCGTCTGGGACCTGCTCGCGGCGCGGCGCGCCGGCGCGCTCGGGGTCGGGCTGCAGAGCGGCGGGTACGGCCGCGACGAGCTCGAGCGGGCGGGCGCGTTCCGCGTCTACGCGGACCCCGCGGACGTGCTGCGGCGCCTGCACGAGCTCGGGGTGCGGCGGTAGCGCGCGTCCCTGCTTGAACCCGCAAGGACCGCGGGGGAGGATCGGCGGGTGTTCGACCTCGTCGCAGGCCTCCCGGTGCACGTCCTCGTCGTCCACCTCGTCGTCGTCGGCGTCCCGGCGGCCGTCCTGGTGAGCCTCGCCGCCGCCGGCGCCGTGCTCGCCCGCCCCGGGGCGTGGCGGTGGCTCGTGCCGGCCGCGCTGGCGGTCGACGCCGCCGTGCTGGTGCTCGCGTGGGTCGCCGCCGAGAGCGGCGAGGCCCTGCAGGTGCGCCTCGCGGCGCTCGGCAACACGCTGCCGGAGATCCAGGCCCACGCCGACCTCGGCGAGACGCTGCAGTGGTACGTCCTCGCCCTGCTCGCCGCCGTGGCCCTGCTGGCGGTGCTGCGCGGGAGGGCGGCGCGCCCGGCGGTGCTCGCCGCGGCCGCGCTGGTGCTCGTCGCCGGGGTCGCGTCGGGGGTGCAGGTCGTCCGGGTGGGGCACAGCGGCGCCACGGCGACCTGGAGCTACGTCGCGGAGGGCTGACGCGGCGCCCCGCCGTCAGGGCCCGGGCGGCTCGTCGGCGGCGTCGCGGTGCGGGTCCTCGCCGCCCTCCCGGCTGCGCAGCAGCCGGCGCAGCGACAGCAGCCGCGCCGGGTCGGCGTGCCCCTCGGCCACCCACGCGTCGAGCGCGCACTCCGGCTCGTCGTGCGAGCAGGAGCGCGGGCACCCCCCGGTCCCGGCCTCGAGGTCGGGGAAGGCGCCGATGACCCGCTGCGGGTCCACGTGCGCCAGGCCGAAGGAGCGCACGCCGGGCGTGTCGATGACGGTCCCCGCGCCGTCCGGGAGCTGCAGGGCCCGTACGGACGTGGAGGTGTGCCGCCCGCGCCCGGTCACCTCGTTGACGTGCCCCGTCGCGCGCAGCGCGCCGGGCACGAGGGCGTTGACGAGCGTGGACTTGCCGACGCCCGAGGAGCCGACGAGCACGGTCGTGCGCCCCGCGAGGCGCGCGCGCAGCTCGACCGGGTCCTCGTCGCGTCGGGTGACGACGTGGGGCACGTCGAGCGCGCGGTACGTCGCGAGCAGCTCCGCCGGGTCGGCGAGGTCGGCCTTGGTGAGGACGAGCAGCGGGTCGAGCCCGGCGTCGTACGCGGCCACGAGGCAGCGGTCGAGCAGGCGCGGCTGCGGCTCCGGGTCGGCGAGGGCGGTGACCACGGCGAGCTGCTCGGCGTTGGCGACGACCACCCGCTCGACGGGGTCGGTGTCGTCGGCGGTGCGGCGCAGCACCGACGCGCGCGGCTCGAGCCGCACGATGCGCGCGAGCGCGTCGGGCCCGCCGGACAGGTCGCCGACGAGGCCCACGCGGTCCCCGACGACGACCCCCTTGCGGCCGAGCTCCCGCGCGCGCATCGCGGTGACGAGGCGGTCGTCGGGCAGGCGGCAGGTCCAGCGCCCGCGGTCGACGGCGACGACGAGCGCCGGCGCGGCGTCCTCGTGCCCGGGGCGCTCCTTGGTGCGCGGGCGCGACTTGCCGCGGCCCGGGCGCACCCGGACGTCGTCCTCGTCCAGGTCGCGGCGGGACGAGCGGCGCGCGGGCGGGCTCAGCCCGGCCCCTCGGGGAGCCCGGCCCCGCGGTCCTCGACGCCCAGCATCCGGGCCCACAGGCCGGTGAAGCCCGGGAGGGTCTTGCCGGTCGTGCCGACGTCCTCCACCTCGACGCCGTCGACGAGCAGGCCCAGCACGGCGCCGGCGGTGGCCATGCGGTGGTCGGCGTACGAGCGCCAGGTGCCGCCGGAGAGCGGGCGGGGGCGCACCACGAGCCCGTCCCCGGTCTCCTCGACGTCGCCGCCGAGGCGGCCCACCTCGGCGGCGAGGGCGGCGAGCCGGTCGGTCTCGTGCCCGCGCAGGTGGGCGATGCCGCGCAGCCGGCTGGGGCCCTCGGCGAGCGCGGCGACCGCGGCGACGGTGGGGGTGAGCTCGCCGACGTCGTGCAGGTCCACGTCGACGCCGTGCACGCGCCCGGTGCCCGTCACCGTCAGCCCCTCGTCGGTGAGGGCGACGTCGGCGCCCATCGCGAGCAGCAGGCCGCGCAGGGCGTCGCCGGCCTGCGTCGTGCTGCGCGGCCAGCCGGGGACGGTGACCCGCCCGCCGGTGACGAGCGCGGCGGCGAGGAACGGCGCGGCGTTGGAGAGGTCGGGCTCGACCGCGACGGTGCCGCCGGCGAGCGGACCGGGGGCGACCCGCCAGCGGTCCGGGCCCTCGTCGTCGACGTCCGCGCCGGCGGCGCGCAGCATGTGCACGGTCATGGCGATGTGCGGCAGCGACGGGACGGGCGGGCCCTCGTGCCGCACGACGACGCCCTCGTCGTAGCGGGGGGCGGCGAGCAGCAGCGCGCTGACGAACTGGCTGGACGCGCTCGCGTCGACGACGACCTCGCCGCCCGGGAGCCGGCCGCGCCCGTGCAGGGCGAAGGGCAGGGTGCCGCGCCCGCCGTCGTCGACCTCGGCCCCGAGGTCGCGCAGCGCCCGCAGGACGGGGCCCATGGGGCGCGTGCGGGCGTGCGGGTCGCCGTCGAAGCGGACGGTGCCCTCGGCCAGCGCCGCCACGGGGGGCACGAAGCGCATCACGGTGCCGGCGAGGCCGCAGTCGACGTCCGCGGGGCCGCGCAGCCGGGCGGGCACGACCCGCCAGTCGCCGCCGCCCGCGCCCGCGTCCTCGACGCCCGCGCCGAGGGAGCGCAGGGCCGCCGCCATGAGCGCGGTGTCGCGCGCCCGCAGCGGGCGCTCGAGGACCGTGGGCGCGTCGGCCAGCGCGGCGAGCAGCAGCGCCCGGTTGGTGATCGACTTGGAGCCGGGCAGCGCCACGACCGCGTCGACCGGCCCCGCGGCGCGCGGGGCCGGCCAGAGGGGCAGCGGTGCGCGGGTCGCGGCGGTCACGCGCCCGACCCTACCGACCGGCGCCGGCCGGCCCCGCGGCGAGCGGCGCCGCTCAGGTGAGGCGGGCCCGCCCGAGCGCGGCCTCGCGGCGCGCGCTCCTCGCGGCCACCTTCGCGGCCTTGCGGGTGCCGCGCGCGGCGTGCTGGGCGCGCCACGCCAGGCCGGGGCGGCCCTCGGTGTCGACCGCGGCGAGGAGCAGGCCGCCGAACATGCCGAGGTTCTTGAGGAAGTGCGAGCGCGCCTGCACGCGCGAGCCCTCGTCCTCGGCGTCCCAGAAGGCGTGCCCGGCGAGCGTGGTCGGCACGAGGGTGGCGGCGAGCACCAGCGCCGAGACGCGGGGGAGCTTGCCGAGGGCGAGCAGCGTGCCGGCGGTGGCCATGGTCGCGCCGTTGATCTTGACGAGCACCTCGGGGTCCTGCGGCAGGCCCGGGATCCTCGCGGCGAGGGTCGGCGCCACCGGGTCGGCGCGCACCGACTTGTTCCCGGGGTTGCGGATCTGGTCGATCCCGCCGTCGATGAAGGTGGCGGCGAGCATGGGGCGCGCGAGGCGGCGTACGAGGATCATGCCCGCCTCCCTTCCCCGTCCGTGGGACGGGAACCGTCCGGCGGGGTGCCCCGCGGGCGCGCCCGGGTGTAGGACGGTGCCCGTGTGTGGCAGGTACGCCGCGAGCCGGCGCCCGGAGGACCTCGTCGAGGAGTTCGAGGTCGAGGACCCGCCCGAGGGGCCGGCGGCGGAGCTGCCGCCGCGGTGGAACGTGGCGCCCACGGACCCCGTACGGGTCGTGCTGCAGCGCCGCCCGCGCGGCGAGCCGGAGGCGCCGGCGCGCCGGCAGCTGCGCGTGGCGCGCTGGGGGCTGGTGCCCTCCTGGGCCAAGGACCCGTCCGTCGGCTCGCGCATGATCAACGCCCGGGTCGAGACCGTCGCGGAGAAGCCGGCGTTCGCGAAGGCCTTCGCGTCCCGGCGCTGCCTCGTCCCCGCCGACGGCTACTACGAGTGGTACAAGACCGAGGACCCGGCGGGGAAGCCGCGCAAGCAGCCGTTCTTCATCCACTCCCGCGACGGCCGGTCGCTCGCGATGGCCGGGCTGTACGAGTGGTGGCGCGACCCCGCGGGGGAGGGCGAGGACGCCTGGCTGCTCAGCTGCACCGTCATCACCACCACGGCGACCGACGACCTCGGGCACCTCCACGACCGCAGCCCGATGCTCGTGGACCGCGAGCGCTGGGGGCCGTGGCTCGACCCCGGCACCGGCGACGCGGAGGCCCTCCGCGGCCTGCTCGTGCCCGCCGCGCCGGGGCTGCTCGAGGCGCACCCGGTCTCGCCGGCGGTCGGGAACGTGCGCAACGACGGGCCGCAGCTCGTCGAGCCGCTGCCGGCGCCGGCGTAGGCCGTCGACGGCCCCCTTGACCGGCGCGCGTGGCGTGCGTCACCCTGCCCCGGTTTGAGCGCTCACACCGACCGAGGGGTCACGCCGATGTCACCCGCCTCCCGCCTGCGCCGCACCGGCGCGGGCCTCCTGCTCGCCCTGGGGCTCGTCCTGCCGGGCGCCGCGCCCGTCGCGGCCTCGCCCGCGCCGCCCTCGGGCGGCCCCGTCGCCGTCGACGCCGGGCCGCGCACCGCGGTCCGCCCGGTGGTCGACGCCAACGTCCCCGACCCCGACGTCCTCGAGGTCGACGGCACGTACCACGCGTACACCACGAACTCCGACGGCACGAACGTCCAGCACCTCACCTCGCGCGACCTGCGCCGCTGGACCCGCCAGCCCGACGCGCTGCCCGAGCTCGGCCCCTGGGTCGGTGCCTGCAGCTTCGCCCCCGGCGGCGCCACCGACAACTGCGTCTGGGCCCCCGAGGTCGCCGCCGTCGACGGCGGCTACGCGCTCTACTACACCGCGCGCGACACCGCGGCGCCGTTTCAGTGCATCGGCGTCGCGCTCGCCGAGACCCCGTACGGCCCCTTCGAGCCGGTCGGCGACGACCCGCTGGTGTGCCCGGACGGGGCGCGCGGGACGCAGGACCTCGGCGGCGCCATCGACGCGGGCACCTACGTCGAGGACGGCCGGCGCTACCTGCTGTGGAAGGCCGACGGCAACTGCTGCGCGGGCAAGACGGCGATCATCTACCTGCAGGAGCTCTCGGGCGACGGCACGGCGCTCGTCGGCCCGCCGGTCGAGCTCATCCGCCGGGACACGCCCTTCGAGGGCAACGTCGTCGAGGCGCCGACGCTGGTCCGGCGGGACGGCACCTACTACCTCTTCTACTCGGCGAACGACTTCGGCGGCGGCGGCTACCGGACCGCGTACGCCACCGCCCCGAGCCTCACCGGGCCGTGGACCAAGGCCGACACCGAGCTCATGACCACCGACCGGTTCGGCGGCGCGGTCCGCGGGCCGGGCGGGCAGGACGTCGTCGTGCACGACGACGGCTCGACGTCGATCGTCTACCACGGCTGGGACCCCACCTACGCGTACCGCGCGATGTACGTCAGCGACCTCGAGTGGCGCGACGGCGTGCCCCACGTCGCCGGGACGTCGTACCGCTACCAGGCCGAGGACGGCGTCGTGACCGCCGCGCGCGCCCTCGAGGACGGCACCGCCTCCGGCGGGGGCAAGGTCGGCGGGATGGACTTCCCGGACAGCTCGGTGAGCGTGCGGGTGCGCGCCGACCGCGCCGGCTGGGCCACGCTCTCGGTGCGCTTCTCCAACGGCTCCCTCGACGCGACCGGGCAGCGGGTCAGCGCCACCGACCTCGTCACGGTCGACGGCAGGCCCGCCGGCACGCTGGTGCTCCCGCACACCACCTGGGGCAACTGGCAGCTCGCCGACCTGCGGGTGCGCCTGCGCGCCGGCTGGAACACGGTGACGCTCACCCGCGGCACGTACTTCGCCGAGGTCGACGCCGTCGACGTCTCCGCCCGCACCCCGGTCCCGGCGCCCCCGGCGCCGCCCGCCGGCACGCCCGTCCGGTACGAGGCCGAGGACGGCGTCGTCGTCGGCGGCGCGGTCGGCCCCAACGCCGGCGCGTCCGGCGGCGAGAAGGTCGGCGGGCTCGACTTCGCCGACAGCTCGGTGACCCTGCAGGTGACCGCGGACCGCGCCGGCCCCGCGGTGCTCGGCATCCGCTTCGCCAACGGCTCCGAGCGCGGCGGGTGGCCGATCGAGGCGACCGACCGGGTGCTCGTGGACGGCAAGGGCTACGGCACGGTCGTGTTCCCGCACACCCGCTGGGACAACTGGCAGACCGTGCTGCACCAGGTGCGCCTGCGCAAGGGCGTCAACACGGTGACCATCGCCCGCGGCACCTGGTACACCGAGCTCGACGCCGTCGACGTCTGGACCGGCACGAGGCTCTGACCGCCCTGCCGCTGCTCCGACCCCGACGGTCACCCGGGCCCGTCCCGGTGCCCACCCGCCCGACCGCCCCGGCCGGCGGCGCCCCGTGCGCCGCCGGCCGGGGTGCGTACGGGGGGTGCCGCGGCACCCGTGAGGGGCACCCACAGGCGCGCGGATGAGGGGCACCCCCAGGCGCGCGGATGAGGGGCACCCCCAGGCCGCCGGACGAGGCGTACGGGTGCCTGACGAGGCCTGCGCGCCTCGCGGGGCACCCGTACGGGTGCCTCGCGTGGTCACCGCGGGAGGGGCTCCAGCAGCGAGGCGACCGCCTCGACGACGCCCGCGAGCACGGCGGCCTGGTCGGGGGCGGCGCCGCGGGGGACGCGGAAGGCGTGGTCCGCGGCGGGGGCGGGGCGCACGTCGTACCCGGGCGGGAACTCGGCCGGGGCGCCGAAGGGGTCGCGCTCGCCCTGCACGACGAGCAGGCGGACCCCCGCCGCGGGCGGGAGGGCGAGCTCGGGCAGGCGCGAGCGCTCGGGCCGCCCCGGCGGGTGCAGCGGGAACGCGAGCGCCGCGACGGCCGCCGCGCCGAGCTCCGCGGCCGTGCGGCAGGCGACGCGGGCGCCGGCGGAGCGCCCGCCGAGCCACAGCGGGGCCGGCGCGACGCGCTCGAGCACCTGGGGCACCGCGGCGCGCCAGGCGCGGTCGAGCACCGGGGGCGGGGCCGCCACCCGGCGCCCGGCCACCCGCCACGGCTGGTCGACGAGCACGACGCTCACGCCGCGGGAGGGCAGCGCGGCGGCGAGGGCGAGGACCTCGCGCCCGTCCGAGCGCCCGCCGGCGCCGTGCCCGAGCAGCAGCACGGCGCGGGGCTCGGGGGCCGGGTGGACCCGCGCCGCGGCCTCGCCCACGGGCGTCGGGAGCTCCCAGCGGTCCGGCGCGGGCGTCATGCTCGCGACCGTAGCGAGCAGGGGAATCCCCGCGCGGCGGGCCCGGTTGTGGCGGGTGACCGTACGGGAGGTGCGCGAGTACATGAGAGCAGCGAGTCCCACCGCTCCCCGGAGCGACCTGAACCCCCTGGCCTGGCCCGAGTGGCCCGCCGGCGGCCAGGTCGTGCGGGGCTCCAGCGGGGCACTACGCTCGGGGGCGATGACCGACAAGCGCGCTCCCGAGGGGGAGACCGACCTCGAGCGCACCCAGCGCTTCGAGCGCGACGCCCTGCAGTACCTCGACCAGCTCTACTCGGCCGCGCTGCGCATGACGCGCAACCCCGCCGACGCCGAGGACCTCGTGCAGGAGACGTTCGCCAAGGCGTACGGCTCCTTCCACCAGTTCGAGCAGGGCACCAACCTCAAGGCCTGGCTCTACCGGATCCTCACCAACACGTTCATCAACACCTACCGCAAGCGCCAGCGCGAGCCGCAGCAGAGCGCCACGGAGGAGATCGAGGACTGGCAGCTCGCCCGGGCCGAGTCGCACCAGTCGACCGGCCTGCGCTCGGCCGAGGCCGAGGCCCTCGACCACCTGCCGGACTCCGACGTCAAGGAGGCGCTGCAGCGCATCCCCGAGGACTTCCGCATCGCGGTCTACCTGGCCGACGTGGAGGGCTTCGCGTACAAGGAGATCGCGGAGATCATGGGCACGCCCATCGGCACCGTGATGAGCCGCCTGCACCGCGGGCGGCGCCAGCTGCGGGGCATGCTCGAGGACTACGCGCGCGACCGCGGCCTGTCCGCGGCCCGCGCCAGCGGTGGGGAGGGTCCCCGATGAGCTGCGGCAAGCCCCACGCCACCCCGTGCGCCGAGGTGATGGACCACCTCTACGAGCTGATCGACAACGAGCTCCCGCCGCGCGACGTCGGCCGGCTCAAGGAGCACCTCGACGAGTGCGGCCCGTGCCTCAAGGAGTACGGGCTCGAGGAGGCCGTCAAGGCCCTCGTCAAGCGCTCGTGCCGCGAGCCGGCGCCCGAGGAGCTGCGCGCCCGCGTGCTGGTGCGCATCCAGGAGGTCCGGGTCGAGATCCACGAGGTCCAGCAGCCCTGACCGCGTGAGCCCGTACGTGCCGAGGGGCCCCGACCGTCACCGGTCGGGGCCCCTCGGCGTCACGGTCGCCGTCTCAGGCGTTCGGGCGCTTGCCGTGGTTGGCCTTGCTCTTGGCGCGCGCGCGACGGCGCCGGGCCTTCTTCGCCATGGGGTGCTCCTCCCAGCCGGTTGCTCGTGGCTCGCGGGCGCGCGGGGCGCCCGTCCGCGCCCATGGTCGCACGCGCGCACAGCAGCGCCGCACCCGCGGCGACCAGGACGTCCCCCGGGCTCACGACCTCCGGGCGCAGGGGGAGGGGCACGGCGAGCACGTCCGCCAGCCAGGGCAGGCGGGTGGCGGCGGTCAGCGGCTCGTGGCGCGGGTCCGGGCCCAGCGCCAGCGCCGCCGGGTCCAGGCCGGCCCGGCGGACCGCGTCCAGCGCCACGGGCATGCTGCCGTTGGCGAGCACGACGGCCGCGTTGAGCAGCAGCCCGAGCCCGAGGGGCACGCTCGCCGCCCGGCGGTCCAGCGCCACCCCCGCCGCGGCGAGCAGCAGGGTGCCGGCGAGCGCCGCGGTGGGCAGCGGCCCCTGCGCCGGCAGGAGCACCAGGGCGGCGGCCTGCACGAGCAGCGCCCCGACGAGCACCGGCAGCCCGCGCAGCCGGTAGGCCGCCCAGCCGGCCAGGCTGCCGCCGCGCAGCAGGCCCGCGAGGGTGCCGGCGAGGGCGCAGAGCACGACGAGTCCCATCGCGCCCATCCTCGCCCAGTAGGGTCCTGGCGGGCCGGACGAGGCCCGGCGACGCGCGCGAGCGCCGAGGAGAGGAGCCGTCGTGGCCGAGGAGGTCCGGGCCGAGATGGTGGCCAACGTGTTCAAGGTGGTGGCCGCCGAGGGCGACGCCGTGGCGGCGGGCGACACGCTCGTCATCCTCGAGTCGATGAAGATGGAGATCCCGGTGGTCGCCGAGGCCGGCGGCACGGTCGCCCGGCTGGCGGTCCACGAGGGCGACGTGGTCCAGGAGGGCGACGTCCTGGCCGTGCTGGCCTGAGGCGGGCGGGCGGGCGGGCGGGCCCCGGGACCCGGCTCAAGGCCCGGGCCGTCCCTGCCGATGGGGCGGGGGTGACCCCCGAGCCGCAGGCCGCGCCCGACGCCCCCGCTGCGCCGCAGTCGGTGCAGCCGTACCTGCGCACCCTCATGGAGGTCGCGGGCGGCTCGGACCTGCACTGCAAGGTCGGCTCGCCCCCGCGGATCCGGGTCGACGGGCGCCTGCGCCGGCTCCAGGCGGCCACCCTGACGCCGGCGGACACCGAGAACATGCTCACGGAGGTCCTGCGCGAGGACCTGCGCGCGGGGTTCCGGGCCACGAACGAGGCCGACTTCGCCTACTCGGTGCCGGGGCTGGGCCGCTTCCGGGTCAACGCGTTCCGCTCGCGCGGGTCGGTGGGGCTCGTGTTCCGCCGAGTCAGCGTCGGCGCCGTGCCCCTCACCGACCTCGGCCTGCCCGCCGTCATCTCCGCGCTGGCGCTGGAGCCGCGCGGCCTCGTGCTCGTCACCGGCCCGACGGGCTCGGGCAAGACCACGACGCTCGCCGGGATGATCGACCACGTCAACGCCTCGCGCGAGGCCCACATCGTGACCATCGAGGACCCCATCGAGGTCCTGCACTTCGACAAGCTCGGCATGGTCAACCAGCGCGAGGTGCGCCTGGACACCGGCGACTTCGCGACGGCGCTGCGCGCGGCGATGCGCCAGGACCCCGACGTCATCCTCGTCGGCGAGATGCGCGACCACGAGACCGTCAAGGCCGCGCTCGCCGCCGCCGAGACCGGGCACTTCGTCATGTCGACGCTGCACACGACGAACGCGCAGGAGACCATCACGCGCATCGTCGACTTCTTCCCGCCGTACGAGCAGCAGCAGGTGCGCCTCGCGCTCGCCGGTGCCCTGCGGGGGGTCGTCTGCCAGCGGCTCGTGCCCCGCGCGGACGGCGCCGGCCGCTGCGTCGTCATGGAGGTGCTCGTGGGCACCGGCCGCGTCGCGGACGCGATCGCCGACCCCGAGAAGAGCTCGACCATCGGCCAGCTCATCGCCGAGGGCGGCTACTACGGCATGCAGACGTTCGACCAGCACCTCGTGCAGCTCTTCCGCGAGGGCGTGGTGACGCTGGACGCCGCGATGGCCGCGGCCACGAGCCCGCACGACCTGGCGGTCGAGCTGCGCCGGCAGGGCCTCGTCGCCTGACCCGGGGGCCGGGCGGTCCCGCTGCTCAGGCGCGCAGGTCGAGCCGCCACACCTCGAGCACCAGCCCCGGCACGGGGGACCAGTCGCGCTCGGGCACCCGCCGGAAGCCGCTGCGGGCGTAGAGCCGGTGCGCCGCCGCCATGCTGCGCTGGGTGCTGAGCACGAGCGCCGCGCAGCCGAGCGCCCGCGCCCGCGACGCCGCCTCGGCGACGAGGGCGCTGCCGGTCCCGGCGCCGCGCGCGGCGGGGTCGACGGCGAGCATGCGCAGCTCCGCCTCGCCGGGCCGCGCGACCTCGGCCCACGGCGAGCCGTGCACGCCGAGGGTCACGGAGCCCGCGAGCCGTCGCGGCGGCCCGGGCAGCTCCGCGACGAGCAGCTGCGCCTGCGCCGCCCGGCGCGCACCGCTCGCCAGCTCGGCGACGTACGGGCTGTCCGGCGGCGTGAAGCCCTCGTCGAGGTAGGTGCGCGTGGTGACCGCGTCGACGGCGGCGAGGTCGTCCGCGCGCGCCGGCCGGACGAGGACCGGGCCGGGGTGCGGGGCGTCCCCGTGCGGGGAGGCGGGCGGGGCGTGCTCGGCGCTCACGGCGGGCGAGCCTAGGGCCCCGGGGGGAGCACCCCGAGCTCGCGGGCCCGCAGCACCGCCTCGAGCCGGTCGCCGACCCCCAGGGCGCGGTACGCCACCTGCAGGTGCTTCTGCACCGTCCGCGGGCTCAGGCCGAGCCGGTGGGCGGCGGCCTGCGCCGTCGCGCCGCCGGCGACGAGCGCCAGCACCTGGGCCTGCCGGGCGCTGAGCCCGGCCGCGGCGGCCGCCCGGACCCGCTGCGCGTCGTCGGCGAGGACGAGGACCCGCCGCCCGTCACCGGACCCGGGCCGGGCGCGCACGTGCACGTCGCCGCGCGGCCCGTGCAGCACGCCCACCCCGCCCGTGCCGGCCGCGCCGGCGACGGCGCGGGCGTCGAGGCGGTGCCGCTCGAGGACCGCGCCGGCGGCGGCGTCGGCGTGCACGACGCGGTCACCGGCGAGCACGAGGACGCCGGCGCCGCCGGCGAGGGCGGCACCCAGGTCGGCGAGGAGCTCCTCGCGCTCGCGCTGCGCGGCCGCGAGGCGCAGGAACGGCTCGAGCGCGGCCAGCGCGGCCAGGTCGTCGTCGTCGAACTCGCGGGCCCGGTTCACGCCCCAGCCGCGGACCGTCGCCGGGTCCGGGCTGTGGGCGACGAGGAGGGCGTACGGGACGCCGAGCGGGTCGAGCAGCTCGCGGCGCATCGGGTTGCGGCCCCAGGCCCTGCCCGCGAGGTCGGCCGCGCGCACCGGGGCGAGCTCCACCCCCGGGCGCAGGACCGGCAGGACCGGGTGGCTCCCGAGGAGGGCCCGCATGTCCGGTCCGCCGTCGTCGCGCAGCAGCAGCGCGGGCGCCTCGCCCCGTACGCGCCCGGACCGGGCGCCGAGGTCGAACTCGACCTCGCCGGCGACCTCGCCCGGCACGACGCGCAGCAGCGCGTCGAGCGCGGCCCCGGTGAGCCGCGCGGGGTCGCGCTCCTCGAGCAGCTCGAGCCCGGCGGCCACGGCGGCACGGCGGCGCGCGTCAGCGCCCACGCCGCACCCCCCGGTCCCGCACGCCGGGCCCCTCCCGCTGCCGCCGGCCGGTCCGGGCGCCGCCCGTCCGGTACGTCCGGCCCATGGTGCCCGACGGCGGCTACGCAGTCCTGCGTAGTCGGGGGGCGGACAAGGCGCCGGCGCCGTTGGCTGGGTCCGCCCGCGGGGGGAGGGGCAGCGGACGCACGGGGGGTCCGCTGCCCCTCCCGTGCGGCCGCACGCGCCGCCCGGGCGGATGGGCGCTGCGGCGTCCGGCGCTCGCGCGCGTCACGCGGCGAACCGCGACGTGCGGTCGAGCGGGCGCTCCAGGGTCGAGCCGCGGGACCAGTCGTCGACCGGGCGCCGCGGGGACCGGGTGCCGTAGCCGTCACCGGCGAGGGTGCGGGCGAGGGCCCGCAGCAGGGCCGCGCTCAGGGCGAGGCCGAGGAGGAGGGTCGTGAGGGCGAGGGCGGTTCCTGTCGTCATGGCAGTGACTCTGCGCCCGTCGAGATCCCGCCACGAGTGGCAGGACTGCCGCTCTGCGTCGACTTCCTGCCAACCCTGTGGGACCCTTCCGGTGTGCTGAGGGACGTCGCCGTGATCGCGCTGCCGGGGGTGGCGCCCTTCGAGCTGGGCACGGTCTGCGAGGTGTTCGGCATCGACCGCAGCGAGCACGGCGTGCAGCGCTTCGACTTCGCGGTCTGCGCGGTCGAGCCGGGGCGGGTGCCGACGAGCATGGGGTTCGCCCTCGACGTCGCGACCGGCCTGGAGCGGGTCGCCAGCGCCGACCTCGTCGCCGTGCCCGCGTACCCGTTCGACGGGGGGCTGCCCGAGGCGGCCGCGCAGGCCCTGCGCGCGGCCGTCGACCGCGGCGCGCGCGTGCTGTCGGTCTGCTCCGGCGCCTTCGCCCTGGGCGAGGCCGGCCTGCTCGACGGGCGGCGCTGCACCACGCACTGGGCGCACGCGGACGAGCTCGCCCGGCGCTTCCCGGCCGCGGACGTCGACCCGGCGGTGCTCTACGTCGAGGACGGCCCGGTCGTCACCAGCGCCGGCACCGCGGCCGGCATCGACGCCTGCCTGCACGTGGTGCGCAGCGAGCTCGGCGCCTCGGCGGCGCGCGTCATCGCCCGGCGGATGGTCGTGCCGCCGCACCGCGACGGCGGGCAGGCGCAGTACGTCGAGACGCCCGTCGCCCCCACCGCCGCCGAGACCCTCGAGGACGTCCTGACCTTCATGGCCGAGAACCTCCACCTCGACCTGAGCGTCGACGACCTCGCCCGCCGGGCGCACATGTCCCCGCGGACCTTCGCCCGGCGCTTCCGGGCCGAGACCGGCACCACCCCGCTGCACTGGCTCGTCGGCCAGCGCCTCCTGCTCGCCCAGCGGCTCCTCGAGGACGGCGAGGACCCCGTCGAGGTGGTCGCCTCCCGCACGGGCTTCGGCACCGCCGCCGTGCTGCGGCACCACTTCGTCAAGCGGCTCGGCACGACGCCGCAGGCGTACCGCCGCACCTTCTGCCGGCGCCCCGCTTGAGGCGCCTGCACTGGGTCGGCCCGCTGCTGCGCAGCTCCTGGCGCGGCCTGCACCGCCAGGACCTCGCGCTCACCTCGGCCGGGGTCACCTTCTACGCCGGCATCGCCGTCGTCCCGAGCCTGCTCGTGGCGCTCTGGGCCGCGTCGCTCATGGTGGGCCGCGACCGGCTGCTCGAGCTGGCCGACTCGCTGGCCGCCGCGCTGCCCGGGGGGCTCGGCGCGCCGGCGGCCGCGCAGCGCCTCGTCGAGGCGGCCGTCGGGCTGCACCCGCTCACCGCCGTGGTCGCGGCGGTGCCCGCCACGCTCTACGGCGAGGGGCTGCGCCGCGCGTTCGTCACCGTCTCCGGCGTGCAGGACGCGATGACGGGCTGGCGCGGGCGGCTGCGGGTCGCGCCGCTCTTCGCGGTCACCCCGCTGCTGGCGCTCGCCGTCCTGCTCGCGACGCCGACGCTCGCCGAGCTGTTCTCCGACGACTCGCTGCTGACGGCCGCCCTCGGGGTGTACGTCGCCCTCAACGTCGACTGGGTCGTCCTCAGCCTCACCCTCACGTACGTCTACCTCGTCGTCGGGCCGCGCCGGCCGTCGCTGCGGGCGGCGCTCTGGGGCGGGTGGGTGACCGGCGCGTTCGTCTCCGGCTTCGTCCAGGGGTTCGTGCTCTTCCTCGCCCTGCCGGTCGACCTCGGGGCGCCGTTCGGCGGGCTGACCGTGGTGGGGGCCGTCGTCGCCCTGGGCTTCTGGCTGTGGCTGCTGCACGGGGTGACGCTGCTGGGCTACTCGCTGACCTGGCGGGTGCAGGAGCGCGGCGGCGTCCCGTGGGGCGTGCCCCGGCTCGAGCCGCGCCCGGCCCCCGCGCCGGGCGCCAGCGCCCTGCAGCCGCGCGGGGGCTAGGCGACCTCGTCGGACGTGCCGAGCCGGGCGCCGGCGCGCACGAGCTCGGTGAGCGCCAGGGCGGTGCTGCGGGTGGCGACACCCGCCGTGAGGTCCACGAGCACCGTGGTCGCCAGCCCGGCGCGCACCGCGTCGAGCGCGCTGGCGCGCACGCAGTGGTCCGTGGCGATGCCCACGACGTCGACCCGGTCCACCCCCGCGTCCGCGAGCACCTCGGCCACGGCGCGCCCGTCGTCCGTGGCGCCCTCGAAGAGCGAGTACGCGGGCCGCCCCTCGCCCTTGCGCACGTGGTGGGTGACGAGCGACAGGTCCAGCCCCGGCGCGTACTCGACCCCGTCGGTGCCCTGCACGCAGTGCGGCGGCCACGTCGTGGCGAAGTCCGGGGCCGCGCCCGGCGGCGGGAAGTGCCCGCCGTTGTCCGAGTGCGCCTCGTGGTGGTCCCGCGAGGCGACCACGGCGGCGTACCGGCCCTGGGTGCGGCGCACGAAGGCGCTGACCGCCTCGGCCACCGCCTCCCCGCCGGCCACGCCGAGGGACCCGCCCTCGACGAAATCGCGCTGCACGTCGACGACGAGCAGCGCGCGGCGTCCCTCCTGCACGTCCCCTCCCCGGGGTCCGCGCCCGCCGGTGGGGCAGCGGCGAGGGGCCGGCCCCGTGCGGGACCGGCCCCTCGTCGCTGCCCGCCCGCTCAGGCGGCCTGCTTGGTCTCCCAGAAGATCGTCGCGATCTCGTCGATCTTGTCGAGCAGCTTCTGCGCCTCGGCCGGGTCCACGGTGCCCTTGCCGCCGGCCGCGCCGGCGAGCTTCGTGGCCTCGTTGAACAGCTGGTGCAGGTGCGGGTACTTCTCGAAGTGCGGCGGCTTGAAGTAGTCGGTCCACAGCACCCACAGGTGGTGCTTGACCAGGTCCGAGCGCTGCTCCTTGATGATGAGGCAGCGCGTCCGGAAGACCGGGTCGTCGTTGGCCTGGTACTTCTCGCAGATGGCCTTGACCGACTCGGCCTCGAAGCGCGCCTGCGACGGGTCGTAGACGCCGCACGGCAGGTCGCAGTGGGCGTGGGCGGTCGTACGGGGTGCGAGGAGTCGCGAGAGCACGGGCATCCGTCCTTCCGGTGGCGTGCGTGGGGCGTTCGCCAGGGACACTACCCCCGCGCCCCACGACCGCAATCGCCGCGGCGACGACCCGGCGACCGCCCCGGCGACCGCCCCCGAGACCGACCGGAGGTCGACCCGCCGTGCCCCTGCCGCTGGGCCTCGCCGACGTGTCCGGCCCCTCGATGGTCCCCGCGCTGCGGCACGGGGACGTGGTGCTCGTGCGGTACGGCGCGCGGGTCCGCCCCGGCGACGTGGTCCTCGCCCGGCGCCCGGACCGCCCCGGGCTGGTGCTCGTCAAGCGGGCGGTGCGCCGCGCCGGGCCGGGCTGGTGGCTCGAGGGCGACAGCCCGGTGGCGAGCACGGACAGCCGCGACTTCGGGCCCGTGCCGGACGCGCTCGTGCTGGGGCGGGTGGTCCTGCGGCTGCGCCCGCCGGGGCGGGTGCGCCGGCGCGGCGCTCAGCCCGCCGCGCGGCGGCGGGCGCGGTAGGCGGCGACGTTGGCCCGGGTCGCGCAGCGCTCGGAGCAGTAGCGGCGCGAGCGGTTGGTCGAGGTGTCGACGAAGACGTGCCGGCAGCCGCTCGCCGCGCAGACGCCGAAGCGGTCCGGGCCGAGCTCGGTGAGCTGCACGGCCAGGCCCATCACCGCGGCCGCCGTGTACGCCTCCACCACGTCGTGCGCGCCCTCGGAGACGTGCAGGTGCCAGGGCTGGCGGTCGTGCGCGGTGACCTGCGGGCTGATCGGGGCGGCCGCGAGGAGCACGTTGAGCTCGCGCACCGCGCGCGCGGCGTTGCCGGAGGCCGCGTCCTCGACGATGCGCCGCAGCCGCTCGCGCAGCGCCCGCAGGCGCGGGAGCGCGTCGGTGCGCGGGAGCCGCCGCCACGCCGCCCGGTCGCCGAGCAGGGCCTCGAGGCCCGCCGCGTCGACGAGGGCGTCCTGCTCGGGGCGCCCCGGGTCGGCGGTGTTGACCAGCCGGACCGCGAGGTCGCCGTAGGACGCCAGGTCCACCGCAGCCGCTCCCGTCCCGGGCGTCGCCGGGCGCCCTCCGGCGAGCGTACGTGGCTAGGCTCGCGCCGTGCTCGCCGCGTACGCCGCCCGGACCGACCCCGACGACCCGCTCGCCGGGCTCGAGGTGGGGGAGCGCCCCGAGCCGGTCGCGCGCGAGGGCTGGACGACGGTGCGGCTGCGCGCGGCCTCGCTCAACCACCACGACCTGTGGAGCCTGCGCGGCGTCGGCCTACCGGCCGACCGGCTCCCGATGGTGCTCGGGTGCGACGGCGCCGGGACCACCGAGGACGGGCGCGAGGTCGTCGTGCACGCTGTGGTCGCCGACCCGGCCTGGAGCGGCGACGAGACCCTCGACCCGCGGCGCACGCTGCTCTCCGAGCGCTACGACGGCACCCTCGCCGAGGCCGTGGCCGTGCCCACCCGCAACCTCGTCGACAAGCCGGCGGAGCTGTCCTTCGAGGAGGCGGCGTGCCTGCCGACGGCGTGGTTGACGGCGTACCGGATGCTCTTCACCCAGGCGCGGGCCGTGCCGGGCCAGACCGTCCTGGTGCAGGGCGCCGGCGGCGGCGTCGCCTCCGCGCTCGTCGCGCTCGGCGCGGCGGCCGGGCTGCGCGTGTGGGTGACGAGCCGGGACGGGGCCCGCGGCGAGCGCGCGGTGGGCCTCGGCGCCGAGCGCTGGTTCCCGTCCGGGGCGCGCCTGCCCGAGCGCGTCGACGCGGTGATGGAGAGCGTCGGCGAGGCCACGTGGTCGCACTCGCTCAAGGCGCTGCGCCCCGGCGGCGCGGTCGTCGTGTGCGGCGCGACGAGCGGCGGTGCGCCCCCGGCGGACCTCGGCCGGGTGTTCTTCCTGCAGCTGCGGGTGCTCGGCTCGACCATGGGCACCCGCGCCGAGCTCGAGCGCCTGCTCCGCCTCCTCGCCGCCTCCGGCGCGCGCCCGCAGGTCGACACCGTGCTGCCGCTCGCCGAGGCCCGCGCCGGCCTGGCCCGCCTCGAGCGCGGCGAGCAGTTCGGCAAGGTCGTCCTCGTCCCCTGACGCGCGGTCCGTGTCGACCACGTGAGGCACCCGTACGGGTGCCTCACGTGGCGTGCAGGCCTCGTCCGGCACCCGTACGCCTCGTCCGGCGGCCTGAGGGTGCCCCTCATGCGTGCGTGAGGGTGCCCCTCAGCGGTACGGCGCGCGCCCCCGCGGCGTAGGGCGGGCGCCCGCGGCGCCTGAGGCCCCCGCCCCGGCCGCCTGAGGCCCCGCGCTCGCCCGGGTGCGGCGCACGCCCGATGCGGCGGTCCCGGCCTCAGGGCGAACGTCGAGGTGTCGGGAACGAGCCTCGGAGGACGAGATGCACGAGCACTTCTGGCTGGCCATCGCCGAGCAGCGCGGCGCGGACCTGCGGGCGGAGGCGGCGCTGGGGCGCCGCGTGCGCGACGCCGGGGCCGGGCGGCGCCGCGGCGCGCCCCCGGCGGCGCCGGCCGCCCGCCGGCAGCGCCCGCCGCGGCTGCGCCTGCGCGGCGCCTGAGCGGCTGCGCCTGCGCGAGGCTGAGCGACGGCGCCTGCGCGACGGCGCCTGCGCGACGGCTGCGCGCAGCGGCGGCCGGCGGGCCTACCGCTCCAGGACGTACGCGACCTCGACGAGCCCCAGCAGCACGGTGAGGGCCGCGACGGCGGCCGGCAGGCGCCCGTCGGCGAGCACGACCCGCCCGCGCATCGCGAGCCGGGCTGCGGCGTAGCGCCGGCGGGCCGCGACGAGCACCCAGACCGCGGCGGGCAGGCCGACGAGCAGGAGCACGAGCGACCAGGCGCCGAGCACGGGCAGGGTGAGGCGCAGGGCGACGACGACGGCGACGTCGAGCGCGAGGGCCGTACGGGTCCAGGCCAGCGCCGTCCGCTCGGGCTGGGCGCCGTCCGGCGGCGCCGCCGCCGCGCTCACGACGCCGCGACGCCCACGAGCACGGCGACCCCCACGACGACGAGCCCGACCGCGAGCAGCGGCGCGATCGCCGGCGCCGGCAGCGGCCGCCCGGTGCGCATCGCCCGCTCGGCGGCGGCCCAGCGCCAGTACGACACGCCGCCGCAGAGCGTGCCGAGGGCGACGACCACGACGACGAGCACCCGCCGGGCCGCCTCGTGCTCGGGGACCTCGAGCGCCTCGAGGGCGACCCCGGCGGCCAGCAGCGCGAGCGCGGTGCGGATCCAGGCCAGGAAGGTGCGCTCGTTGGCGAAGGTGAAGCGCGGGTCGGGCTCGGTGCCCTCGCCGTACACGCGGCGCGGCCAGCGGCGGGTCATGCGGCGCCCTCCGGCAGCAGGTGGCGCAGGTACGCCCGCGGGTCGGCGAGGTAGCGCCGCCAGTGGTCGACGAGGGCGAGGTCCTGCCAGGCGACCTCGGCGAAGCCGTCCTCGGACAGCTCGAGCACCCGAGCCCCCGGCAGCGCCGTGAGCAGCGGGGAGTGCGTCGCGCAGAGCACCTGCGACCCCGCCGCCGCGTGCTCGGCGAGCTGCCCGGCGAGCGCGAGGCACGAGGTGAAGGACAGCGCCGACTCCGGCTCGTCGAGGACGTAGAAGCCGCGGGTGTCCATCCGGCTGCCGAACAGCGCGAGGAACCCCTCGCCGTGGGAGAGCTCGTGGAACCGCGGGTCCCGCACCCCCGGGTTCTCCTCGAGGTAGGTGTAGAGCCCGTGCGCGGTCTCCGCGCGCACGAAGTACCCCCAGCGGGCGGCCCCCGGCTCGCGCACGAGGCGCAGCACCCGGTGCAGCGGCGACTCGCTGGGGCGGGTGGCGTGCAGCGAGCCCGACGAGCCCCCCTCGGCACCGAGCCCGTACGCCATCGCGACGGCCTCGACGAGCGTGGACTTGCCCGAGCCGTTCTCCCCGACGAGGAAGGTCACGCCCGGGCCGAGGTCGAGCCCGTCGCGCAGCAGCTGGCGCACGGGCGCGAGGGTGAACGGCCAGCCCTCCTCGACGACGTCCTGGCTGGGGCGGTGCTCGACGCGCCGGACCGGCAGCGCGCCGGGCACCACCACCTCAGTCCTCGTCGGGGTCGTCGTCGTCGAGGCGGGCCAGCCAGGTGGCGAGCCGCTCGACGGGCACCTCGAAGTCGGGGTTCAGGTCGACGAAGGTGCGCAGGCGCTCGGCGAGCCACGCGAGCGTGACCTCCTCCTCGCCCCGGCGCCCCTCGAGCTCCTCGATCCCGCGGTCGGTGAAGTACATCGGCCCCCCGTCAGCGCGCGAAGGCCTGCTCGACGAGCGCGCGCTGCTCGGCGTCGTGCGCCTTGTGCGAGCCGACGGCCGGGGAGGCCGACGCCGGGCGCGAGACCCGCCGCAGCGGCCGGCCGAGCGCCTCGGGCAGGTTCAGCGCCATGAACGGGTACGCGCCCTGGTTGGCCGGCTCCTCCTGCACCCAGACCAGCTCGGCGTCGCCGTACGGCGCGACGGCCTCAGCGATCTCGTCCGCCGGCAGCGGCGCGAGCTGCTCGACCCGCACGAGCGCCGTCGTCGCGTCGCCGCGCCGGGTCCGCTCCGCGAGCAGGTCCCAGTAGACCTTGCCGGCGCAGAGCACGACCCGCTGCACGCCGGCCGCGTCGACCTGCTCGTCGCGGATGACCGGGCGGAAGCAGCCCGAGGTGAGCTCGTCGACCGACGAGGCGGCCGCGCGCAGGCGCAGCATCGACTTCGGCGTGAAGACCACCAGCGGGCGCCGCTCGCGGCGGTGCGCCTGCCAGCGCAGCAGGTGGAAGTAGCTCGCCGGCGTCGAGGGGTGCGCGACGGTCATGTTGTCCTCGGCGCACATCTGCAGGAAGCGCTCGATGCGGCCCGAGGAGTGGTCCGGCCCCTGGCCCTCGTAGCCGTGGGGGAGCAGCAGCACGACCGACGAGCGCTGCCCCCACTTCTGCTCGGACGTGGAGATGAACTCGTCGATGATCGTCTGGCCGCCGTTGACGAAGTCGCCGAACTGCGCCTCCCACAGCACGAGCGCGTCGGGGCGGGCCACCGAGTAGCCGTACTCGAAGCCGAGCGCGGCGAACTCGGACAGCAGCGAGTCGTAGATCCAGAACCGGGCCTGGTCCTCGGTGAGGTTGCGCAGCGGGGTCCACTCCGCGCCGGTGGCCCGGTCGGTGAGCACCGCGTGGCGCTGCACGAACGTGCCGCGGCGGCTGTCCTGGCCGGCCAGGCGCACCGGGACGCCCTCGACGAGCAGCGAGCCGAACGCGTACAGCTCGCCCATCGCCCAGTCGATGCCGCCCTCGCCCGCCATGGCGGCGCGCTTCTGCAGCAGCGGCTGGAGCTTGGGGTGCACGGTGAAGCCCTCGGGCACCGACACGTGCGCGTCGCTCACCCGCTTGACGACCTCGAGCGGGACCGCGCTGGCCACGGCCGTCGGGCCGGACTCGAGCCCGCGCTGCTCGCTCGGCGGCTCCAGGCCGGTGCCGTCGCCGGCGTCGCCCTGGTCGCCGCGGGTCTCGACGAAGACCCGCTCGAGCTGGCCCTGGTAGTCGCGCAGCGCCTGCTCGGCCTCCTCGACGGTGATGTCGCCGCGGCCGATGAGGCCCTCGGTGTAGAGCTTGCGGACCGAGCGCTTGGCCTCGATGAGCGCGTACATCAGCGGCTGGGTCATCGACGGGTCGTCGCCCTCGTTGTGCCCGCGGCGGCGGTAGCACACCATGTCGATGACGACGTCCTTCTTGAACGCCTGGCGGTACTCGAACGCCAGCCGCGCGACGCGCACGCACGCCTCGGGGTCGTCGCCGTTGACGTGGAAGATCGGCGCCTGGATCATCCGGGCGACGTCGGTGGAGTAGTGCGACGAGCGCGAGGACGTCGGCGAGGTCGTGAAGCCGACCTGGTTGTTGACGACCACGTGGATCGTGCCGCCGGTGCGGTAGCCCCGCAGCTGCGAGAGGTTGAGCGTCTCGGCGACCACGCCCTGCCCGGCGAACGCGGCGTCGCCGTGGAGCAGGACCGGCAGCACGGTGTAGCCGCCGTCGCCGCCGCCCTTGTTGAGCTTGTCCTGCTTGGCGCGCACGATGCCCTCGAGCACCGGGTCGACCGCCTCGAGGTGGCTCGGGTTCGCGGCGAGGTAGACCTTGACGTCCTCGCCGGAGGGCGCGGTGAAGGTGCCCTCGGTGCCGAGGTGGTACTTCACGTCGCCGGAGCCCTGCACCGAGCGCGGGTCCTGGTTGCCCTCGAACTCGCGGAAGATCTGCCCGTACGACTTGCCGGCGATGTTCGCCAGGACGTTGAGCCGGCCGCGGTGCGGCATGCCGATGCAGGCCTCGTCGAGCCCGGCGCGCGCGGCCTCGGAGAGCACCGCGTCGAGGAGCGGGATGACGCTCTCCCCGCCCTCGAGCGAGAAGCGCTTCTGCCCGACGTACTTGGTCTGCAGGAACGTCTCGAACGCCTCGGCGGCGTTGAGCCGGCGCAGGATGCGCAGCTGCTCCTCGCGCGAGGCCTTGGCGTAGCCGACCTCGATGCGGTCCTGCACCCAGCGCCGCTCGTCCGGCTCCTGGATGTGCATGTACTCCACGCCGATGGTGCGGCAGTAGGAGTCGCGCAGGACCCCGAGGATGTCGCGCAGCTTCATGAGCGGCCTGCCGCCGAAGCCCCCGGTCGGGAACTCGCGGTCGAGGTCCCACAGCGTCAGCCCGTGCGACACGACGTCGAGGTCGGGGTGGCTGCGCTGCTGGAACTCCAGCGGGTCGGTGTCGGCCATGAGGTGCCCGCGCACGCGGTACGCGTGGATGAGCTCCTGCACGCGCGCGGTCTTGTTGACGTCGTCCTCGTGGCTGAACGAGAGGTCCTGCACCCAGCGCACCGGCTCGTAGGGGATGCGCAGCGCGTGGAACACGTCGTCGTAGAAGCCGTCCTCGCCGAGGAGCAGCTGGTGGACCCGGCGCAGGAAGTCGCCGGACTGCGCGCCCTGGATGATCCGGTGGTCGTACGTCGAGGTGAGCGTGAGGATCTTGCTCACGGCCAGCCGCGCCAGGGTCTCCGGGGAGGCGCCCTGGTACTCCGCCGGGTACTCCATCGCACCGACGCCGATGATCGTGCCCTGGCCCTTGACCAGGCGCGGCACCGAGTGGTTGGTGCCGATGGTGCCGGGGTTGGTGAGGCTGATCGTCGTGCCGGCGAAGTCGTCGGCCGTCAGCTTGCCGCCGCGGGCGCGGCGGACCACGTCCTCGTACGCCGCCCAGAACTGGGCGAAGTCCATCGTCTCGGCGGCCTTGATGCTCGGCACGAGCAGCTGGCGGGTGCCGTCGGGCTTGGCCAGGTCGATGGCCAGGCCGAAGTTGACGTGCGCGGGGCGCACGACCGCGGGCTTGCCGTCGACCTCGGTGAAGCCGTCGTTCATCTCCGGCATCGCCTGCAGCGCGCGGACGACGGCGAAGCCGATGAGGTGGGTGAAGGAGACCTTGCCGCCGCGCCCGCGCTTGAGGTGGTTGTTGATGACGACGCGGTTGTCGACGAGCAGCTTCGCCGGGACCGCGCGCACGCTCGTCGCGGTCGGGACGGAGAGGCTCGCCTCCATGTTCGTGACCACGCGCGCCGCCGGGCCGCGCAGCACGCGCGTCGTGGGCTCGGCGCCGTCCGCCGCGGGGGCGGGTGCCGGGCGGCGCGCGGGCGCGGCGGGCACCGGCGAGGTCGCGGTGGGCGCGGGCTGGGCGCCCAGGCGCGCCGCCGGCTGCTGGGCCTGCGGCTGCTGCGGGGCCTGCGGCTGCTGCGGGGCCTGCGGCTGCTGCTGGGCCTGCGGCGCGGGGGCCGGCTGCGCCTGCTGCGGCTGCTGCGGCTGCGGCGGCGCGGGCTGCGGCGGCGCGGGCTGCTGCGGCGCGGCCTGCTGCGCCTGCTGGGGGGCCTGCGGCGCGCGGCCGTTGCCCTCGCCCTGCGCCCCCGCGTAGTCCGCGAAGAAGTCCCACCAGGCGCGGTCCACGCTCTCGGGGTCCTCGAGGTACTTCTGGTAGAGGTCGTCGACCAGCCACTCGTTGGGCCCGAAGGCCGCCAACGGGTTGCTCTGGGAGGACTCGGACACGGTGGTATCGCCCTCTTCACTGCCCGCGCTGTCGGATACGGCTCCGTCCACCCTACGGGCAGCCGCCGACCGCGAGGAGGTCGGCTCGCCCGCCCCCGCCGTCACCAGGGGACGACGCGGCGGTCCTCCCACAGCAGCCCCGTGCCCTCCCCGGCGTCCGGGCGCGTCGCCAGCCACACGGCGGTCGCCGCGCCCTCGGCGGCCGAGCGCGGGGCCTCCGGCCCGCCCATGTCCGTGCGGCAGTGCCCCGGGCACGTGGCGTCGACGAGGACGCCGCGCCGGCCGAGGGCCGTCTCGTGGGCGAGGTTGCGCACGAGCGCGTTGAGGCCGGCCTTCGACACCCGGTACGGGGCGAGCCCGCCCGCCGTCCCCGGCCCGCTCATCCGCCCCAGGCAGGCGCTGAGCGCGACGACCCGCCCCCACCGCCGCTCCACCATCCCCGGCACGAAGGTCGAGACCGCCGTGAACGCGCCGTCGAGGTTGACCGCCATGACCCGCCGCCACTCCGCGTCGCTCGTGCGCAGCGTCTTCGCGGTGCGCTCGCTCATGACGCCGGCGGCCAGGACGAGCACGTCGACCGCGCCCAGCGGGCCGAGGACGCCGGGCAGGGCGCGCACGGCCGCCGGCTGGGCGACGTCGCAGGCGACGGCGGCCACCGACAGGCCCTCGCCGGTCAGCTCCTCGGCCGCGGAGCGCAGGCGCCCCGCGTCGCGGGCCACGAGCACCACCGAGGCGCCCTCGCGGCCGAGCCCGCGCGCGACCTCCAGGCCGATGCCGCGGCTCCCGCCGGTCACGAGGGCGGTCCGCCCGTCGAGCGCTCCCACGGGGCCACCCTGGCCCGGCCGGGGCCCGCGCGCGAGCGATGGGCGTACGACGCGCCGGTGCCGGGCACCGTCCGCCGGTGCCCGTGCTGCCCAACGCCCTCTACGCCGACGACCCGCTGCGCCGCGGCCGCCAGCTCGCCGGCGACGCCGCCGTCCTGGCCTGGTGCCTCGCGTGGGCGTGGGCGGGCAGCGCGCTGCACGACCTCGTCCAGCGCCTCGGGGGGCCGGGGGAGCGGGTCGAGCGGGCCGGGCGCGACCTGCAGGACCGGCTGGGGGACGCGGCCCGCACGGCCGAGGACGTCCCGCTCGTCGGGGACCGGCTGGCCGAGCCGCTGCGCGACGCCGGCGGCGCCGGGCAGCGGCTCGTCGACGCGGGGCGCGCGCAGCAGGAGGTGGTGGGCGACCTCGCGACGGCCGTCGGGCTGCTGTGCCTCGTCCCGGCGCTGCTCGTGCTCGCCGCGCACCTGCTCCTGCGGTGGCGCTGGGTGCGTGCCTCGTCGGCGGTGCGCCGGCTGGCCGCCGACGGCGACGCCGTGCCGCTGCTCGCGGCGCGGGCGGTGGCCGGGCAGCCGGTCGCCCGCCTGGCCCGGCTGCCCGCCGGGACGGTCGGCGCGTGGTCGCGGGGGGACCCGGCTGCGGCCGCCGTGCTGGCGTCGCTGGAGCTGCGGGGGCTGGGCCTCGCGGCCCGCGGGGTTGCGGGCGGCCCCCCGCGGGGCAGAGGGGGCTCCGACGACGACGAGGGAGAGCGCACGTGACCGAGCCCGACCGACCCACCAACCCGGACCCCGCGGACACGCCGGGGCTGGAGCCGGGCGGGGGCGTGCCGCCGGGCGAGACGCCGCCCATCGCGTCCAGCATGTCCGAGTCCTCCGGGCGCTCCCCGGCCCCCCGTGAGCGGCAGACCCCCACCGCGCTGGTGGTGACGATCGGGCTCGGCGTGCTCGTCGCGCTGCTCTTCCTGGCCTTCGCCTTCACCAGGCTCGACCTCTAGGCCTCCGGGCGCGGGCGCTCCGCCGCACCGGGTCAAGGCGGCGCCCGTCCCTGCCGAGGCACGGGAGGAGGCGCCGCCCGGCGCCGCCAGGCCCGGCGAGGAGGGGTGCCCGTGCGCGCACCGGACCGCAGCACCCGCGCCCGCCTCGCCGCGCCGCTCCTCGCGGCGGCGCTGCTGCCCGCGCTGCTCGCGCCGGGCGCCCCCGCCCACGCCGCGCCCACGCAGGAGCAGGTCGACGCGGCCGCGCAGGCGCTGTCGGAGTCGTCCGCGGCGATGGTGCAGGCCGTCGCCGCCCTCGGCGCCGCCGAGGCCGAGCTCGGGCCGGCCCGCGACGCCGCCACGACCGCCACCGCGGCGGCGGGGGCCGCCCGCGGGACCGCCGCGGCCGCGACGGCGGCGCACCGCGCCGCCGAGGCCGCCGTGCTGCGCGCCGCCGCCGCGCTCGACGCGGCCCGCGAGGGCGCGCGCCACGAGGACGACGAGCTGGCGCGCCTGGCGCGCGCCGCGTACATCGAGGGCCCCGCGCCCGTCGGCTGGCTGCTCGCCAGCGGCACCCCGGCCGAGCTGCGCGGGCGGGTCGAGGTCGTGCGCCGGGCGGTCGCGGCCCAGCGCGCCGCGGCCGACGCCGCGCGGGCCGACGCCGACGTGCTCGCCGCCGGTGAGGGCGACCTGGCCGCGCGGCGCGACGCGGCCGTCGCCGCCGCGGACGCGGCGCGCACGGCCCTGGCCGACCTGCAGGCGCGCGAGGCCGAGGCCGCCGCCGCGCTGGCCCGGGTCGACCGCGTCGTGCGCGAGCGGGAGGCGGCCCTGGCCGCGGCCCGGGCCGCGCAGGAGGAGGACGCCGTCCGCTGGGCCCGGCTGCAGGCCGAGGCCGAGGCGACGCGCACCCGCCTGGCGCGGGCCGCCGTGCCGGCGGGCCCCGCCGCGGTGCCGCTCGTGCAGGGCGCCGCCGACGGCGACACCTCCGCCGTGCCCGGCGCGCTGGCGCTGCCGGTCGACGCGCCGGTGACCTCGCCGTACGGCATGCGGACCCACCCGATCACCGGCGTCCACAAGCTGCACACCGGCACCGACCTCGGCGCGCCCTGCGGCACGCCGGTCGTCGTGGCCGCCCCCGGCACGGTGGTCGAGGCGGGGACCGTCGGCGGGTACGGCCAGCGCGTCGTCGTCGCCCACGCGCCCGTCGGCCCCGACGGGGTGCGGCTGTCGACGACCTACAGCCACCTGTCGCGGACCGACGTGCGCGAGGGCGACGCGCTCCCCGCGGGACGGGTGGTGGGCCTCGTCGGCAGCACCGGCTTCTCGACCGGCTGCCACCTGCACCTCGAGGTCCTCGCGGGCGACGACTACGTGGACCCGGCGCCCTGGTTCGGGCTGGGCTGACGCGCCGGGCCGGGTCGACGCGCCGGGCGGCCCTGGGCCACCCGGGGCCACCCGGGGCCAGCCGGGGCCAGCCGGGGCCACCCGGGACTACCCGGCGGCGTCCAGGGCGAGGCCGCGGGCCTGGCCGTACTCCGGCACGACCACCGCCGGCGGGCGCTCCTCGACGTCCACGTCGTGCGGGTCGGGGACGACCTGCCCGTCCCGGCGCACGAACTGCGTGAGGGTGCTCCGCGCGACGTCGGCCGCGGCGGGGGCGTGGCGCAGCGACGCGGCGTGCAGCACCTGCAGCGCCATCCGCCCGAGGCCCGCCTGGTCCTGGTGGCGGTGGTCGCGGCGGCCGAGGTCGGCCTGGGCGACCGCGTCGACGCCGTAGCGCAGCGCGGTGTCGAGCAGGACGGCGACCTCGACGCCGTACCCGCAGGGGAAGGACAGCTCCTCGAGCAGCGCCCGCCGGGCCGCCCACTCGCCCGCCAGCGGCTGCACGACGCCGCCGACCTCGGGGAACCAGTGGGCGAGGACGGGGCGGGTGAGCAGCTCGGTGACCCGCCCGCCGCCCGCCGAGCCGTCCGGCTCGCCCGGGGCGGGGCGGTCGTAGAAGCCCTTGACGAGCAGCACGTCCGGGTCGTCGAGCAGCGGGGCGAGCAGCCCGGTGACGTAGAGCGGGTCGGGGTCGACGAGGTCGGCGTCGGCGAACACGACGACGTCGCCGCTGGTCACGAACAGCGACTTCCACATCGCCTCGCCCTTGCCGCGGCGGGTGCCCGCCGAGGGCGCCACGTCCGCGGCGGCGTGCACGACGGCCCCGGCCGCGCGGGCGCGCTCGGCGGTCGCGTCGGTGGAGTCGGAGTCGAGGACGACGAGCTCGTCGACCAGGGGGACGTCGTCGGGGGACGCGGGCACGGTGAGGGGGAGCAGGGCGGCGACGACGCGGCCCACGGAGGCCTCCTCGTCGCGGGCCGGGACCACGACGCTGACCGTCGTGCCGAGGGCGCGCTTGCGCTCGGCGAGCGCGGCGTCGTCGGGGCGGGAGCGGTAGGTTCGGCGGTCGAACCAGGCGCGGGCTACGGGGTGCATGAGCCTCCTCGAGTCCGGTCGGGGCCGGTGATCGTCGCACGCTTCTGTGAACGGGGGGAGTCCTGCCGGTGCTGCAGCTGGGTCCGGCCCGCTACCCGCGCGGGCGCACCCTGGTCATGGCCATCGTCAACCGCACGCCCGACTCCTTCTTCGACGGCGGAGCGACGTACGCCGACGCGGCCGCGCTGGAGCGGGTCGACCGGGCCGTCGAGGAGGGCGCGGACCTCGTCGACGTCGGCGGCGTGAAGGCGGGGCCGGGCCAGGTGGTCGACGTCGCGGAGGAGCTGCGGCGCACCGTGCCGTTCGTCGCCGCCGTCCGCGAGCGGCACCCCGGCCTCGTCGTCAGCGTCGACACCTGGCGCCACGAGGTGGCCCGGGAGGTGGTGCCCGCCGGCGCGGACCTGCTCAACGACGCCTGGGGCGGCGCGGACCCGCGCCTGGCCGAGGTGGCCGCCGAGCTCGGCGCCGGCCTGGTCTGCACCCACACCGGCGGCGCGGCGCCGCGCACCCGCCCGCACCGGGTCGCGTACGACGACGTGGTGGCCGACGTGCTCGGGCAGGTCGTCGGGCTCGCGGAGCGGGCCGTGGCCCTCGGGGTGCCGCGCGAGCGCGTCGTCATCGACCCCGCGCACGACTTCGGCAAGAACACCTGGCAGTCGCTCGAGGTCACCCGGCGCCTCGACGAGCTCGTCGCCACCGGCTGGCCGGTCCTCGTCTCGCTGAGCAACAAGGACTTCGTCGGGGAGGTGCTCGACCTGCCGGTCGGCGAGCGGCTCACCGGCACGCTGGCGGCCACCGCGCTCTGCGCCTGGATGGGCGCGCAGGTCTTCCGCGTGCACCAGGTCCGGGAGACCCGCCAGGTGCTCGACCTGGTCGCCGCGGTCAAGGGCGACCTGCCGCCGCGGCGGGCGGTCCGCGGGCTCGCCTGAGCCGGCACCCGGCGGACCCCACCGGCCCCCGCGGGTCCGGCGGGTCCGGAGGCCTGGCGCGTCTGGGAGCATCGCGGGCGTGCCACGCTCCGTCGACGCCCTGCTCGAGGTGCTCGACCTCGAGGACCTCGAGGTCGACCTGTTCCGCGGACGCTCGCCCGAGACCAGCCTGCAGCGGGTCTTCGGCGGGCAGGTCGCCGCCCAGGCGCTCGTCGCCGCCGGGCGCACCGTCGTCCCGGAGCGGTCGGTCCACTCCCTGCACGCGTACTTCCTGCGCCTTGGCGACCCCGGGCGGCCCATCGTCTACGACGTCGACCGCATCCGCGACGGGCGCTCCTTCACCACCCGCCGGGTCGTCGCCCGCCAGCACGGCCGGCCGATCTTCCACATGTCCGCCTCGTTCCAGGCGGCGGAGGAGGGGCTCGAGCACGCCGACCCCATGCCGGTCGTGCCGCGCGCCGAGGACCTGCCCGACGCGCGGGCGGCGATGGGCCCGGGGACCGGGCCGTGGGTCGACTGGTGGCGCGACTGGCTGCCGCTCGACGTGCGCCTCGTCGCGCCGGTCGGCGAGGGGGACGAGGGCCGCACGCGGGTGTGGCTGCGCCCGCTCGGCGCCCTGCCCGACGACCCGCTGCTGCACGTCTGCGTGCTGGCGTACGCCAGCGACCTCACCCTGCTCACCTCGACCCTGGCGATGCACCCCGGGGTGCCGCGCCCGCAGGTGCAGCTCGCCTCGCTCGACCACGCGATGTGGTTCCACCGGCCGGTGCGGGCCGACGGGTGGCTGCTGTTCGACCAGCGCTCGCCGTCCGCCTCGGGCGGGCGCGGGCTGGGGACGGGCCGGGTCTTCACGGCCGACGGCACCCTGGTCGCCAACGTGGTGCAGGAGGGGCTCGTACGGCCGCCGCGCGGCTGACGTGCAGAAGTGCCCCCGGCAGGATTCGAACCTGCGCACCCGCCTCCGGAGGGCGGTGCTCTATCCCCTGAGCTACGGGGGCTCGAGGCGGGACGACAGTACCAGCGTCTAGCCTGGGCGGGTGCGCAGCCCCCTCGGCCGTGTGCTCGTCGTCGACGACACCGAGTCCATCCGCGAGCTCATCAGCGTCAACCTCGAGCTCGAGGGCTTCGAGGTGGAGCGCGCGGTCGACGGGCAGGACGCGCTGGACCGGCTCGCCGCCGCCGAGGTGCTGCCCGACGTCGTCACCCTCGACGTGGTCATGCCCCGCCTGGACGGCATCGCGGCCGCCGCCGCCCTGCGCAGCGACCCGCGCACCGCCGGGCTGCGCATCGCGATGGTGACGGCGAGCGTGCAGGAGCTCGACGCCAGCCGGGTGGCCCGCGTGGACGCCTTCCTGCCCAAGCCCTTCGACCCCTCCGAGCTCGTCGCCCTCGTGCGCCGCCTCGCCGGGGTGCCCGGGGCCTGACGGGCCCGACGGGCCCGACCGGCCCGACCGGCCCGACCGGCCCGACCGGCCCGACCGGCCCGACCGGCCCGACCGGCCCGACCGGCCGGGAGGCCGGTTGCGGCGGCCCCGCCGCGGGCAGGGGACGGCCCCGGCCGGACCGCGGCCCCGAGGGAGGGACGCCCCCGTGAAGTTCATCCTCGTCGCGCTCGTCATCGCCGCGGTCGTGCTCTTCCTGCTGCCGCGGCTGCGGGGCGGCTCCCGGCTCTGACCGCGGCCGTCCGGCGGCCCGTCGGCGGGCCGTCACCCCCCGGCGCGCTCCAGCAGGCGGCGCACCTCGCGCCACCGGGCGAGCTCGGCCCCGACGGGCTCGAGCACGTGCCGGTCCGCGACCCCGGCCACCGCGCCCTCGAGGCGCTGCACGGCGCGGCGGGACGCGCGCCGTGCCGACGCCCGCGCGGCCAGCCGCGCGCCCAGCGCCAGCAGGAGCCCTGCGACGACGCCGCCGAGGAGCAGGGCGGTGGGCCAGGGCAGGGCGCCGAGCGAGGGGGTGGACGGCTCGGGCAGCTGCAGGTACGCCATGGCGGCCAGCGCCGCGAGCCAGCCCAGCCCGGCCGCCGCCACCGCCAGCAGGAGCCACTGCAGGACCGCCACCGCGCGCCACCACCGCGGAGGGCGGGCGACGCCGAGGTCGGTCCCGGCGACCGCCCGGTCGAGCGCGTCGGCGAGGTCGCCGTCGCCCCCGGCGGCGGCCCGCCGGACCCCCCCGGCCCACGGCGGGGCGAGCGAGCCGGCGGCGGCGTCGGCGGTGCGCCGCACCGCCAGGTCCACCCGGGCGCGGGACGCGGGCGCCGGCGCGGGCAGCGACGAGCGGCCCTGGCGGTCCAGGCCGAGGCGGCGCAGGGGGTCCGGGCGCAGCCGGCGCAGCCAGCGGGTGGGCGGCCACCCGGTCGTCGCGGCGGCCCGGTGCCGCACCGCGGCGCCGACCGCGTCGGCGACCACGGGCACGCCGGCGGCGGCGGCGAGGGCCCGGACGAGGTCGTCGCGGCGCCCCGGCTCGCCCGGCTCCCCGCCCAGCGAGCCCGCCAGGGGCGGCACGACCGCGTCGAGGTCGGCGGCCACGCGCTCGACGCGGGCGGCGTGCCCCCGCACGGCCGCCGCGAGGTCCTCGCGCAGCGCGGCGACGCCGGCGCCGGTGCGCGCGCTGGCCACGAGCACCTCCGGGGCCTCGAGGCCGTCCTCGCCGAGGAGCCGGCGCAGGTCGGCGGCGCACGCCCCGGCGTCGGCGGGGGAGAGGCGGTCCGCCTGGTTGAGCACGACCCGCAGGACGGCGCCGTGCCGGGCGAGCGGGCGCAGGTAGCGCTCGTGCAGCGCCGCGTCGGCGTACTTCTGCGGGTCGACGACCCAGACGAGGAGGTCGACCTGCTCGACGAGCCGGTCCACCTGGAGCCGGTGCGCGAGCTCGGTCGAGTCGTGGTCGGGCAGGTCGAGCAGGACGAGCCCGCGCAGGCCGGCCTCCCGGTCGCCGTCCAGCGCGCTCTCGCGGGCCACCTGGTGCCGCTGCGGCACCCCGAGCCACTCCAGCAGCGGGCCGGCGCCCTCCGGGCCCCAGACGCACGCCATCGGCTCGGCCGTGGTGGGCCGGCGCACCCCGGTGCGGGCGAGGTCCAGCCCGGCGAGGGCGTTGAACAGCGACGACTTGCCGCTGCCGGTCGCCCCCGCGAGGGCGACGACGGTGTGGGCGCTGGACAGGGCCAGGCGCTCCCCGGCCCGGCGCACCAGGGCGTGCGCCGGTGCCGCGAGGGCGGGGTCGAGCCGCTCCTCGCCGAGGTCGAGGGCGCCGGCGAGCGCGTCGAGCCGGCCGGAGACGTCGGGCGGGGCGAGCCGGTCCGCGCCGCGCGCGCGGCGCAGCAGGCTCACGGGGCGCCCGTCCGCGCTGCGACGGCGTGCAGGGCCGCCCGCAGCGCCTCCGCGGACGTCGGGGGCCCCTCCTGGGCCAGCAGGGCGTCGTAGCGCTCCCGCTCCTGGCCCAGCAGCGCCGCGACGCGCTCCTCGAGGTCCTCGCGGGCGCGCGCCGCGAGCGAGCGGACGGCCTGGTCGCCGAGCAGCGCCTCGAGCAGCTTCTGCGAGAGCGCGGACGCCCCGCCGGCGACCGCCACCTCGCCCCCGGTGAGGGGCCCCACGCTGGCGAGCACGAGCACCATGACCGCGAGGGCCACGCCGTTGACGCCGTACGCCACCGCCCGGGCCGTGCGCCGCCTGTCCGCCCCCTCGCGGCGCACGAGGTCCAGCACCGCGCCCTGCCAGTCGCGCACCGCCCGCGCGGTGCGCTCGGCGAGGTCGGGCGAGGGCCGGTCGAGCCCGGGCGCGGCGGCGAGCAGCGCGCGCCCCGCGGGGTCGCGCCGCCAGGCCCCCGCCGCGCGCTCCGCGGCGGACGCCGCCTGCGCGAGCACGAGGGCCTCGACACCGGACTCCAGCGCCTCGGCGAGGCGCTCCTCCGGCGCCGGGCGCCCGGTCGCGGCGGCGGTGACCCGGTCGCGCAGGTGCCCGACCCGGCGCTGCAGGCCGCGCAGCAGGTCGCCCGTGCCGACGACGTCCTGCCAGCGCGCCAGCACCTCCCCGCGCAGCAGGCTCCCGTCGCGGACCGCGTCGTCGACGGCGCGCACCGCGTCGGCGTACGCGCCCGCGGCGGCCGCCCCCAGGTCGCGGCCGGTCGCCTCCTGCGCGGCGAGGGCCTCGACGAGGGGGGCGGCCCGCCGCCCGTACGAGCGCAGCACCCCGTCGAGGGTCGCCCGGGCGACGGCGGCCCGCGCCGGCGCGTCGGCGGCCAGGCCGTGCAGCCAGCCGCGCAGCGGCGCCACGGCGTCCTCCGGCAGGCGCCCGGACGCGAGCCCTCCCTCGGGCACGACGAAGAGCGGGGCCCGGCCCAGCCCCTCCTCGCGGAGCATCCCGGCGAGGTGGGCCCGCACCTCGGTGGCGGCCTCGGGGGGCACGCGGTCCAGGACCACGGCGACGACCGCGCTGCGGGCGGCGGCCTCGCGCAGCAGCGCCCAGGGCACCGCGTCGGCGTAGCGGGCCGCGGTGGTGAGGAACAGCCAGAGGTCCGCGGCGGCGAGCAGCTGGCCGGCGAGGCGCCGGTTCTCCGCGACGACGGAGTCGACGTCGGGGGCGTCGAGCAGGGCGAGCCCCCGCGGCGCGGCGGGGGTGGGGACCAGCTGCAGGCTGCCGGGGTCGCCCGTGGCGCCCGTGGTGCGCGCGAGGCCGGGCAGCAGCCGGCCGGGCGCGAACCACGGCGCGTCGTCGGGGTGGTGCACGAGGACGGGCTCCCGGGTCGTGGGCCGCAGGACGCCGGGGCGGGTGACGTCGGCGCGCACCAGCGCGTTGACGAGCGTCGACTTCCCCGCGCCGGTCGAGCCGCCGACGACGACGAGCAGCGGCGCGTCGAGCCGGGCCAGGCGCGGCAGCACGTAGTCGTCGAGCTGGTCGGCCAGCTCGCGGCGCAGCGCGAGGGCCGCCTCGGCGCCGGGCACCGCCAGCGGCAGGCGCACCGCGCCGAGCGCCTCCCGCAGCCCGCGCAGGGCCTGCTCGAGCGGGTCCTCCCGCACCTGACCCCCGGCCGTCACGGCGCCAGCCTGCCGCACCGGCGCCCCGCGCACGCGTCCGGTCCCGCGGTGCGCAGTCGATACCCTGGGACGGTGACCCCCGCCCAGCTCGCCGCCGCCGTCCGCTCCGCCCTGCTCGCCGCCGTCGAGGCCGGGGAGCTGCGGGTCGAGGTCCCGGCGGAGGTCCGCGTGGAGCGCCCCAAGCAGAAGGGCCACGGCGACTGGGCGACCAACGTCGCGCTGCAGCTGGCGAAGGCCGCCGGGCGCCCGCCGCGGGAGGTCGCGCAGCTGCTCGCCGCGCGGCTCGGGGCCGTGGAGGGCGTCGCCGGCGTCGAGGTCGCCGGGCCCGGCTTCCTCAACGTCACGCTGGAGGCCGGCGCCCAGGGCCTGCTGGCCCGGCAGGTCGTCGAGGCCGGCGCGGCGTACGGGCGGGGCGACCGCCTCGCCGGCACCCGGGTCGACCTCGAGTTCATCTCGGCCAACCCCACGGGGCCCCTGCACCTGGGCCACACCCGCTGGGCGGCCGTCGGCGACGCGCTCGGGCGGGTCCTGGCCGCCGCCGGCGCCGAGGTCACCCGCGAGTTCTACGTCAACGACCGCGGCGTGCAGATGGACCGGTTCGGCGCCTCGCTCATGGCGGCGGCGCACGGGCGCGAGGTGCCCGCCGACGGCTACCACGGCGACTACGTGCCCGAACTCGCCAAGCAGGTCGTCGCCGAGGTGCCCGGCATCCTCGACCTGCCCGAGGACGAGCAGCTGGTGCGCTTCCGCGAGGAGGGCTACCGCCTGCAGCTCGCGCAGCAGCAGGACGTCCTCGCCCGGTTCCGCACCTCCTTCGACGTCTGGTACTCCGAGCGCACGCTGCACGAGAGCGGCGCCGTCGAGCGCGCGTTCGCGCGGCTGCGCGAGCAGGGCCACGTCTTCGAGCAGGACGGCGCCACGTGGCTGCGCACGACGGACTCCGGCGACGACAAGGACCGCGTCCTCGTCAAGGCCGACGGCGAGCTGACGTACTTCGCCTCGGACACGGCCTACTACGTGGACAAGCGCGCGCGCGGCTTCGACGTGTGCCTCTACATGCTCGGCGCCGACCACCACGGCTACGTCGGGCGCCTCAAGGCCATCGCGGCGTGCGCGGGCGACGACCCGGAGCGGAACATCGAGGTGCTCATCGGGCAGCTCGTGAAGATCCTCAAGGACGGCGAGGAGCTGCGGCTGTCCAAGCGGGCGGGCAACATCGTCACGCTGGAGGACTTCGTCGACCTCGCGGGCGTCGACGCCGTGCGCTACTCGCTGTGCCGCTACCCGACCGACTCGCCGCTGACGCTGGACATCGACGTCATCACCCGGCAGGCGAACGAGAACCCGGTCTACTACGTGCAGTACGTCGCCGCCCGCACGGCCTCGGTGTCGCGCAACGCCCGCGACCTGGGCGTCGAGCGCGGCCCGGCGGAGGCGTTCCGCCCGGAGCTGCTGTCCCACGAGCGCGAGGGCGACCTGCTGCTGGCGCTGGCCGAGTTCCCGCGCGTCGTCGCGACGGCCGCCGAGCTGCGTGAGCCGCACCGCGTGGCGCGCTACCTCGAGGAGCTCGCGGGCACCTACCACCGCTTCTACGACGCCTGCCGGATCCTGCCCCGCGGCGACGAGGGGGCCACGGACACCACGCGGGCCCGGCTCTGGCTCAACGACGCCGCCCGCACCGTCATCGCCAACGGGCTCGACCTGCTCGGCGTCGGCGCCCCGGAGCAGATGTGATGCGCGCGCACCCCGCCGGCCCCCGGCACGCCGACCTGCTGACCGAGCACGGCCACCAGCCCGCGCCGGCCGACCTCAGCGCCCTCGACGCGCGGGTGTGGCCCCGCGGCGCCGAGCGCCGCGACGGCGTGCTGCGGGTGGGCGGGCTCGACGTCCGCGAGCTCGCCGACACGTACGGCACCCCGCTGTTCGTCCTCGACGAGGACGACTTCCGCTCCCGGTGCCGCGACTACCGCCGCGCCTTCGGCGACGAGGCCGACGTCTACTACGCCGGCAAGGCGTTCCTCTGCACCGCGGTCTGCCGCTGGGTGCAGGAGGAAGGGCTTTCCCTCGACGTGTCGACGGGTGGCGAGCTCGCGGTGGCGCTGGCGGCCGACTTCCCCGCCGAGCGCATCGTCTTCCACGGCAACAACAAGTCCACCCGCGAGCTCGAGCGCGCGGTCCGCGCCGGCGTCGGGCGGGTGGTGGTCGACTCGTACGAGGAGATCGACCGGCTCGCGCTCGTCGCCGACCGGGCGCGGGTGCGCCAGCGGGTGCTCGTGCGCGTGACCGTGGGCGTCGAGGCCCACACCCACGAGTTCATCGCCACCGCCCACGAGGACCAGAAGTTCGGCTTCTCCCTCGCCGGCGGCGCCGCGGCCGAGGCGGTGCGCCGGGTCCTCGACGCGTCCTCGCTCGAGCTCGTCGGCCTGCACTCGCACATCGGCTCGCAGATCTTCGACACCGCCGGGTTCGAGGTGGCCGCCCACCGCGTCGTCGGCCTGCTCGGGCAGGTCCGCGACGAGCACGGCGTCGAGCTGCCCGAGCTCGACCTCGGTGGCGGCCTTGGGATCGCGTACACCGACGCCGACGACCCGCTGGACGTCAAGGTCATCGCCGACGCGCTGCGCACCATCGTGGAGCGCGAGTGCCGGGCCCTCGGCCTGCCCGTGCCGCGCCTGGCCGTCGAGCCGGGACGGGCCATCGCCGGGCCGGGGACCGTGACGCTGTACGAGGTCGGCACGGTCAAGGAGGTCGCCACCGGCACCGCGGGGCTGTCCCGGCGGTACGTCTCGGTCGACGGCGGCATGAGCGACAACATCCGCACCGCGCTCTACGGCGCGGACTACTCGGTCTCGCTGGCGAACCGCGCGTCCGGCGCCGAGCCGGTGCTCTCGCGGGTCGTCGGCAAGCACTGCGAGTCCGGCGACGTCGTCGTGCGCGACGCCTGGCTGCCGGCGGACACCGCCTCGCCGGACCTGCTGGCGGTGCCGGCGACGGGGGCGTACTGCCGCTCGATGGCCAGCAACTACAACCACGTGCCGCGCCCGCCGGTGGTGGCCGTGCGCGACGGGCGGGCGCGCGTGGTCGTCCACGGGGAGACCGAGGACGACCTGCTGCGCCTCGACGCGGGGGTCCGCGGCACCGACTAGCCTGCGTCTCGCATCGCGGACGAACCGTCCACGGGATGGGCGGTGCCGCGACACTCCCTACCGAGGACTGGCAGGAGGAGGACAGATGGGCGAGCCGGCGCTGCGCGTCGCGCTGCTCGGCTGCGGCGTGGTGGGCACCGAGGTGGCGCGCCTGCTCACGACGCAGGCCGACGACCTCGCCGCCCGGGTGGGCCGGCCCCTCGAGCTGGCGGGCATCGCCGTACGGCGCCCCGGGCGCCCCCGCCCCGACCTGCCGGTCGACCCCGCCCTGTTCACCGACGACGCCACCGGGCTCGTCGAGCGCGAGGACGTCGACCTCGTCGTCGAGGTCATCGGCGGCATCGAGCCCGCCCGCTCCCTGGTGCTCGCGGCGATGGCCGGCGGCGCGTCGGTGGTCTCCGCCAACAAGGCGCTGCTCGCCGAGGACGGCGCGACGCTCTTCGCCGCGGCGGAGAAGCACGGCGTCGACCTCTACTACGAGGCGGCCGTCGCGGGGGCCATCCCCATCCTGCGGCCGATGCGCGAGTCGCTCGCCGGCGACCGCGTGCGCCGGGTCCTCGGCATCGTCAACGGCACGACCAACTACGTGCTGACGAAGATGGACGAGACGGGCGCCGGCTTCGGCGAGGCGCTGGAGGAGGCGCAGGCGCTCGGCTACGCCGAGGCCGACCCCACCGCCGACGTCGAGGGCTTCGACGCCGCCGCGAAGGCGGCGATCCTCGCCGGGCTCGCGTTCCACACGCGGGTCACCGCGATGGACGTGCACCGCGAGGGCATCACCGAGGTCAGCGCCGCCGACGTGGCGAGCGCGCGGGCCATGGGCAGCGTCGTCAAGCTCCTCGCGATCTGCGAGCTGTCCGAGGACGGGCAGTCGGTGGGCGCGCGCGTCCACCCGGCGATGATCCCGCGCAGCCACCCGCTGGCCAGCGTCCGCGACGCCTTCAACGCGGTGTTCGTCGACGCCGAGGCGGCGGGCGAGCTCATGTTCTACGGCCGCGGCGCCGGCGGCGCGCCCACGGCCAGCGCCGTGCTCGGGGACCTGGTCGCCGTGGCCCGGCACCGGGTCGGCGGCGGGCGCGGGCCGGGCGAGTCGTCGTACGCCGACCTCCTCGTGCGCCCCATGGGCGAGACGGTCACCCGCTACCACGTGAGCCTCGACGTCGCGGACCGCGCCGGCGTGCTCGCGGCGGTCGCGCAGGTGTTCGCCGAGCACGGGGTGTCGATCGACACCGTCCGCCAGCGCCCGCTCGGCGACGGGGACGACGCCGAGCTCGTCGTCGTCACGCACCGCGCGACGGACGCGGCGCTGCAGGCGACCGTCGAGGGGCTGCGCGGGCTCGACGCGGTGCAGGGCGTGACCAGCGTGATGCGGGTGGAGGGGGAGTGAGCGTGGTGCAGGCTGCGACGGGCCGGGCGTGGCGCGGCGTCATCGAGGAGTACCGCGACCGGCTGCCGGTGTCGGCGTCCACCCCGGTCGTCACGCTGCGCGAGGGCGGCACGCCGCTCGTGCCGGCGGAGCACCTCTCCGCGCTGACCGGCTGCGAGGTGCACCTGAAGGTCGAGGGCGCCAACCCGACCGGCTCGTTCAAGGACCGCGGCATGACCGTGGCGATGAGCCGGGCCGCCGAGGAGGGCGCCAAGGCCGTCATCTGCGCGTCCACCGGCAACACGAGCGCCTCCGCCGCCGCGTACGCCGTGCGCGCGGGCCTGACCTGCGTCGTCGCCATCCCCACCGGCAAGATCGCGGCGGGCAAGCTCGCCCAGGCCGTGGTGCACGGCGCGACGCTGCTGCAGGTCGAGGGCGGGTTCGACGACTGCCTCACCGTCGTGCGCGGGCTCGCCGAGCGCTACCCGGTCACCCTCGTCAACTCGGTCAACCCGGTGCGCCTGCAGGGGCAGAAGACCGCGGCGTTCGAGGTGGTCGACGCGCTCGGCGGCGCGCCCGACGTGCACTGCCTGCCGGTCGGCAACGCGGGCAACGTGTCCGCGTACTGGCTCGGCTACCAGGAGTACCTCGCCGACGGGCTCGTGGACCGCGCCCCGCGGATGTGGGGGTTCCAGGCGGCCGGGGCCGCCCCGCTGGTCAGCGGCGTGCCGGTGCCCGACCCCGAGACGGTGGCCACGGCGATCCGGGTCGGCAACCCCGCCTCGTGGGGGCTGGCGGTGAAGGCCCGCGACGAGTCGCGCGGCTGCGTCGAGGCCGTCACCGACGAGCAGATCCTCGCCGCGCAGCGCCTGCTCGCCGAGCGCGAGGGCGTCTTCGTCGAGCCGGCGTCGGCGGCCGGCGTCGCCGGGCTGCTCCAGGTGCACGCCCGCGGCGGGCTCGAGCGGGGCCTGCGGGTCGTCGTCACGGTCACCGGGCACGGCCTCAAGGACACGGCCACCGCGCTCGCGGGCCGCGAGGTCTCCACGGTGACCGTCCCCGCGACGGTGGAGGCGGCCGCGGAGGCCGTCGGCCTCGCGTGAGCGCGCGGCGGTGAGCGCCCTGACGGGGCGCCCGGTGCGCGTGCACGTGCCGGCGACCAGCGCCAACCTCGGCCCGGGCTTCGACGCGCTCGGCCTCGCGCTCGGCCTCGGCGACGACGTCGTCGTGACGCCCCGCGGCGAGGGGCTGCGCATCGACGTCGAGGGCGAGGGCGCCGCCGACGTGCCGCGCGACGAGCGGCACCTCGTGGCCCGCGTCCTCCTCGCGACCCTGGGCCGCCTCGGCGTCGCACCGGGCGGCCTGCACCTCGCCTGCACCAACCGCATCCCGCACGCGCGCGGGCTCGGCTCCTCGGCCGCTGCGATCGTCGCGGGCCTGCTCGCCGCCCGCGCGCTCGTCGACGACGGCGCGTCCCGGCTCGGCGACGCGGAGGTGCTCGACCTCGCGACCGCCGAGGAGGGGCACCCGGACAACGTCGCGGCGTGCCTGCTCGGCGGCCTCACCCTCGCGTGGGACGACGGCGGGCGCACCGGCGTCCTGCGCCACGACCCCGACCCCGGCACCGCCGCGGTCGCGTACGTCCCCCCGGGCGGCGTCTCCACCCACGAGGTCCGGCGGCTGCTGCCGGCGACCGTCCCGCACGCCGACGCCGCCGCCAACGCCGGGCGCGCGGCGCTGCTCGTGCAGGCGCTGACCCGGCGCCCGGACCTGCTGCTGCCCGCGACGCAGGACCGCCTGCACCAGGCGTACCGCGCCCCCGCGATGCCCGGCTCCGCCGCGCTCGTCGAGCGCCTGCGCGCCGACGGCGTGCCGGCCGTCGTCTCCGGGGCCGGGCCGACGGTCCTCGCCCTGGTCCCCGCCGCCGACGCCCCCGGTCTCGCGGCGGCCGCGCCGGAGGGGTTCGCCGCGCACGTGCTCGCGCTGCGCGCCGAAGGCGCCACCGCCGCCCCTGCCTGAGGGGCACCCCCGGGCTGCTGGGCACGGTCCGTGCGCGCGGGGGAGCGCTGCGTCGGCCGCAGGTCGCGGAACGGTCACGGCGCGCGGAACCTGCGCGGAGGGGAAGGACAGCGGGGGCCGTGGTGTTACGGTGGTCGTGCACCAGAGCCCTTCGGGCAGGTGCTCCGCCACGACCCCCCGGGGCCCTTCCCCCGGCGGCCGCTCCCGCAGCAGGCCGTGGCCCGCCGAACCCCCCGCCTCCGTGCGCAGGACGTCGGCGCCGGGGTCCGCCGCACAGAGCCCCCCCGTCCCGCTCCGGTAGCCCCCGCGCCCCCGGCCGTCCGCGGCCCCGGGACGGGTGAGCACGACCGGCACCCCGCCGGCAGCACGACCGGTCGGCCGCCGTCCAGGCCGTCGACCTCCCTCACGGAAGGACCCAGCGTGTCCGACACCACCGGTCTCACGGACGCCCCCGCGGCCGTCGAGCCCACCGCGACCGGTGCCGCCGGGAGCGGCGCCGGCGTCGAGGGCGCCACGAACGGCGCCCCCGCCCGCACGACCCGCCGCCGCGGCAGCGGCCTCGCCGCCATGGTGCTCCCGGAGCTGCAGGCGCTCGCCGCCCAGCTCGGCATCAGCGGCACCGGGCGCATGCGCAAGAGCCAGCTCATCGAGCTCATCAGCGAGCGCCAGGCCGGCGGCGGCGCCGCGGCCCCGAGCGCCGCGCCCAGCACGCCGGCTCCCGCCCCGAGCGCCGCCCCCGCCGCGGGGGCCGCGCCGAGCGCCCCCGCGACGGCCGAGCAGCCCGCCGCACCCACCACCACCAGCGCTGAGCAGCAGCCCGCCCCGGCGCCGCAGCCCACCCTCGACCCGGAGCTGGACCGCGCCCTCGAGCGCGCCGCCGCCCGCGCCGACCGCGGGGAGCAGGGCGACGACCTCCGCGCCGACCGGGCCGACCGCGCGGAGCGGGGCGACCGGGCCGACCGGGCCGACCGCGGCGAGCGCGACGAGCGCGACGACCAGGACGGCGACGACCGCCGCGAGCGCCGCCCCTCGCGGCGTGAGCGCCAGGCCCGCCGCGACGCCGAGCGCGACGGCCGCGAGCCGCGCGACGGCGAGCAGGACGGCCGCGACCGCCAGGACCGGGGCCGCGGCGACCGCCAGGACCGCGACCGCCAGGACGGGCGCCAGGACGGGCGCCAGGACGCCGACCGCCAGGACGGCGACCGCCAGGACGGCCGCGAGCGCACCGAGCGCCAGGACGGCCGCGGCGAGCGGCAGGACCGGGACCGCGGCGAGCGCCAGGACCGGGACCGCGGCGAGCGCCAGGACGGCCGCGACCGCCAGGACGGGCGCCAGGGCGCCGGCCCCGAGGACGACGACGACGAGTTCGGCGGGCGCCGCGGGCGCCGCGGGCGCTACCGGGACCGGGGCCGTCGCCGCGGCCGCGAGCAGGGCGACGCCGAGCCGGAGGTCGCCGAGGACGACGTGCTCGTCCCGGTGGCGGGCATCGTCGACATCCACGACAGCTACGCGTTCGTGCGCACGTCCGGCTACCTGCCGGGCCCGAACGACGTGTACGTCTCGCTGCAGCAGGTGCGCCGCCACGGCCTGCGCAAGGGCGACGCGGTGACCGGCGCGGTGCGCCAGCCGCGCGAGGGCGAGCAGCGCCGCGACAAGTTCAACGCGCTCGTGCGGCTGGACACGGTCAACGGCGCGGAGCCCGAGCGGGCCCGCCAGCGGGTCGAGTTCGGCAAGCTCACCCCGCTCTACCCGCAGGAGCGGCTGCGCCTGGAGACCGAGCCCGGCATCCACACGACGCGGATCATCGACCTCGTCGCCCCCATCGGCAAGGGGCAGCGCGGGCTCATCGTCAGCCCGCCCAAGGCCGGCAAGACGATGGTGCTGCAGTCGATCGCCAACGCGATCACCCAGAACAACCCGGAGTGCCACCTCATGGTCGTCCTCGTGGACGAGCGCCCCGAGGAGGTCACGGACATGCAGCGCACGGTCAAGGGCGAGGTCATCGCCTCGACCTTCGACCGGCCGGCGAGCGACCACACGACGGTCGCCGAGCTCGCCATCGAGCGGGCGAAGCGCCTCGTCGAGCTCGGGCACGACGTCGTCGTGCTGCTCGACTCGATCACCCGCCTCGGGCGCGCGTACAACCTCGCCGCCCCGGCGAGCGGGCGCATCCTGTCCGGCGGTGTCGACTCGAGCGCGCTCTACCCGCCGAAGCGGTTCTTCGGCGCGGCGCGCAACATCGAGCACGGCGGCTCGCTGACCATCCTCGCCACCGCGCTGGTGGACACCGGCTCGAAGATGGACGAGGTGATCTTCGAGGAGTTCAAGGGCACCGGCAACATGGAGCTGCGCTTGGACCGCAAGCTGGCGGACAAGCGCATCTTCCCGGCGGTCGACGTCGACGCCTCCGGCACGCGGCGCGAGGAGATCCTCATGTCGCGCGAGGAGCAGCAGGTCGTCTGGAAGCTCCGCCGGGTCATCGCCGCGCTCGACAGCCAGCAGGCCATCGAGCTGCTCCTGGGCAAGCTCAAGGAGACCCGCAGCAACGTGGAGTTCCTCATGCAGGTCCAGAAGACGACGCCGATGGTGCCGCAGCGCCAGGTCGAGGACTGACCGGCAGCACAGCACCAGCGACCAGCAGCACCCCGACGGGGCCGGGCCGCAGCAGCGGGCCGGCCCCGTCGGCGTACGGCCCCCGCTCAAGCCCCCGGCCCGCCGCGCCGAGGGGAGGGGGTGACCACCGACGCCGCCGCTGCCGCCCCCGCCCGGCGGGCCCTCGTCGTCGAGGACGACGCCGACGTCCGGGGCCTGCTCACCACGCACCTGCGCCGGCTCGGCTGGAGCGTCGACGGCGCCGCGACCGGCGAGGAGGCGGTGGAGCGCGCGCTCGCCGCCCCGCCGCAGCTCGTGGTCGTCGACGTCGTCCTGCCGGGGATCAGCGGCTACGACGTCGTACAGTCGTTGCGTCAGCACCCGACCACGCGCGGTTGCGAGGTCGTCATGACGTCGATGCTCGACCTCGACGACGTGCGCGGGCCCCGGCTCCAGCAGCTCGGGGTGCGCGGCGTGCTGGCCAAGCCGTTCACCCGCCGGGACGTCGTGCGCGCCGTGGCGGGGCTGGACACGCCGACGCCGCTGGGGGAGCGCCCGTGACGACCGTCCTCGTCGCCGACGACGACGCCGACATCCGCGAGCTCGTGGGCTTCAAGCTGACGCAGGCGGGCTACCACGTCGTCGCCGTCGAGGACGGCGTCGCGGCCCTCGCCGCGGCCCGCGAGCAGGCCCCGGACCTCGTCGTGCTCGACCACATGATGCCGGGCCTGACCGGCCTCGAGGTGTGCGCGGCCCTGCGCGCCGAGGACGCCACCGCCGACCTGCCGATCATCATGCTCACCGCCAAGGCGCAGGAGGCCGACGTCGCGCACGGCTTCGCGACCGGCGTGGACGACTACGTCGTCAAGCCCTTCAGCCCCCGCGAGCTCGTGGGGCGGGTGCAGTCGGTGCTGTCGCGGGTGCGGCCCTGAGCGCGCCCCCGCCCCCCGCGCCCGGCCGTCCCGCGGCGCCGGGCGCCCCCGCGCTGCGCCACGGCCTGGCGGCCGCGCTCGCGCTGCTGCTCGCCCTGCTCCTGCTCGTCGCCGGGGCGGGCGTCGCGGGCCTCGTGCTGACCGAGCGCAGCCGCGACCGGGCCGCGCGCGCCGACCTCGTCCGCGCGAGCACGACCGCCATGCTGCTGGCCGTCGTGGACATGGAGACGGGGGTGCGCGGCTACCGGCTGGCGCGCGACCGGGAGTTCCTCGAGCCGTACGAGCGGGGCCGGGAGGCCTTCGCCGCGGCGGCGCGCGACGCCCGCGGGCGCGCGGGCGACCCGTCCGAGCGCGCCCTCGTGGACGAGCAGGTGCGCCTCGAGCAGGAGTGGCGCCGCACGTACGGCGACGTCGTCGCCGCCCTGGCACCGGCGCAGGTGGACGTCGACGAGGGAGCCACCCGCCGCAACAAGGCGCTGGTCGACGCGTTCCGCGACGTGAACGGCCGGCTCGACGCGCGGCTCACCGCGACGGCCCTGGACGCGGAGGAGGCCGAGGAGGCCGTGCGGCGCCTCGCCGTCGCCCTCGTCCTCGGCGCGCTCGCCGTCGCGCTCGCGGGGATGCTCGTCGTCGCGCGGCAGGCCCGTACGGCGCTCGTGGCGCCGCTCGTGGCGCTCGCCGGCGTCGTGCAGCGGCTGGCCGCGGGCGAGGGGACGGCCCGCACGGGGCGCGCCACGGGGCCGCGCGAGGTGCGGGCGGTGGCCGGCGCCGTGGACGCGCTCGCCGAGGAGGCCGAGCGGCTGCGCGCCGAGGCCGCCGAGACCGAGCGGCTGCGCGGGGTCGCCCACGCGCTCGGGCGGCGCCTGCGCGACGAGACGGTCCCCGAGCGGGTCCTCGAGGAGGCGGTGGCGCTGCTGGGGGAGGCCCTCGGGGCCGACGCGGCGCTCGTACGGCTCCTCGACGGCGCCGCGCTGGCCCCCGCGGCGGCCGCCTGGCCCCCGGGCCCGCCGGGCCCCGGCGACCCCGTGCCCGCCCCCTGGCTGGCGCCCCTGCACGAGGACGGCGCGGCGCTGGCCGTCCCCGACGCCGCGCACCCGGACGGCGACGCCGCCCGCGCGGCGCTCGCCGCCGTGGCCGGCACCGGAGCGACGGCCCTGCTCGCGGTTCCCCTGGGCTCGGGCGAGGAGGCGCTGGGAGCGCTGCTGCTCGTCACCACCGGCGGGCCGCGCGCGTGGCACCGGCGGGAGGTCGAGGCGGCGCTGCTGGTGGCCGCCGACGTCGGCCGCGCGCTCGTGCGGGCCCGGCTCTACCGCGACCAGCAGGACCTCGTCGAGCGCCTGCAGGAGCTCGACCGCACGAAGACCGACTTCCTGTCGACCGTGTCCCACGAGCTGCGCACGCCGCTGACGAGCATCTCCGGCTACCTGGAGCTGCTGCGCGACGGCGACGCGGGCCCGCTCGGCGACGAGCAGGCGGCGATGCTCGACGTCCTCGAGCGCAACGCGCGCCGGCTGCGGCTGCTCATCGAGGACCTGCTCACGCTGTCCCGGATCGAGGCGCGGGCGTACTCCTCCGAGCGGGTCCCCGTCGCCGTCGAGGACCTCGTCGCCCATGCCGCGGCGACGGTGCGCCCCGCCGCTCAGACCGGCGGCGTCGAGCTCGAGCCGGCGGCGGTGCCGCCCGGCGCCCTCGTCCTGGGCGACGCGGGGCAGCTGGAGCGGGTGCTGCTCAACCTGCTGAGCAACGCGGTGAAGTTCACGCCCGCGGGGGGCCGCGTCGCGCTGCGCTGCGCCGTCGCGGACGGGCGGGTGCGCCTGGAGGTCGAGGACACCGGCATCGGCATCCCCGCCGCGGAGCAGGACCGCCTGTTCACCCGGTTCTTCCGGGCGAGCAACGCCACGGCCGCCGCGGTGCAGGGGACGGGGCTGGGGCTGACCATCGTGCGCAGCATCGTCGAGCAGCACGGCGGGGCCCTCGAGGTGGCCTCCGAGCAGGGCCGCGGCACCCGCGTGGTCGTGGACCTGCCGGGCGCGGGCGGAGGAACAGGCGGGGCACCCGTCGCGTTGTCGCCCACGGTCGTGCCTCTGGCACACTGACCGAGGTCCCGGTTCACGGGCGGCGCACCCGAGCGCTCCCGACCCGGCGGCCGCACCACCAGCGAGGAGCCTCCATGCGACCCGACATCCACCCGACCTACGTGGACACCCAGGTCACCTGCACCTGCGGCAACACGTTCACCACGCGCAGCACGTCCGGCAGCGGCCAGATCCGCGCCGAGGTGTGCTCCGCGTGCCACCCGTTCTACACGGGCAAGCAGAAGATCCTCGACACCGGCGGCCGCGTCGCCCGCTTCGAGAAGCGGTTCGGCAAGCGCTAGTCGCCGCCACGGCGCCGGACCCCCGCGCGGGGGTCCGGCGCCGTTCGCGTGCCAGGGGCGTACGGGGCGGGTCGAGGAGCGGGAGGCAGGGTGTTCGAGGCGGTCGCCGAGCTGGTGGGCGAGCACGCGGAGCTGGAGCGGCGGCTCGCCGACCCCGCGGTGCACGCGGACCAGCGGGCCGCGCGCACCCTCAGCCGCCGCTACGCGGAGCTGACCCCGCTCGTGGAGACGTACGCCGCGTGGCGCCGCGCCGGCGACGACGCCCAGGCCGCCCGCGAGCTGGCGGGCGAGGACCCGTCGTTCGCGGCCGAGGCCGCGGAGCAGGACGCCCGGCGCGAGGAGCTCGCCGAGCGGCTGCGCCGCCTGCTCGTGCCCCGCGACCCCGACGACGGCAAGGACGTCATCCTGGAGGTCAAGGCCGGCGAGGGCGGCGAGGAGTCCGCGCTGTTCGCCGCCGACCTCGTGCGGATGTACACCCGCTACGCCGAGCGCCGCGGCTGGCGCACCGAGCTGCTCGACGCCACCGGGTCCGACCTCGGCGGCTACAAGGACGTGGCGCTGGCGGTGAAGTCGCGCGGGGGCACCGACGAGCCCGGCGAGGGCATCTGGGCGCGGCTGAAGTTCGAGGGCGGCGTGCACCGCGTGCAGCGCGTGCCGGTCACCGAGTCGCAGGGGCGCATCCACACCAGCGCCGCCGGCGTCCTCGTGCTGCCGGAGGCCGAGGACGTCGACGTCGACATCGACCCGGGCGACCTGCGCATCGACGTCTACCGCTCCTCGGGCCCCGGGGGGCAGAGCGTCAACACCACCGACTCCGCGGTGCGCATCACGCACCTGCCGACGGGCGTCGTGGCCACCTGCCAGAACGAGAAGAGCCAGCTGCAGAACCGCGAGCAGGCGATGCGCATCCTGCGCGCCCGCCTGCTCGCCGCCGCGCAGGAGACCGCCGACGCCGAGGCCTCGGCGCTGCGCGCCTCGCAGGTGCGCACCGTCGACCGCTCCGAGCGCGTGCGCACCTACAACTTCCCGGAGAACCGGATCTCGGACCACCGGGTGGGCTACAAGGCGCACAACCTCGACCAGGTGCTCGACGGCGACCTCGACGGCGTCGTGCAGGCGCTCCTCGACGCCGACGCCGCGGCGCGGCTCGCCGCGTCCGAGGCCGGCGGCGCCGGGTGACCGGTCCGCTGGACCGGGGCGTGCGGGCCGAGCTCGAGCGCGCCGCCGCGCTCCTGGCCGGGGCCGGGGTCCCGTCGCCGCGGCACGACGCGGAGGAGCTGCTGGCCCACGCCCACGGCGTCGAGCGGCGCGACCTGTGGCGCCTCACCGCGGTGGGCGACGCGTACGGCCCCCTCGTCGAGCGCCGCCGACGGCGCGAGCCCCTGCAGCACATCACCGGCATGGCCTGGTTCCGCCACGTCGGCCTCGCGGTCGGCCCCGGCGTCTTCACCCCGCGCCCGGAGACCGAGCTCGTGGCCGGCGCGGCCGTCGAGGAGGCGCTGCGCCTCGCGGCACCCGTCGTCGTCGACCTGTGCACCGGCTCCGGCGCGATCGCGCTGAGCGTCGCGACCGAGGTGCCGGCCGCGCGGGTGCACGCCGTCGAGCTGTCCGAGCAGGCCCACGCCTGGGCCGCGCGCAACCTCGCCGGCTCCGGCGTCGACCTGCGCCTGGGCGACATGGACGGGGCGTTCCCCGAGCTCGACGGGGCGGTCGACGTCGTGGTGACCAACCCGCCGTACATCCCGGTCGGCGCCCTCGTGCGCGACCCGGAGGTCGTCGAGCACGACCCCGCCCTCGCGCTGTGGTCCGGCGACGACGGGCTCGACGCGCTGCGGGTCGTCGAGCGCACCGCCGCGCGCCTGCTGCGCCCCGGGGGGCTCCTGCTCTCCGAGCACGCCGACCTGCAGGGCGAGGCCGCGCCGGCCGTGCTGACCGCCACGGGCCGGTGGGACGACGTGGCCGACCACGACGACCTCGCCGGGCGCCCCCGCTGGGTCAGCGCCCGCCGGCGCCCCTAGGCTGCGGCGCGTGCTGCGACGCTTCGCCATGGACGACCCGGTCGAGCGCCGGCGCGGGCTCGAGCGGGCGGCCTCCGCCGTGCGCCGCGGGGACCTCGTCGTGCTGCCGACCGACACCGTGTACGGCATCGGCGCCGACGCCTTCCGCGAGGAGGCCGTCGGCGACCTGCTCGAGGCCAAGGGCCGCGGGCGCGACATGCCGGTGCCGGTCCTCGTGGGCTCGCCGAAGACGCTCGACGGCATCACGACCGACGTCAGCCAGGCGGCGCGCAAGCTCGTCGAGGCGTTCTGGCCCGGCTCGCTGACCCTCGTGCTGCGGGCGCAGCCGAGCCTGCAGTGGGACCTCGGCGACGCCGGCGGCACGGTCGCGGTGCGGATGCCGCTGCACCCGGTGGCCATCGAGCTGCTGCAGGAGACCGGCCCGATGGCGGTGAGCAGCGCCAACCGCACCGGCATGCCGCCGGCGGTGACCTGCGACGAGGCGGTCGAGCAGCTCGGAGACTCCGTCGCCGTCTACCTCGACGGCGGGCCGGCGGGGGAGCCGGTGCCCTCCACCATCGTGGACGCGACGTCGCGCCCGCCGCGGGTGCTGCGGCTGGGCGCGACGCCGCTGGAGCGGCTGCGCGAGGTCGTCCCCGACGTCGTGGACGAGGACGAGGACTAGCCCCGCGCCGGGGGCGCGTCAGCGCGCGTAGTGCTCCACCACGAGCTGCTCGTCGCACACGACGGGCACCTCGGGGCGCTCGGGGCGCCGCACGAGCCGCGCCGTGAGCGCCGGCAGGTCCACCTTGAGGTACGCCGGCGCCCCGCCCTCGCCGGCGTGCGCGCCGGCGGCCGCGACGACGAAGGGGTCCTTGGCGCGGCTGCGCTCGGCGACCTGCACGACCTGCCCCGGGCGCACCCGGTACGACGGGCGGTCCACCCGCTCCCCGTCGACCACGACGTGCCGGTGCACGACCGCCTGGCGGGCCTGGTAGATCGTGCGGGCGAAGCCCGAGCGCAGGACCAGCGCGTCCAGGCGCGTCTCGAGGTCGCTGATGAGCACCTCGCCCGTGCGCCCCGCGGCGCGGTGCGCGGCGTCGTACGCCCGCTGCAGCTGCTTCTCGCTGACGTCGTACTGCGCGCGCAGGCGCTGCTTCTCCAGCAGCCGCACGGCGTAGTCGCTCTGCCCGCGGCGCACCCGGCGCCCGTGCTGGCCGGGCGGGTACGGCCGCTCGTCGAGGTGGCGCGCGCACTTCGGGGTCAGGGCGATGCCCAGGGCCCGGCTGCGCCGGACCTTCGGGCGGGGGGCGTTGGCCACGGGGTGGTGTCCTTCCGGTCGTACTCAGGTTAGGCTCACCTTACAAGCATGTCGCCGAGGACCGACCCCACCCAGAGGAGCCGCCGTGTCCACCACCGCCGGGGAGCTGCGCACCGCCGCCGGGCCGACGCCGGGCGAGCGCGCCAGGACCGTGCTGCGCGCCGCGCCGACCCTCGTCCTGCGCCTGCTCGACGGCGGCAGCGGCCCGCACCCGCCGGAGGCCCTCGTCGCCGGGCACCGGCTCGACCCGCGCGGCGCGCCGCTGCTCGTGCTCGCCGACGACGACCCCGTGGTGGAGGCGCTGCGCGCGGCCGCCGCGCACGGGCTGCCCGACGTGGCCGCGGTCGTCGAGGGCTGGGCGCTGGTCCCGGTCCCGGTGGCGGACCGGGTGCGCGGCACCGTGCGGCTCGACGGCTGGGCCGAGGAGCTCGACGGGGCCGAGCGGGCGCGGCTCGCGCCGTCCCTGGGCCTCGGGACCGCGCCGGAGGACCTCGAGGGGTGGACCCTCGTGCGGCTCGACGTCGCCGACGTGACCCTCGCCGACGGCCGGGGGCGGGCGCGGGTCGCGGTGGAGGACTACGCGGCCGCGGTGCCCGACCCGCTCGTCGACGACGAGCCGCAGCTGCTCGAGCACGTCGCGGGCCGCCACCCGCGCGAGGTCGCGCTGCTGGCCGCGCTCGCCGGGGCCGTGGTCGGGGGACCGGTGCACGACCCGGTCGTCGTGGGCGTCGACCGCTTCGGGCTGCGGCTGCGCGTCGCACCGGGCGGCGCCCTCCCGGACGGGCGGGCGGACCGGCTGGTGGACGGACGGGCGGGCGGGCGGGTCGACGAGCGGGTCGACGTGCACCTGCCCTTCGCCGCGCCGCTGCGCCACCCCGGCGAGCTCGCCGTCGCCGTCGCCGTCCTGCTGGAGCGGGCGCGCCGCTGCTGCTGAGCGCGGGCCCTAGAGTGGGGGCGTCCCCCCGAGCACCACCCGCGAGGAGCAGGCGCATGGCCGACGACACCTTCTGGGGGCCCGACTTCGGGGCCCTGCAGGCCGAGGACCCCGAGATCGCCGGCGTCGTGCTCGACGAGCTCGAGCGCCTGCGCGGCGGCCTGCAGCTCATCGCCAGCGAGAACTTCACCTCCCCGGCCGTCCTCGCCGCGCTCGGCTCGACGCTGTCGAACAAGTACGCCGAGGGCTACCCCGGCCGGCGCTACTACGGCGGCTGCGGCGTCGTGGACCAGGCCGAGGAGATCGGCATCGCGCGGGCCAAGGAGCTCTTCGGGGCCGACCACGCCAACCTGCAGCCGCACTCCGGCGCGAGCGCCAACTTCGCCGCGTACGCCGCCCTGCTCCAGCCGGGCGACAAGGTGCTGGCCATGTCGCTGCCGCACGGCGGGCACCTGACCCACGGGTCGAAGGTGAACTTCTCCGGCACGTGGTTCGAGCCGGTGCCCTACACCGTGCGCAAGGACGACGAGCTCATCGACTACGACGAGGTCCGCGACCTCGCGCTGCAGCGCCGGCCGAAGATGATCATCGCCGGGGCGACGGCGTACCCGCGCCTCATCGACTTCGCGCGGTTCCGCGAGATCGCCGACGAGGTCGGCGCCTGGTTCATGGTCGACGCCGCCCACTTCATCGGCCTCGTCGCGGGCGGGGCGATCCCGTCCCCGGTGCCCTACGCCGACGTCGTCTGCTTCACCACGCACAAGGTCCTGCGCGGCCCGCGCGGCGGCATGGTGCTGTGCCGGGAGGAGCTCGCCAAGCGCATCGACAAGGCGGTCTTCCCGTTCGCGCAGGGCGGGCCGCTCATGCACGCGGTGGCCGCCAAGGCGGTCGCGCTGCGCGAGTGCCTGCAGCCCTCCTACCGGGAGTACGCGCACCAGGTCGTCGCCAACGCCAAGGCGCTCGCCGACGGCCTCGCCGCCGAGGGGATGCGCCCGGTCTCGGGCGGCACCGACACGCACCTGGCGCTCATCGACCTCACGGCGACCGGCGTCACCGGGGCCGACGCCGAGCGCCGCTGCGACGCCGCGCGGATCACGCTCAACAAGAACGCGATCCCGTACGACCCCCAGAAGCCGATGGTCGCCTCCGGCATCCGGGTCGGCACGCCGGCGGTCACGACCCAGGGGATGGGGGAGGGCGACATGAAGGAGGTCGCCTCGCTCATCGCCCGCGCGGTCAAGGCCGAGGACGAGGCCACGACCCGCGAGGTCGCCGGCGCCGTCGGCGCGCTCGTCGCCCGCCACCCGGCCTACCCGCGGCCCTGAGCCGGCGGCGGGGGCCGGGCACCGCCGCGGCGGCGGGGGGCTGAGGCCGTGCGCAACTACGCGCTGGTGCTCCTCGTCGCCATGGCGGTCACCTACCTCACCACGGCCCCGGTGCGCCGGCTCGCGCTGCGCTGGGGCGTCATGACGCCGGTGCGCGACCGGGACGTGCACGACACCCCGATCCCGCGCATGGGCGGGGTCGCCATCCTCGCCGGGCTCTGCGCCGGGGTGCTCGTGGCGAGCAAGCTGCCGCTGCTGCGGACCGTCTTCGAGTCGGGCCAGACCGACTGGCGGGGGCTGCTGTCCGGGGCGGTGGTGATCTGCCTGCTCGGCGCCGTCGACGACCGGTGGGGGATCGACGCGGTCACCAAGCTCGCGGGCCAGGTCCTCGCGGGCGGCGTCATGGCCCTGCAGGGGGTGCAGCTGTTCTGGCTGCCCTTCGGCTCGACCACGCAGTACCTCCCGCAGTCCCTGGGCGTGCTGCTCTCCGTCCTCGTCGTCGTCGTGACCATCAACGCCGTCAACTTCGTCGACGGGCTCGACGGGCTCGCCGCGGGCATCGTGCTCATCGCGGCCGGCTCGCTGTTCGTCTACTCCTACATCCTGTCGGTCGTCGAGCGGATCGAGTACGCCGACACCCCCACGATGATCACGGCCGTGACGGCCGGCTGCTGCCTGGGCTTCCTGCCGCACAACCTGCACCCGGCGCGGGTGTTCATGGGCGACTCCGGGTCGATGCTGCTCGGCCTGCTGCTCGCGGCCTCGACGATCACGCTCACCGGCAAGGTGGAGCCGAGCGGGGTCACCTCGCTCGGCCTCGGCCCGGCGCTGCTGCCCCTGCTGCTGCCGGTGCTCGTCATCCTCGTGCCGCTCGCGGACCTGCTGCTGGCCGTGGTGCGGCGCACCGCCGCCGGGCGCTCGCCCTTCGCCCCCGACAAGCAGCACCTGCACCACCGGCTCCTGGAGATCGGGCACTCCCACCGGCGGGCGGTCGGGCTCATGCACCTGTGGGCCGCCCTGCTGGCCCTGGGGACCCTGCTCGTCGCGATCGTCGACGGGCCCTGGCCCGAGCGCGGCGTGGCGGCGGCGGCGGTCGTGGCGCTCGCCCTCACCGCGGGTCTGGACCGGGCGGTGGCCCGCCCCGGCCGCCCGCCGCGGCGCCCCCGGCACCCGGCGTAGCGCGGCCCGGCGCGCGGGCGCGGGCGCGCCGGCCGACCCCCCCGCCCCGCACCCGCCCCGGGCCCGCCGCATGCCCTGTGACCTGCGCGACTGCCGCGCTGCACGGCGGTGCGCGCCCGCCGGGGGGCCGCGAGCGCTGTGCTAGGTTCCTCCGGAGCCCGCCGCCCCCGACCAGTGAAGGCCGAGGACATGCCCAGGCACGACGCCGCGGCGCTGCGCAGCGCAGCAGCGCCCTCCGCCGCAGCGCTCGCCGTGGTCGCCGTCGTCGCGACGGTGGCCGCCGGCGCGCCGGGCCTCGTGGGCACCCTCGCGGGCGGCGCCCTGGTCGCGGCCTTCTTCGGGGTGGACCACCTCGTCGCCGCGCGCACCGCCGGCCTCGAGCCGCGGCTCGCGATGACCATGGTCATGGCGCTCTACCCGCTCAAGCTCGGCCTGCTCGCGCTGGTGCTCCTGGGCGCCGCCGACGCGCCCGGCCTGTCCGCGCCGGCCTTCGCCGCCGCCGTCGTCCTGGGCTCGCTCGCCTGGCTCGCCGGGCACGTGCGCCTCGTCGCCCGCCGCCGCACCCTCGTGGTCGAGCCGGACGGCCTGTCGTGGCGGTGAGCGCGGCCCCCGGGGCCGCGGCCCGCCCGTCCGGGCGCACCGGCGCCGGCTGCTACGCTCCCGGCGGCGATGAGCAGCGGGGACGGCAGCGGCGCGCGGCGCGGCGGGACGGGGCACGAGCCCCCCGACGGTCCCCAGCGCGACCCGTTCCAGGTCATCGCCTACCTGCTGTCGGGGATGCTGCTCTACGGCGGCGCCGGGCTGCTGCTGGACCGCTGGCTCGGGACCTCGTTCCTCGTCGCGGTCGGCATGATCCTCGGCACCGGCCTCTCGCTGTGGCTGGTGCACCTCCGCTTCGGCCCGCCCCGACCCTGACCGCCACCGCAGGACCGCCCCGCCGCCCGCCCGGGCCGGCCGCGGCCGTCCGAGAGGAGAACCCGTGAGCCAGCTGCTCGCCGCCGACGGTGAGAGCTTCGAAGCGCCGGGGGTCGCCGACTTCTGGCAGCCGCTCGTCGGCGACGGCGCGTTCGCCATCACGCGCCCGATGGTGGTCATGGCCCTGTCCGTGGTCCTCATCGGCGGCCTCCTGCTGCTCGTCGCCCGGCGGCTGAGCACGGTGCCCGGCAAGGCCCAGTTCATCGTCGAGGGCGGCTACGGCTTCGTGCGCAACGGCATCGCGCGCGACGTCATCGGCAGCCACGACTTCCGCCGCTTCGTGCCCCTGCTGTTCACCCTGTTCGTGCTGATCCTGGTGAACAACCTGTTCGGCGTCGTGCCGTTCGTGCAGTACCCCACCTTCAGCCGCATCGGCTTCGCCGCGGCGCTCACGGCGGTGGTCCTCGTGACGTTCCACGTCGTGGGCATCCGCCGCAAGGGCGTGGGGGCGTACTTCCGCGGGCTCGTCCCCGGGGGCCTGCCCGGCTGGATCGTGCCGTTCATGTTCTTCCTCGAGCTCGTGACGGTCTTCATCACCCGTCCGCTGACGCTCGGCATGCGGCTCTTCGCGAACATGTTCGCGGGCCACCTGCTCCTGCTCGTCTTCATCCTCGGCGGCGAGTACCTCCTGCTGCACGGCGAGGGCCTCACCCGCCTGGCGAGCATCCCTGCCTTCGGCCTCGGGATCGTCATGACGTTCTTCGAGATCCTCGTGCAGTTCCTGCAGGCGTACGTCTTCGTCCTGCTCAGCGCGTTCTACATCGCCGGCGCCCTCGCCGACGAGCACTGAGCCGCACCGCCCACCGCTCCACCCCCACGACTCCGGGGGCGCGCCCCGCGCCACCGGGCCCTGAGAAGGAAGAGGAACACCTGTGGAAGGCAACCTGAACGTCCTCGGCTACGGCGTCGCGGCCATCGGCCCGGCCATCGCCGTCGGCCTCATCTTCGCCGCCTACATCAACGGCGTCGCCCGCCAGCCCGAGTCGCGCGGCCTGCTGCAGCCGATCGCCATCCTGGGCTTCGCCCTGGCCGAGGCCCTCGCGCTGTTCGGCCTCGTGCTCGCCTTCATCCTCTGAGCAGCAGCCCCACCACCGAGGAGCACTCGTGACCGGAGCAGCGCCCGTCCTCGCGGTGAGCGGGGAGGACGGCGGCTTCTGGGCCGACGCGTACCCGATCATCCCGCACCCGGCGGAGATCATCGTCGGCCTCGTCGCCTTCGCGATCCTCTACTGGATCGTGCGCAGCAAGGTGGCACCCGCCTTCGAGCGGGTGCTGGCCGAGCGGCAGGACGCCATCGAGGGCGGCATGTCGCGCGCCGAGGAGGCGCAGGCCGAGGCCCAGCGCGCCCTCGAGGAGTACCGCGCCCAGCTCGCGGCCTCGCGGGCCGAGGCCGCGAGCCAGCGCGAGGCGGCGCGCCAGGAGGGCGCCGTCATCGTCGCCCAGATGCGCGAGCAGGCGCAGGCCGAGGCGCAGCGCATCACCGCGGCCGCCCGCCAGCAGATCGAGGCGGACCGGCAGCAGGCGTTCAACGAGCTGCGCACGCAGGTCGGGCGCATGGCGACCGACCTCGCCGAGCGGATCGTGGGCGAGTCGCTGCAGGACGACGAGCGCCAGCGGCGCGTCGTCGACCGGTTCCTCGCCGACCTCGAGCAGGGCCGCACCGACGGCGCGGGCGCCGGCGCCACCGCCGCCCGGGAGGTCTGAGCATGGCCGACGGGCTGCAGGGCGCGAGCCGGGCGGCGCTGGCCGCGGCCCGCGAGCGCCTCGACGCGCTCGCGGACAGCGGGCAGGCCGACCTCGGGCGCCTCGCCGAGGAGCTCTTCGCGGTCGCGGACCTGCTCGACGGCAACGTCGGGCTGCGCCGCGCCCTCGCGGACGCCTCGCGCGGGGAGCAGGCGCGCGCCGGGCTCGCCGAGGCGGTGCTGCGCGGGCAGGTCTCCGAGCCGACCGTCGAGGTGCTCGCCGCGGCCGCGCGCTCGCGCTGGTCCGCGCCGAGCGAGCTCGTCGCGGGCGTCGAGGTGCTGGCCGGGCAGGCCAACGCCGCGGCGGCCGAGCGCGAGGGGCGCCTCGACGCGTACGAGGACGAGCTGTTCCGCTTCCAGCGCACGGTCGCCGGCGCGCCGGCGCTGCGCACGGCCCTGTCCGACGCCTCCGCGCCGGCGGACCACCGGGCGGCACTGGTGGAGGACCTCCTCGCCGCGCAGGCCGCGCCGGAGACGGTGCGCGCGGTGCGCGAGGCGGTCGTGCACCCGCGCGGGCGCCGGCTCGACGCGCTGCTCGAGCTGCACGGCCGGGTGGCGGCCGAGCGGCGCCAGCGCCTGCTGGCGCACGTCGTCGCGGCGACGCCGCTCACCGAGCAGCAGCGCGAGCGGCTGGCCGGGGCGCTCGCGCGCCAGTACGGCCGCGCGGTGCAGCTCAACGTCGACGTCGACCCGGCGGTCGTCGGCGGGCTGCGGGTGCAGGTCGGCGACGAGCTCGTCGACGGCACGGTCGCCCGCCGCTTCGACGTGGTGCGCCGCGGCCTCGCCGGCTGACCCCGGCACGGGCGGTGCACCGCCCACGCCCCGTGGCGCCGAGCGCGCCGCGGAGCACGGATACTGGACGTACGACCGGACGTCGCACCCCGACGGCGGGGAGCGGCAGGACCGTGGCCGACGAGCCACAGACGCGGGAGACAGGGACACCATGGCGGAGCTGACGATCCGGCCCGAGCAGATCCAGGACGCGCTCGACCGCTTCATCTCGTCCTACGAGCCGGAGGCAGCCGCGCGCGAGGAGGTGGGCCGCGTCGCCGAGGCCGGCGACGGCATCGCCCGCGTCGAGGGCCTGCCCTCGGTCATGACCAACGAGCTGCTCGAGTTCGAGGACGGCACGCTCGGCCTGGCCCAGAACCTCGACGTGCGCGAGATCGGCGTCGTCGTGCTCGGCGACTTCGAGGGCATCGAGGAGGGCCAGCAGGTCAAGCGGACCGGCGAGATCCTCTCGGTCCCCGTCGGCGACGGCTTCCTCGGCCGCGTCATCGACCCGCTCGGGCGCCCGATCGACGGCCTCGGCGAGATCCAGGCCGAGGGCCGGCGCGCCCTGGAGCTGCAGGCCGCCTCGGTGGTGCAGCGCCAGGAGGTCCGCGAGCCCCTGCAGACCGGCATCAAGGCGATCGACGCGATGACGGCGATCGGGCGCGGTCAGCGCCAGCTCATCATCGGCGACCGGCAGACCGGCAAGACCGCCGTGGCCATCGACGCGATCATCAACCAGCGCGAGAACTGGGCCTCGGGCGACCCGAAGAAGCGCGTGAAGTGCATCTACGTGGCGATCGGCCAGAAGGGCTCCACGATCGCGGCGATCCGCCAGTCGCTCGAGGAGTCCGGCGCGCTGGAGTACACGACGATCGTCGCCGCCCCGGCCTCGGACCCGGCCGGCTTCAAGTACCTCGCCCCCTACACCGGCTCCGCCCTCGGGCAGCACTGGATGTACCAGGGCGACCACGCGCTCATCGTCTTCGACGACCTGAGCAAGCAGGCCGACGCGTACCGCGCCGTCTCCCTCCTGCTGCGCCGCCCGCCGGGCCGCGAGGCCTACCCCGGCGACGTCTTCTACCTGCACTCCCGGCTGCTCGAGCGCTGCGCCAAGCTCTCCGACGAGCTCGGCGGCGGCAGCCTCACCGGCCTGCCGCTCATCGAGACCAAGGGCAACGACGTGTCGGCGTTCATCCCGACCAACGTCATCTCCATCACCGACGGGCAGTGCTTCCTCGAGACCGACCTGTTCAACCAGGGCGTGCGCCCGGCGATCAACGTCGGCATCTCGGTCTCCCGGGTCGGCGGCGCCGCGCAGATCAAGGCGATGAAGAAGATCGCCGGCCGCCTGCGCCTGGACCTGGCCCAGTACCGCGAGCTCGAGGCCTTCGCGGCCTTCGGCTCCGACCTGGACAAGGCCTCCAAGGCCCAGCTCGAGCGCGGCGCCCGCCTCGTCGAGCTGCTCAAGCAGCCGCAGTACACCCCGTTCCCGGTCGAGCGCGAGGTCGTCTCGATCTGGGCCGGCACCCAGGGCAAGCTCGACGACGTGCCCGTCGAGGACGTCCGCCGCTTCGAGTCCGAGTTCCTCGACTACGTCGGGCGCGAGCACCAGGGCGTGTACGACGCGATCCTGGAGACCCGCGACCTCTCCGACGACACCGTCGCGGGGATGGAGCGCGCGATCGAGGCGTTCAAGCAGCAGTTCACGACCTCCGAGGGCCAGCCGCTGCTGGGCGACGAGGAGCCGGTGGACGCCATGGACGAGGACGACGTCGAGCAGGCCACGATCACGCGCCGGCGCGGTGGCGGCGCCACCGCGGCCCAGTGACGGGAGGTCGCTGACCAGTGGGAGCCCAGCTCCGCGTCTACCGTCGGCGGATCCGGTCCGTCAACGCGACCAAGAAGATCACGCGCGCGATGGAGCTCATCTCCGCCTCGCGCATCGTCAAGGCGCAGCAGCGCGTGCAGGCGAGCCGGCCCTACGCCGAGGCCATCGTGCGCGCGCTCGAGGCGGCGTCGTCGGTGGCGTCGGTGGACCACCCGCTGCTCGCCAGCGGGCGGGAGGCGCGCCGCGCCGCGGTGCTCGTCGTGTCCTCCGACCGCGGCCTCGCGGGCGCGTACTCCTCCAACGCCATCAAGCAGGGCGAGGCGCTGACCACGCTGCTGCGCGAGGAGGGCAAGGAGGTCGTGCCCTACCTCGTGGGGCGCAAGGCGGTGTCCTTCTACCGGTTCCGCGGCCGCGAGGTGCGCGAGGACTGGACCGGGTTCACCGACAACCCGACCTTCGAGGACGCCAAGGAGATCGCCGACACGCTCATCGCGGACTTCCTGCGCCCGACGGAGGAGGGCGGCGTCGACGAGATCCACGTCGTCTACACCCACTTCCGCAACATGGGCGTGCAGGAGCCGCGGGCCGTGCGCATCCTGCCGCTCGTCGTCGAGGACTCCGAGGCCACCGGTGCCGCGGGCTTCATCAGCGACGACGGGGCGCCGGACGAGCCGGACCCCACATTCCAGCACGGGGCCGGCCCCGGCAGCCCCGACCTGCTGCCGCTCTACGAGTTCGAGCCCTCGGCCGAGCGCGTGCTCGACGCCCTGCTGCCGCGCTACGTGACGAACCTCGTCTACAACGCGCTGCTGCTGGCCGCGGCGTCCGAGCACGCCGCGCGCCGGCGCGCGATGAAGGCGGCGACCGACAACGCCGACGAGCTGGCGAAGTCGCTGACCCGGGCGGCCAACGCCGCCCGCCAGGCGGAGATCACCCAGGAGATCAGTGAGATCGTCGGCGGGGCGAACGCCCTGGCCGACGCGACCGCGGGAAGTGAGTGAGGACATGGCAGCCGTACTGACCGAGAGCCCGACCCAGGGCTCCTCCGGCGCGACCGGGCGGGTGTCGCGCGTCATCGGCCCCGTGGTCGACGTCGAGTTCTCCGTCGAGTCGATGCCCGAGATCTACAACGCCCTCAAGGTGGAGGTGGACCTCGCCGGGGAGAAGCGCACGCTCACCCTCGAGGTCGCCCAGCACCTCGGCGACAACATGGTCCGCAGCATCTCGATGCAGCCGACGGACGGGCTCGTCCGCGGCGCGGCCGTCACCGACACCGGCGAGTCGATCTCGGTGCCGGTCGGCGACGGGACCAAGGGGCACGTCTTCAACGCCATCGGCGACGTGCTCAACCTCAAGGAGGGCGAGACCCTCCAGGTCACCGAGCGCTGGCCGATCCACCGCCAGCCCCCGGCGTTCGACCAGCTCGAGGGCAAGACCGAGATTCTCGAGACCGGCATCAAGGTCATCGACCTGCTGACCCCCTACGTCCAGGGCGGCAAGATCGGCCTGTTCGGCGGCGCCGGCGTCGGCAAGACCGTCCTCATCCAGGAGATGATCTACCGCGTCGCCGAGAACTTCGGCGGTGTGTCGGTGTTCGCCGGCGTCGGCGAGCGCACCCGCGAGGGCAACGACCTCATCGGCGAGATGACCGAGTCCGGCGTCATCGACAAGACGGCGCTGGTCTTCGGGCAGATGGACGAGCCGCCGGGCACCCGCCTGCGCGTCGCGCTGTCTGCGCTGACGATGGCGGAGTACTTCCGCGACGTGCAGAACCAGGACGTGCTGCTCTTCATCGACAACATCTTCCGGTTCACCCAGGCGGGCTCGGAGGTCTCGACCCTGCTCGGGCGCATGCCCTCGGCCGTCGGCTACCAGCCGACCCTGGCCGACGAGATGGGCCAGCTGCAGGAGCGGATCACCTCCACGCGAGGCAACTCCATCACCTCGCTGCAGGCGATCTACGTCCCCGCCGACGACATCACCGACCCGGCGCCGCACACGACGTTCGCGCACCTCGACGCGACGACGGTGCTCAGCCGGCCGATCTCCGAGCTGGGCATCTACCCGGCCGTGGACCCGCTGGACTCCACCAGCCGCATCATGGACGCGCGCTACCTGGGCCAGGAGCACTACGACACCGCGCAGCGCGTGAAGAACATCCTGCAGCGCTACAAGGACCTGCAGGACATCATCGCGATCCTCGGCATCGACGAGCTCTCCGAGGAGGACAAGGTCCTCGTCGGCCGGGCCCGCCGCGTGCAGCGGTTCCTGTCGCAGAACACCTACATGGCCACCAAGTTCACCGGCATCGAGGGCTCCACGGTTCCGCTGTCGGAGACCATCGAGGCGTTCACGAAGATCTGCGACGGCGACTACGACCACCTGCCCGAGCAGGCGTTCTTCCTGTGCGGCGGCCTGGAGGACCTCGAGCGCAACGCGCGCGAGCTCGACAGCTGACGGGGCGCCCCCGCAGCTCCGCACGACGCGCACCGGGGGCGGGCCGGCACGACCGGCCCGCCCCCGGGGCGTCGGGCCCCGGCAGGGGCCACGCAGGACCAGCACCACCCGGACGACCAGCACCACCCGTACGACCAGCACCACCCGCAGCGCAGGACGAGACGAGGAGCGGCACCCCGTGGCGCAGATGCAGGTCGAGCTCGTGGCACCGGACCGCTACGTCTGGTCCGGCCCGGCGACGATGGTCGTGGCCAAGACGAGCGAGGGCGACCTCGGCGTGCTGCCCGGCCACGCCCCCCTGCTCGCCGTGCTCGTGAACGGGCGCGTGGAGATCCGCCCGGTCGACGGCGAGCCGGTCGTCGTGGCCGTGCTCGGCGGCTTCCTGTCCGTGGCCGACGACAAGGTCTCGCTGCTCGCCGAGGCCGCGGAGCTGGCCGAGGAGATCTCGGTCGCCGAGGCCGAGCAGGCCCTGCGCGAGGCGGAGGGGCAGGGCGACGCGGACGCGGCCGCCCGGGCCCGCGCCCGCCTGTCGGTGGCCGGCGGGCGCTGAGCGCCGCAGGACCGGGGCGGGGGGAGGGGAGCCGCACGTGGGCGCCGCCGAGGTCCTGCTCGTCGTCGTCCTCGCGCTGGTCCTGCTCGTCGCGGTCGTCCTCGCCGGGTACGCCGCGCGCCGCCGGCTCATCTCCTCCTGGGGCGGCACGTTCGACTGCTCGCTGCGCGCCGGCCCGCCGGGCGTGCGCCAGAGCGTCACGCACGGCTGGATGCTGGGCATCGGCCGCTACGACGGCGGCGCGCTGGAGTGGTACCGGCTCTTCTCCTTGTCCCTGCGCCCGCGCGAGCGGGTCGCGCGCCGCGCGCTGACCGTCGTCGGGCGCCGCGAGCCCGACCGCACCGAGGTCCCCGTGCTCCAGCCGGGCGCGGTCGTCGTGGAGTGCCGCGAGCTCGAGCGCGACGTCGACCTGGCCATGACCGGCTCCGCGCTGACCGGGTTCCTCGCCTGGCTCGAGGCGGCGCCGCCGGGCCAGGGCACCAACGTGGCCTGACCCGGCGCACGAGCCTCAGGACTGGCGCGCCCCCGGCTTCCAGAGCACGTCCCCGCCGCCGCGCGCCGCGTCGACCCGGGCCAGGATGAAGAGCAGGTCCGAGAGCCGGTTGAGGTACGTCGCCGTCAGCGGGTTGGTCGTCCCCGGGTGCTCGGCGATCGCGGCCCAGGTGGCGCGCTCGGCGCGGCGCACGACGGTGCGCGCCACGTGCAGCAGCGCCGCCCCGGCCGTGCCTCCGGGCAGGACGAACGAGCGCAGGGCCGGCAGGTCGGCGTTCCAGCGGTCGCAGGCGGCCTCGAGCGCGTCCACGTAGTCCTGGCGCACCCGCAGCGGGGGGTGGGGCGGGTCGGGCACGACGGGGGTCGACAGGTCCGCCCCCACGTCGAACAGGTCGTTCTGCACCTGCTGCAGCAGCGCCGCGACCTCCGGGTCGAGGTCGCCGAGGGCGAGCGCGACGCCGAGGTGCGAGTTGGCCTCGTCGACGTCGGCGTACGCCACCAGGCGCAGGTCGCCCTTCGTCGTGCGGCTCATGTCGCCGAGGGACGTCGTGCCGTCGTCGCCGGTGCGGGTGTAGATGCGGGTGAGGTTGACCACGGGCGCGAGCCTAGGGCGCGCCCGCGCTCCCGGCGCGCTGCGGGGGAGCGGCCCCCGGGGCTCGTACGATGCCGGGATGGAGAGGTTCCGGGTGGTCGGCGGCGCACGGCTCGACGGCGAGGTCCGCGTGACCGGCGCGAAGAACAGCGTCCTGAAGCTCATGGCGGCCGCGCTGCTCGCCGAGGGCACGACGACGCTCACCGAGGTCCCGCACATCCTCGACGTCGAGATCATGGGCGAGCTGCTGCGCCGGCTCGGCTGCACGGTCGACTACCGGCCCGAGGAGCGGCGCCTGGCGATCACCGTGCCGGAGCGGCCGGGGCACCAGGCCGACTACGACCTCGTACGGCGCATGCGCGCCTCCATCTGCGTGCTCGGCCCGCTCGTGGCCCGCTGCGGCGAGGCCGACGTGGCGCTGCCCGGCGGGGACAACATCGGCTCGCGCGGGCTCGACATGCACGTCGCGGGCCTCGAGCGGCTCGGCGCGGTGGTGGAGAACGAGCACGGCTACCTCGTCGCCCGCGCCCCGCAGGGCCTGCGCGGGGCGCAGATCTGGCTCGACTTCCCCAGCGTGGGCGCCACCGAGAACCTCCTCATGGCCGCGGTCCTCGCCGACGGCACGACGGTCATCGACAACGCCGCCCGCGAGCCGGAGATCGTCGACATCTGCCGCATGCTCGAGGGGATGGGCGCCAAGATCGGCGGCATCGGCTCGTCCACCCTCGAGGTGGTGGGCGTGGACCGGCTCGAGCCGGTCGTGCACGAGACCGTGCCGGACCGCATCGTCGCCGGCACCTGGGCCGCGGCGGCCGCGATCACCCGCGGCGACATCACCGTGCGCGGCGCGCGCCCGCACGACCTCGACATCGTCCTGGACAAGCTGGCGACCTCGGGCGCGCACGTCGAGGCGCTCGCCGACGGGTTCCGCGTCGCGATGGACCGCCGCCCGCGCGCGGTCGACGTCGTCACGCTGCCGTACCCCGGCTTCCCCACCGACCTGCAGCCGCAGCTCATCGTCCTCAACGCGGTCGCCGACGGCGCGGCCATGGTCACCGAGAACCTCTTCGAGGCCCGCTTCCGCTTCGTCAACGAGCTCACCCGCCTCGGCGCGGACGTGCGCACCGACGGCCACCACGCGCTCGTGCGCGGCAAGGAGCACCTCTCCGGCGCCCCCGTCGAGGCCAGCGACATCCGCGCCGGCGCCGGCCTGGTGCTCGCGGGCCTCGTGGCCGAGGGCGAGACCCTGGTGAGCCAGGTCCACCACATCGACCGCGGGTACGACGGCTTCGTCGAGTCCCTCGTCGCCCTCGGCGCCGACGTGCGCCGCGAGCCCGACCCGGACTACCCGCAGGAGGGCTGAGCCCGCGGGGCTGCCGGGGCTGCGGCTCCGGCTCCCGCTGCGGCGCCGAGCGTGCCGGCGTCGGCCCCGCGCCAGCGCGGCAGCGCCCAGCCCCGCTCGACCCACCGCGACCGGCGCCGCGCCGGCCTACGGGCACCGTCGTGCCCGCTTCGCGCACACGACGGTGCTCCGGGAACGGCGTGCCCGGCCGTACCGGCCGGGACACGCCGCCGGCTGCATGTGCGAAGGGGAGCGGGACGCGCGCCGGGCCCGCGCCAGTCGAGGGACTAGCCCCGCCTGAGCCCAGCGTCGGCGCGGGTCCCCGCCGCCGCGCACGGCGGACCGGCGGTGTCCGGTTCGCGCACACGACGGGGCTCCCAGGGCGGCGTGTCCGGCCGTTCTGGCCGGGACACGCCGGTGGCTGTGTGCGCGAACCGGACAGGCTTGCCCCCAGCGGTCGCGGCGCGCGACGCCGCACAGCCCTCGGGGTGCCGGTACGGACCCCCGACTCGCCTCACGCTCCGGCTCCTGCAGCCCCGGCCCCAGCCCCAGCCCGGTCTCAGGCCGCGAGCACCCGCCGCGCGGCCTGCTCGTCCCGCGGGAACACCATGATCCGGGGCCCGTCGGAGGTGGTGGTGAGGGTGGCGCGCAAGCCGGCGGCCTCGAGGCGGCGGCGCAGGAGCTCGCCCTCGACGTACGAGCCGGGGGCCGCGACGGCGACGAGGATGCCGTACTCGCCCTCGTGGCCCTCGCGCGGGCGCCGCTGCACGAGGGAGCTGCCGCCGCTGAACGTCCAGCGCATGAGCAGCAGGATCACGCCCAGCGCGACGACCACGACGAGCGTCCCGGCCCAGTAGCCCAGCCCTCCGGTCACCGGGCAAGGGTGCCTCCTGCACCGCCCCGGCGCCACACCGCGTCCCGCAGACCCCCGGCCCGGCGCGCGACACGCCGCCGCGCCTGCGCGACCGCGCCCCCGCGGCGACCTAGCGTTGCCGCGACACCCGAACGCCCGCAGGGGCCCGCACGGGGGAGGCCGCCCGCATGACCGTCGTCCCGCAGGCGATCGACCGCGCTCCGCGCACGACCATGACCATCACCGCGGACACCACGCCGGACGGACCGGTGCTCGTGCTGGCCGGGCGCCTCGACGTGGCCACGGTGGCCGACGTGCGCGACGCGCTGCAGCGGGCGATCGAGTCCGGCGAGGGGCCCGCGGTCGTCGACCTGGCCGGGGTCGAGGTGGCCGACGCGACCGGGCTGGGCGTCCTCGTCGGCGCGCACCGGCGCGCCGGCCGCGCCGGGCGCACCCTGGTGCTGCGCCACGTCCCGCCGCGCCTGGCCCGGCTGCTCACCGCGACCCGCCTGCACCGCATCCTGCAGGTCGAGGACGTGCTGCCGGAGAGCCTGCGCCCCGCGGTGCCCATCGCGGTCTGAGCGCCGGGCGCCCTACGCGCCCCGGGCCGTCGCGGCGAACGGCGCCTCACGCACGTGCTCCCCGGACGCCACGAGGTCCGCGAGCACCTGCGCGAGGTCCGCGCGCCGCATGGTCACCGAGCGGGTGGAGCGGTGGGGGTCGAGCTCGACGCGGCCGGTGGCCGGCCCGTCCTGCAGACGGGGCGGCCGCACGAGCGTCCAGTCCAGCGCCGTGCCCTGCCAGGCCCGCAGCTCGCCCTCCTTGTCCGCGACGGCACCGGGCGCGAGCAGGTGCATGAGCCGGGAGACGGCCCGGTCGCGGCGGCGCTTGCGGTCGCCCGGCGCGTCGACGCCGGCGCCGCTGACGCCGACGTAGCGGCGCACCCCGGCGGCGAGCATGGCCGGCGCGAGCGCCGCGACGACGGCCCGTTGCAGCCCGCGGTCGCGCCCGCGCGGCCCGAGCGCCGACACGACCGCGTCGGCGCCCTGCAGCGCGCGGGGGAGCACGTCCGGGTCCCGCGCGTCGCCGACGACCGCGCGCACGCCCTCGGGCGCCCGCGAGGGGTCGCGGACCACGGCGACCACCTCGTGCCCCCGCCGCAGCAGCACCGGGACGACCTCCCGGCCGGTGGCGCCCGTGGCGCCGAGGACGACGACCCTCACGACCCCTCCTCCCGCGCCGGCCCGGCGGCCGGCTCCCAGGCGGCGCGCTCGCGCCGCGCGAACTCCAGGAAGCTCGTGGGCGCCCGGCCGGTCACCCGGCGCACGTCGTCGGTGAGCCCGCCGGCGAGGCCGAGCCGGGCGACGGTGTGCAGGGCCGTGGTGACCGCGACGAGCGCGGGCGCCATGCCGAGGTCGCGGCGCGCGTGCCGGGCGTACCGCAGGGCGCCGGGGCGCTCGTACCGGACCCGCCGGCCGAGGACGGCGGTGAGGACGCCGGCGACCTCGTCGTACGACAGCGCCTCGCCGGTCGGGGTCCAGGCCCGGCCGGCGTGCGCCGCGGGGTCGAGCAGGGCCCGCGCCGCGACCGCGGCGACGTCGTGGGCGTCGACGAACGCCGTGCGCGCCGTGCCCGCGGGGACGACGATGCGGTGCCGCTCGCGCACGTCGGCACCGAAGGGTCCGGTGAGGTTCTGCATGAAGTACGACGGCCGGACGAACGTCCAGGCCAGGCCCGAGCCGCGCAGCCAGCGCTCGAGCGCCGCGTGCGGCAGGAACGGGGCCCGGTCCGCGCCCTGCACGCTGAGCAGGACGACGTGGCGCAGGCCCAGCTGGCGGCCGCGGGCCACCGCCGGCACGACGTCGCGCTCGACGCGGGCGGCGTCCGGCGGGCGGAGCAGGAACATCGTGCGCACGTCGCGCAGGGCCGCGTCCCACGTGCCGGGGTCGCGCAGGTCGAAGGTGACGCCGCCGGGGCCGGGGTGGGGCGAGGCGGCGCGCACGTCGGCGCCGGTCGCGTGCAGCGCAGCCACGAGGGGCCGCCCGACGGTGCCCGTCGCGCCGGTCACGAGGAGCGGAGGCATGCATGTACGGTACACCTGTGCGCCGGGGAGTGGTCGAGGTCGACGACGCGCTGCTGCGCCTGCGCCGGCTGTGGAGCGCCTCGCGCTCGCGGCTCGTCGACGACGGCGGCACGGCGGTGGAGATGTCGAGCCTGCTCGTCGTCGAGGCGTGCGCGCGGGGCGCGCAGCGCGGCGCGGAGGTGGCGGTGGTGGACGTCGCCGAGCTCGCCGACGTGGCGCCCTCGACGGCGAGCCGGCTCGTGGACCGGGCCGCGGCGGCCGGCCTGCTCGAGCGCCGCCCGTCCGCGGTCGACCCGCGGCGCACCGCGCTCGTGCTCACCGAGCGCGGGTGGGGCCTGCGCGAGCGGGCGGTGCGGGCCCGTACGGGATGGCTCCAGGACACCCTCGCCGCCTGGAGCGACGAGGACGTCGCGCGGCTGGGCGCCCTGCTCGCCCGCTTCGCCGACGAGGTGGGGCGCCCGCCGCTCAGCTGACCCGGGCGCCCTGCAGCGGCAGCGCGACGACGAACCGCGTGTCGCCCGGCACCGACTCCACCCGCAGGTCGCCGCCGTGGCGCTGCACGACGATGCGGAAGGAGATGTCGAGCCCGAGCCCGGTGCCCTCGCCGACCGGCTTGGTCGTGAAGAACGGCTCGAAGATCCGCCGCTGCAGCTCGGGCGGGACCCCGGGCCCCGTGTCGCACACCTCGACCACGACGCAGCCGCCGGCCTCGTCGAGCCGGGTGCGCAGCGTCAGCGTCCCGCGGCCCTCCATCGCCTGCACCGCGTTGTGGATGAGGTTGGTCCAGACCTGGTTGAGCTCGCCGGTGTACGCCGGCACGCGCGGCAGGTCGGGCGCGTAGTCGCGCACCACGCGGATGCCGTCCCCGCGCTTGGCCGCGAACATCGCGAGGGTGCTCTCCAGGCCCTCGACGACGTCGGTGTCCTCGTACGGCGCCCGGTCCATCTGGGAGTACTGCCGGACCGCTCCGAGCAGGGTGGAGATGCGCTCCGTCGCGTCCTCGATCTCGCGCATGAGCTGCTCGGTCTCGACCGTGTACGCCAGCCAGCGCAGGGCGGGCTCGTGCAGGCCGGGCCCGACCGCGTCGCCCACCCCGTCGACCCACGCGACGTCGAGCCCGGCGGGCGCGAAGACCGCGGCGAGGTCGTACGGCCCCATGACGCCCAGCGCCTCGAGGTGGTCGCCGACCTCGTCCTCGAGGTCGGAGAGCTCCATGGGGGACAGGCGCGCGGCCTTCGCCGCCCGCTCGACGGTGGCCTCCTGCAGGTCGACGATGCGCATGAGCGCGGCCGGGGCGATGTGCCCGTCGGCGAGCATCGCGAGCTTGTGGCGCATGCCCGCGACGCGCTCGCGCAGCGATGCGGTGGCGCGCACCGCGGCGGCCGCGGGGTTGTTGAGCTCGTGCGTCAGCCCCGCGGAGAGCTGGCCCAGGGCGAGCAGCCGCTCGCGCTGGCTGACGCGCTCCTCGGTGTTGCGGCTGCCGATGACCAGGCCCTCGAGCAGGTGCATCCCCATGGGGAACCAGGCGCGCACGAGCCCGGCGAAGTCCGCGGCGTCGAGCACGAGCAGGCGCCCGTCGGCGGTGAGCCGGCCGCTGTTCATGTAGACCTGCGGGAGCCGCTCGCCCACCCACGCCGCGGTGGCGCCGCAGTACGCGCCGCGCTGGGAGGAGCGGGTGATCTCGACCTCGCCGCTGCCGACCCGCCGGGTGAGCAGCAGCTCGCCCTCGAGCAGCACGTAGAAGCAGGTCGCGGGCTCGCCCTCGGTGTAGAGGGCGGTGCCGGCCGCGTGCTCCTCGACGCGGGCGATGCCCTGCACCGCCGCCAGCTTGGCCTCGCCCAGCTGCTCGAAGAGGAAGAGCCCGCGCAGCTCCTCGGTGCTGATGCGCTCCACGACGCCCTCCGTCACAGCCGTTCCAGGTAGCGGTGCACGAGCGTGACCGCCATCGCGCCCTCGCCGACGGCGGAGGCGACGCGCTTGACCGAGTCCGAGCGCACGTCGCCGGCGACGAAGACGCCGGGCAGGCTCGTCTCGAGGTGGTACGGGTCGCGCTCCATCGACCAGCCGGCCGGCCGCTGCCCGTCGACGAGCAGGTCCGCGCCGGTGAGCACGAACCCGCGGGGGTCGCGGGCGACCGCGCCGTCGAGCCAGTCGGTGCGCGGGGCGGCGCCGATGAAGACGAAGACGAGGCCGCAGGGGACCTCCTCGGTGGTCCCGGTGGCGGTGTCGAGCAGCATGACCCGCTCGAGCCGGTCCTCGCCCTGCACCCCGCAGACCACCGTGCCGGTGCGCACCGCGATGTTGTCGATCGCGCGCACCTGCTCGATGAGGTAGTGCGACATCGACGCCTCCAGGCCCGCGCCGCGCACCGCGATGGTGACGCTCTTGGCCTCGCGGGACAGGAACACCGCGGCCTGCCCGGCGCTGTTGGCGCCGCCCACGACGATGACGTCCTGCCCGCGGCAGGCCGGCGCCTCGACCGCGGCCGAGCCGTAGAAGAGCCCGGCCCCGCAGACGGCGTCCTCGCCGGGCACGCCGAGGCGGCGGTAGGAGACCCCGGTCGCGAGGATCACCGCGTGCGCCGCGACGGCGCTGCCGTCGTCGAGGCGCACGAGCCGGGCCGGGCCGCGGGCCTCGAGGCCGACCGCCTCGCGGGTGGTGAGGACCTCGGCGCCGAACTTCGCGGCCTGGCGGCGGGCGCGGTCGGTGAGCTGCGCGCCGCTGACGCCGTCGGGGAACCCGAGGTAGTTCTCGATGCGCGAGCTCTGCCCGGCCTGCCCGCCGGTGGCCTCGCGCTCGACGAGGACGGTGCGCAGGCCCTCGCTCGCGCCGTACACCGCCGCGCCGAGCCCGGCCGGGCCGCCGCCGACGATGACGAGGTCGTAGAAGTCCTCGGCCGGCGCGGTCGACAGCCCGACCGCCGCGGCGACGTCGCCCGGCGCCGGGCGCGCCAGCGCCCGCCCGTCGGGGGTGACGACCACGGGCACGTCGTCCGGGCCCAGCCCGGCGGCCGCGAGCAGCCGGCCGCCCTCGGGCTCGTCGGCCGCGTACCAGCGGTAGGGCACCTGGTTGCGGGCCAGGAAGTCGCGCAGCGCGTGCGAGGGGCCGCTGAGCCGGTGCCCGACGAGCTTGGTCTCGGTGACCTCGTGGTCACCGCTCGCCGCGTACGCCTCGAGCAGCGCGTCGACGACCGGGTAGAGCTTCTCCTCCGGCGGGTCCCACGGCTTGAGCAGGTAGTGGTCGACGTCGACGACGTTGATCGCGCGGATCGCGGCGTCGGTGTCGGCGTACGCGGTGAGCAGCGCGCGGCGGGCCCGCGGGAACAGGTCCATCGCCCGCTCGAGGAACTCCACGCCGGACAGGCCCGGCATGCGGTGGTCGGCGAGGATCGCCGCCACGCGCCCGCCGCGCAGCTTGAGCTCCTGCAGCGCCTCGAGCGCCTGCTCGCCGGACTCGGCGCGCACGACCCGGTGGCTGTCGCCGTACCGGCGGCGCAGGTCGCGGGCGACGGCCCGCGAGACGCCCGGGTCGTCGTCGACGGTCAGCAGCACGGGGCGCTCGGCGCGCCCCTCGGGGGTCGTACGGGCGTCGCTCACGCGCGCTCCTCCGTGCGCTCGCCGGCGCGGTCGGTGCGGTCGGTGCGGTCGGTGCGGTCGGTGCGGTCGTCGGTCACGTCCAGCGCCGCGTCCCAGGGCGAGCGGGCCGGCGCGGGGATCGTCGTGCCGTCGTAGAAGCAGTGGGCCCAGGTCTCGCCCGGCTCGACCGAGGCCATGAGCGGGTGCTCGTGCTCGCCGGCGTGGGCGCGGGCGTGCCGGCCGGGGGAGGAGTCGCAGCAGCCGACGTGCCCGCAGGACAAGCACAGCCGCAGGTGCACCCAGGTGTCGCCGTCGCGCAGGCACTCCTCGCAGCCCATGGCCGAGGGCAGCACGGGCACCGACAGCGCGGCGTGCGGGCAGGCGTCGGACGGCACGGCGTAGTGGACCAGCCGGGTCGTGTCGACCCGGGTGGCGCCGGCGGGCGGCACGGTCGTCGGGACGCCGGGGAGCTCGGCGAGCACGCTCTTGGCGAGCATGCCGTGGCTGGAGCGGTCCGGGTCGACGACCTTGTCCACGCCGGCGGCGGCGAGGTCGTCGAGCGTCGCCGGGTCGGCCCCGGCCTCGGTCGGGCGCACGACGATGCGGGCCGCGCTGGTGCCGCGCACCACGGCGGCGATCCGCGCAGCCTCCTCGGGGCGGTCCTCGGGGATGACGACGACCGACGCCCCCTGGACGCCGGCCGCGTGCAGGACCGGCAGCTTGGTCGCGTCGCCGCGGACCACCTCGTGCCCGTCGGCCTCGGCCTCGGCCGCCCCGTCCGGGTTGAGGGTGGTCACGACGACCGGGACGCCGCGCCCGCGCAGGTCCAGGGCCAGGGCCCGGGCCGCCGCGCCCCAACCCGAGACGACCACGTGGCCCGTACGGCCCTCCGGACCGCCCCCGGCGCCCTGCTGCGGCACGGCCGGCAGCACCGCGCGGCGCCGGCCCAGGCGCGCGTCGGCGAGCCGCCCGGCCGCCGAGAGCAGCGGGGTGAGGACCATGAGCAGCACCGTCGTGGCGACGAGGGCCTGCGAGCCGTCCTCGGTGAGGCCGAACGGCGAGAGCCCGTGCTCGGCGCCGACGGTGTCGAGCACGAAGGAGAACTCCCCGACCTGGGCGAGGAGCAGCGCGGTGCCGAGGGCGGTGCCGACCGGCTTGCGCAGGGCCAGCCCGGCGACCGCGGTGGCGGTCACCTTGACCGCGACGACGAGCAGCACCAGGCCGGCGAGCAGCGGGAGGTTCTCGACGACGTACCCGAGGTCGAGCAGCATCCCGACCGAGACGAAGAAGACCGCGCTGAAGAGGATCTGCAGCGGCATGATCTCGCCGAAGACGTGGGAGGCGTGCCGGCTCTCGCTGACCACCAGGCCGGCGAGGAACGCGCCGAGCGCGACCGAGACGCCCGCCAGGGCGGTGAGGTACGCGGTGCCGAGGCAGATCGCGACCACCGCGAGCAGGAACACCTCGGGGGAGCAGAGCCGGGCGACGCGCTCGAGCAGCGGCGGCATGACCCGGCGGGCCAGGACGAGCACGACCGCGATGACCGCCGCCGCGGTGCCCAGGGCGGTGAGCAGACCGAGCGGCCCGGCGCCGCCGCCCTCGCCGCCGTCGTCGCCGAGCAGCGGCACGACGAGCACCATGAGGATGACCGCGAGGTCCTGGAAGATGAGGATCGCCAGCGAGAGGCGCCCGCGGACCGTGCCGCTCTCCCCGGAGTCGCCGAGCACCTTGAGGACGATCGCCGTCGAGCTCAGCGCCACGAGGAAGCCGGTGAACAGCCCGTCGCGCCAGTCCACGCCGCCGAGGGCCAGGACGCCGGTCGTCGCGCCCGCGGTGAGGGCGACCTGCAGCCCGCCGCCGAGCAGGATGTAGCGCTTGATCTGCAGCAGCCGCTGGAGCGAGAACTCGATGCCGATGGTGAAGAGCAGGAGGATGACGCCCACCTCGGCCGCCGACTCCACCGCCTCCTGGCGTTCGACGAGCCCCAGCTGCGCGGGCCCGATGACGACGCCCGCGAGCAGGAACCCGACGATCGGCACGACGCGCATGCGCACCGAGAGGTAGCCGATCACGGCGGCCGCGAGCACCAGCGCGGCGGTGGGCGCGAGGAACGGCGGCGGGCCGGACGCCTCCGTCGCGAGCAGCAGGGCCGTGGGGTCTGCGGGCACCTGGCGTCCACCTCCGGGCTCGGGCGGCGGGCGCAGCGGCGCCCCTGGAGGGCCGCGCCGCTGCGGCTCGGCAAGAACCTACGTCGCGACGGCCCCCGCGGGACAGCCGCCGGCGGCATGCTGTGGGCGAACAGCCCGGTGACCGGAGGGACGGACCATGGCGAACTGCGCGCACCTGGACACGTCGGGCGCCGACCCGGCGCCGAGCGCCGAGGGCTGCGAGGACTGCCTGCGCGCCGGCGGCACGTGGGTGCACCTGCGGCTGTGCCTCGAGTGCGGGCACGTCGGCTGCTGCGACTCCTCCCCGGCCCGCCACGCCACCGGCCACTTCCACGCGGCCGGGCACCCGGTCGTGCGCTCGTTCGAGCCGGGAGAGACCTGGCGGTGGTGCTACGCGGACGAGGTCGGCGCGCGCGCCTGACGGTCCCGGGGGGACCGCAGAAGGTGCCCCTGTGGCGGCTAGATCGCGAGAAGGGCGCCTTCTGCGGTTCCCGCGGAACTGGCGGCCTCAGCCCAGCAGCGGCGGCCCGAAGACCGTGCGCACCCCGTCGCTGAAGAGCACCGAGTCCGGCGGGCGCGAGACGACGCCCGGCAGCCCGGCGGCGGCGACGAGGCCGTCGTCGAGGTCGAGCAGCTCGGCGCGGCGCAGGTCCCAGGTGGCGTGCTCGTTGGGGACGTACGTCGTGCGCCCCAGCCACCGGCTGTGCAGGCCCCAGCGGGCGGTGAGGAAGCGCTCGAGCGGGGTGGGCTCGGCGACCGGCGCCCCGACCCGCACGCGCACCCGGTTGCGGGCCGTGCGGTCCGGCGGCCAGCGGCGCCGGGTCGCGTACGAGACCTCGTCGCCGTCGCGCCGGAAGGCCATGGCGGCGCTGCAGTAGGGCAGGCCGTACGCGGCCCGCGCGCCGAGCACGACGGCGAGCCGGTCCGCGTCGAGCGAGCGGAAGACCACGCCGCGCCGGCCCTGCGCGTCGACGGAGTAGAGCCGCACGTTGGTCTCGAGGAACGTGCCGAGCCACGGCACCGCCGGGCCGCGCAGCAGGCCGGCGTCGACCATGCGGAACGGCACGAGGCCCACGTACGTGGCGCCGTCGTGCTCGTCGGGCCGCACGCCCGGCGGCATGAGGGGGCGGACCCGGGCGGGCTCGACGGCCCAGTGGACGAACGCGAGGTCGCGCCACCACTGCCCCATGACGACCCGGCGGACCGGGCGGGGGGTGAGGGCGGAGACGGCCTCGGGGAGCACGGCGGCGGTCAGGCCGGCTGCACGTCGACGAGGACCTTGCCCACCGCCCCCGCCTCGACGGCGTCGTGGGCCTCGGCCGTGCGCTCGAGCGGGAAGCGCAGCAGCGGCAGCCCGTGCTCCTCGCCGACCCGGAACGCCCCGGCCGTCACGGCGGCGGACACGTCCTGCACCGCCCGCAGCTTCGCCGCCCGCGGCTCGGTGTAGACGAGGACGAACTGCCACCGGGCGTTCGGCCCCATGAGCAGGCGGACCGGCAGGGCCGCCTCGTCGCCGCCGTCGTTCGCGTAGACCGCGACGACCCCGTGCGGGGCCAGCACGGCCGCGTCGAGCGCGGCGTTCTGCGCCGGCGCCACCTCGACGACGACGTCGACGCCCTCCGGGAACGCCGCGCGCACGGCCGCGGCGGCGTCCTCGCGCCGGTAGTCGATGACGTGCTGCGCCCCGGCGCGGCGCGCCAGCTCCGCCTTCTCCGGGCTGCTCACCGTGGCGGCGACCTCGGCGCCCGCCCACCGCGCGAGCTGGACGGCGGCGTTGCCGACCGCGCCCGCCCCGCCCTGCACCAGCACGCGCCGCCCGGCGAGCGCGCCGGGGGCGAGGTGGTCGGGGCCCGCCTCGTGGACGGTCAGGCAGCGGTGCGCGGTGAGCGCGGGGATGCCGAGGCTGGCGCCGAGCTCGGGGCCGGCGCCCTCGGGCAGCGGCACCGCCTGCTCGGCGGGCAGCGCGACGAGCTCCTGGGCGGTGCCGTCGGTGCGCTGCCACGCGGCCTCCCAGAGCCACACGCGCTCGCCGACCCGGGCGGGGTCGACGCCCTCGCCGACGGCGTCGACGGTGCCGGCCCCGTCCTGGTTGGGCACCGACTCGGCGGACGGCCCGGCGCCGGTGGCCCCGCTGCGGGACTTCCAGTCGGTCGGGTTGACCCCGCTCACCGCGACGCGGACCCGCACCTCGCCGGGTCCCGGGACGGGCTCGGGGCGCTCGGTCAGGCGCAGGACGTCGCTGCCGCCGGCGGTGCTGTAGGTGATGGCTCGCACCACCCCTGCGTCCCCGCGCCGCGCGCGGATCATGCGGCGCGCCGGCGCTCAGGCGAGGAGGCGCTCGACCTCGCCCGCGCAGCCCCACGCCTGGCTCCAGCCGGCCGTCCCGTGCCCGTAGCAGTGCACGACCCGCCGCCCCTGCCGGTCCTCCGCCTCGACCCGCGGGGTGCCGCGGCCCGGGCGCAGCAGCACCCGGTGCGCGACGGGCCGCTGCCCGGCCAGGCGCGGCACCACGGCGCGGGCCCGGGCGAGCAGCGCGTCCGCGGCGTCGGGGTCGGGCGCGGTGTCGTACGACCCCTCCTCGAGCGCGGAGCCGACGGCGGTGAAGGGACCGTACGGGGCGACGACGACGGGCCGGCGCGCCTCGGACCGGTCGAGCGCCCACGCGTCCAGGCCGCCGCGGTCGAGCAGGACGAGCTGCTCGCGGACCGGGACGACGCCGGGGTCGCCGCCGAGGGCCCGGGAGGCGAGCCCGGCCGCGACGACGACCGCGCCGGCCTGCGCCGGGACCGCGGGCAGCGAGGCGCGGGTGAGGGTGCCGCCGAGGTGCTCGAGCCGCCCGCGCAGCCACGGCAGGTGCACCGCGGGGTCGCCGACCGGGGCGTCCCACGACCAGCCGTCGGCGTAGCCGCCGGGGCGCTCGGCGGGCGGGACGCGCCGCGGTGACGGGGCGCACGGCGGCGCGGCGCCCACGGTGCGGCGCAGCTCGCGCCCGGGGAGCGCCCGTACGCCCGCCCCTTCCTCGAGCCCGGCCAGCCACGCGCGGGTCTCGTCGGCCCAGCGCTGCTCGCGGTCGCCGGCGTGCGGCAGCGGCGGGTGCCACAGCAGCGGCCCGTGCGCGGACGAGGTCTCCAGCGGCAGGTCGCGGGCGAGCACGTGGACGTCGTGCGACGCCTCGGCGAGGCGGACCGCGACGGTCAGCCCGACCACGCCCGCCCCGATGACGATCACCCGCACGTGAGCCTCCTGCGTCGGACGGCCGGTCTGGGCCGGTCAGAAGAGCCGCGACTCCGCGTCGTCGACCCCGCGCATCGTGTCGTAGTCCAGCGTCACGCACCGGATCCCGCGGTCCCCGGCGAGGACGCGCGCCTGCGGCTTGATCTCCTGCGCGGCGAAGACGCCGGTCACCGGGGCGAGCAGCGGGTCGCGGTTGAGCAGCTCGAGGTAGCGGGTGAGCTGCTCGACGCCGTCGATCTCGCCGCGCCGCTTGATCTCGACGGCGACGGTGGAGCCGGTGTCGTCGCGGGCGAGGATGTCGACCGGTCCGATGGCGGTGGGGAACTCGCGGCGCACGAGCCGCCAGCCGTCGCCGAGCCGCTCGATCTGGTCGGCCAGCAGCTCCTGCAGGTGGGCCTCCACCCCGTCCTTGGTGAGGCCCGGGTCGACGCCGAGCTCGTGCGAGGAGTCGTGCAGGACCTCCTCGACGCGGACGAGGAGCTGCTCGCCCGCCTTGTTCGTGACCGTCCAGGTGCCCCGGCCGTCCTCGTCGACCTCGGTGCGCAGGGTGCAGGGCGGGCTCATCCAGTTCAGCGGCTTGTACGCGCGGTCGTCGGCGTGCACCGACACCGACCCGTCGGCCTTGACGAGGACGAGGCGGGTGGCGCTCGGCAGGTGGGCGGTCAGGCGGCCGACGTAGTCGACGCTGCAGCGGGCGATGACGAGGCGCACGGGCGGTGAGGCTACCGGCCGGCGCCGCCCGCCCGTCCGCGCGCAGGGCGCCCCTGACACGCTGGGTGCGCGAGAGGGCCGCCTCCTGCGCACGGCGGGCAGGCGCGGCGACGGCACGGGCGGGCGACCGGGAGGCGGGCGTGGGGCGGCGGAACCGGCGGCAGTCGTACGAGCCCGCGCCCCCGCGCCCGTTCGGCCACCGCACGGTCGAGGACGGCCCGGGCGGCGACTGGGTGGTGCAGCGGGTCGGGGGGTCGCCGAAGGCGTACCGCTGCCCGGGGTGCGACCAGGAGGTGGCGGCGGGCGTGCCGCACGTCGTCGCGTGGCCGGCGGACGAGCTGGCCGGGCTCGGCGGCCCGGGTGACCGGCGGCACTGGCACACCCCCTGCTGGTCCGCGCGCGGGCGCCGACGGCCGACCCCCCGGCACCTGCGGTGACGGCCGCCGCGAGCCGGTCGGCCCTGGCCGCCGGCCTCCTGCTGTTGGTCGCCGTGCTGCTCGTCCGGGTCGTGCTGGCCCCGCGCTACCCGCTGCTCGACGGGACGCTGGAGGTGGCCCGGGACGGCGGCGCGACGGTGGCGACGGCCCGCTGGGCCACCGACGGGCCGGTGCCCGAGCGCCGCCGGGACTGCACCACGACGGTCCTCGTGCTGCCGCCGCCCGGCGCCCTGCAGGTGCGGGCCGAGGGGGACGCCGCGGCGCTGGAGCCCGGCGCGCGCGAGGTGGAGCGGGTCCTGGACCAGTACGGCCGCGTGCTCCCCGCGGACCTGCCCTCCCGGGTCCGCGCGTGGGCGCTGCCCGCCGGGGAGGCCGGGTCGCTCACCGCGACGTGGGACGGCGGGGGCGACCCGTCCGCGGTCCGCGCCTGGGTCGCCCCGGTATGCCCCGAGACCGTCCACGGGATCGTCGAGCTGAGCCGCTGAGGGGGTTCCCACCGTCCCCGGCGCGACGTAGGTTCCCCGGCACCCAGGGCGACGAGGGGGTCGCCCGGACCTCGGGAGGCGGCATGCGGGCAGGTCGGGCGCGACGGTGGTCGCGCGTGGTGGCGGTGGGGTCGGCGGCGGCGCTGGCGGCCTCGGTCACGGGGGGCGTCGCGGGAGCCGCGGGGGCGTCCCAGGGCAGCGGGGGCGGGCGCAGCGCGCAGCTCCAGCGGGCGGTCGACGTGGACGCGATCCTGCGCAACCTCGCGCAGTTCGAGAGCATCGCGGACCAGAGCGGCGGCACGCGCGCCTCGGGGACGCGGGGCTACGACCGCTCCGCGCGGTACGTCGCGCAGCGGCTGCGGCAGGCGGGCTACCGGGTGACGACGCAGGAGTTCGACTTCGACCTCTTCACGGTGAACGCGCCGACGGAGTTCGAGCAGCTGGCGCCGACGGCGCGCACGTTCGAGGAGGGCACGGACTACTTCACCGCGTCGTACACGGGCAACGGGGAGGGCGAGGGCGTCGTCACGGAGGTCGACGTCACCGAGCCGCCCGGGCCGGCGCCGAGCAGCAACGACTCCGGCTGCGAGCCCGAGGACTTCGAGGGCTTCCCCGAGGGCGCGGTGGCCCTGCTGCAGCGCGGCACGTGCGACTTCGGCCTCAAGGCGCAGAACGCGAGCGAGGCCGGCGCCTCCGCGGCGATCATCTACAACGAGGGCACGCCCGGCGTCGACGACCGCAACGACACGCTCAACCCGACGCTCGCGGGCTACACGGTGACGATCCCGACCGTCGGCGTCAGCTACGCGCTCGGCCGCGAGCTCGTCGGCACGACGGTGCGCATCGCCGCCGACACCACGGTGACGCCGTCCACGACGCGCAACGTCATCGCCGAGACGCGCGGCGGGCGGGCCGACGAGGTGGTCATGCTCGGCGGTCACCTCGACTCGGTCCCGGAGGGGCCGGGCATCAACGACAACGGCAGCGGCACCGCCGCGCTGCTCGAGGTCGCCGAGGAGCTCGCGAAGCGGGGGGACGGGCCGCGCAACAAGGTCCGGTTCGCCTTCTGGGGCGCGGAGGAGGCCGGCCTGCTCGGGTCCAACGAGTACGTCGCCTCGCTCACCGAGGAGCAGGCGGCGGCGATCCGGCTCTACCTCAACTTCGACATGGTCGGCTCGCCGAACTACTTCCGCGGCGTCTACGACGGCGACGCGAGCCTGCCCGACAGCGTGCAGGGGCCCGAGGGGTCGGCCCAGATCGAGCGCCTCTTCAACCGCTACTTCACGGGCCGCGGCCTGCCCTACGAGGACACCGAGTTCTCCGGGCGCAGCGACTACCAGGCGTTCATCCTGGCGGGCATCCCGTCCGGCGGCCTCTTCACCGGCGCCGAGGGCGACAAGACCGAGGAGCAGGTCGAGCGGTACGGCGGGATCGTCGCGGACTACGACCCCTGCTACCACGCGCGCTGCGACTCGCTCTCGCCGGTGACCGACGGCGCGGACCGGGCGACCTACCGCCAGCTGCGCCGGGCGTACGGCAACGAGCTGGTCGGCAACGTCAACGTGCACGCGCTCGACACCAGCGCCGACGCGATCGCCCACGCGGTGGCGACCTACGGCTGGAGCACGGCGTCGCTGCCCGACCGGGCGCCGGCCATGGCCGCGACGGCGGCGGCCGCCGGGGGCGGCGGGGCGGCGCCGCGCTCCTGAGGCTCCTGGGGCTCGTGAGGGCCCGTACGGCGGCCGGGGCCGCGTCCCGGGGGCGGGTAGCCTCCGGGGCGTGGCCCCTCGTCCGATCCGCGCGAACAGCGCGCTGCCCTCGCGGCGGGTGCCGCTGACGCTGCACACGGCCGACGGGCTCGAGCTCGTGGCGGAGCTGTCGCTGCCGGTGGACCGCGACCCGGTGGCCACGGTCATCGCGCTGCACCCGCTGCCGACGGCGGGCGGGTTCATGGACAGCCACGTGCTCAAGAAGGCCGCCGCGCGCCTGCCGGCGCTGACCGGCATCGCGGTGCTGCGGTTCAACACCCGCGGCACGACGAGCCCGCACGGCACGAGCCAGGGCGCCTTCGACGCCGCGCAGGGCGAGCGCTTCGACGTCGCCGCCGCGATCGAGTACGCCGAGTTCGCCGACGACCCGCCGCTGCCGCACCGCTGGCTCGTGGGCTGGTCGTTCGGCACCGACCTCGCGCTCATGCACGGCCTCGACCCGTCGGTGGAGGGCGCCGTCCTGCTCTCGCCGCCGCTGCGCTACAGCCAGGCGGAGCACCTCGACGCCTGGGCGGCCAGCGGCAAGCCGGTGGTGTGCCTCGTCCCGGAGCACGACGACTTCCTGCAGCCGCCGGAGGCGCGCGAGCGCTTCGCCCGCATCCCGCACGCCGAGCTGGTCCCGGTCGAGGGCGCCAAGCACCTCTGGGTGGGGGAGCCGTACGTCAAGCGGGTGCTCGACGAGGTCGTCGCCCGGGTGCTGCCGCGGCACGGCCCGCTGCCGACCGAGTGGGACGGCCCGATGGAGCAGCTCGACCCGCTGCCCTGAGCGCTAGAGCCGCTCCTGGCGCGGGATCCAGACCTCGCGCACGAGCAGCAGGACCCCCGCGGCCACCGGGATCGCCAGCAGCGCCCCGACGACGCCGAGCAGCGCGCCGCCGATGAGCGCGGCCATGACGGTCGCCGCGGCCGGCACGTCGACCGACCGGGCCATGATGCGCGGGTAGAGCACGTAGTTCTCGACCTGCTGGTAGACGAGGTAGAACACGACGCACGCCACGCCCTGCCCGACGCTCTCGCCGAACGCCACGGCGCAGACCACGAGCCCGGCGATCGTGGCGCCGACGACGGGCACGATGCCGAGCAGCCCGACGAGCAGCGACAGCGGCAGGGCGTAGTCGATGCCGATGACCGACAGGAACACCAGCGAGCTGATGCCGGCGAGGAACGCCACGGTCGCGGCACCGCCGACGTAGCTGCCGATGCGCGAGAGGATCTCGTCGCCCAGCAGCGTGACGCGCTCGCGGCGCGACGCCGGCACGAGCAGGTACGCCTGCCGCTTGATCGCCGGCAGCGAGGCGAGGAAGTAGAGCGTGAGGATGAGGACGGTGAAGGCGCTGAACACCGTGCTGAGCAGCACGCGACCGACCCCGAGGATGCCGCCGAACGCCTGCTCGCCGACGTTGCCGCTGGCGAGGTACTCCTGGGCGCGGTCGAGGACGCCGTACTGCTCGTCGAGCTCGCGGACCCGCTCGGAGCGCTGCAGGTCGCCGACCAGGTCCGGCAGCGTCTCCACCAGCGCCGTCGTCTGCTCGACCAGCGGCGGCACGACGGCGAAGCCGAACCCGACGAAGGCGGCGATGACGCCGGCGAAGACGACGAGGACCGCGCGGGCCCGGCGCATGCCCAGGTCGATGAGCCCCTCGACGGCGGGGTTGAGCCCGATCGCGAGGAACATCGACACGACGATGAGCACGATCACCGAGCGGGCGTCGGTGACGACCTGCACGAGGTAGTACGCCAGCAGCACGCCGAGCGCCGCGAGGAAGCCGAGGACGAAGGGGCTGTTGCGCGACAGCGGCCGGCCGGGGTGCCCGAACGGCTCGGGGTGCTCGGGCATCCGCTTCTCGTCGATGAGCGTCTCGAGGCGCTCGTCGACGACCGTCGCCGCCTCGGCCGCCTCGGCGGCCTGCGCCGCCTCGACCTCCGCGACCTGCGCCGCCTCGACCGAGACGTCGGCGGCGCCCTCGGCCCGCTCGGCGTGCTGCTGGGCGGCCCCGGCCGCCTGCTCGGCCCGGCGGCGCTCCTGCTCGGCGCGGGCGCGCTCCCGCTCCGCGCCCGTCCCGCCCCCCGCGTCCTGCGTCACGCCACCCCTCCCGCCCTGCGGCCGCGCCGCGCGTCCCGCCCCGGGCGGAGCCTAGGGCCGGGCCGCCTGCACGAGCTCCACCAGCACGCCGCCGGCGTCCTTGGGGTGCACGAAGTTCACCTGGGAGCCGGCCGTGCCGCGGCGCGGCTCGTCGTAGAGCAGCCGCAGCCCCTTGGCCCGCAGGTCGTCGGCGGCGGCCCGCACGTCGTCGACCGCGTACGCCACCTGCTGCACGCCCTCGCCGCTGCGCTCGAGGAACCTCGCGATGGGCGAGGCGTCGGAGACCGGCGCGAGCAGCTGCACCCGGTCGGGGCCGTCGCCGACGGCCATCATCGCCTCGCGCACGCCCTGCTCCTCGTTGACCTCCTCGTGCACCTTGCGCATGCCGAAGGTCGTCTCGTAGAAGGCGACGGCGGCGTCGAGGTCGCGCACCGCGACGCCCACGTGGTCGATCCGGGAGAGCAGCGGAGGCATAGGCTGCAGCGTACGGGCGACGGGGCCCGGTCCGGACGGTCGTGGGAGGCAGTCGTGGCAGGCAGCGGGTCCGTCATCGTCGCCGGGGCACGCACCCCCATGGGGCGGCTGCTCGGCTCCCTGAAGGACCTCTCGGCGGCCGACCTCGGCGGCGTCGCGATCGAGGGCGCGCTGCGGCGCGCGGGGGTCGCGCCCGAGCAGGTCGAGTACGTGGTGATGGGCCAGGTGATCCTCGCCGGCGCCGGCCAGATCCCGGCCCGGCAGGCGGCCGTCAAGGCCGGCATCCCCATGACCGTCCCCGCGCTCACGATCAACAAGGTCTGCCTCTCCGGCCTCGACGCGATCGCGCTGGCGGACCAGCTCATCCGCGCCGGCGAGTTCGAGGTCGTCGTCGCGGGCGGCATGGAGTCGATGACGCAGGCGCCGCACCTGCTGCCGGGCTCGCGCACCGGCACCAAGTACGGCTCCATCGAGGTGCTCGACGCGATGGCCCACGACGCGCTGTTCTGCGCGTTCGACCAGTGCGCGATGGGCGAGTCGACCGAGCGCTACAACGCGAGGCTGGGGATCAGCCGCGAGGACCAGGACGCGTTCAGCGCGCGGTCCCACCAGAACGCGGCGCGGGCGCAGAAGGACGGCCGGTTCGACGAGGAGATCGTGCCCGTCACGGTGCCGCAGCGCCGCGGCGAGCCGCTCGTGGTGGACACCGACGAGGGCGTGCGGGCCGACACGACGGCCGAGCTGCTGGCCAAGCTGCGCCCCGCCTTCGCCCCCGACGGGACCATCACCGCGGGGTCGAGCTCGCAGATCTCCGACGGCGCCTGCGCCGTGGTGGTCATGAGCCGGGCCAAGGCCGAGGAGCTCGGGCTGGAGTGGCTCGCCGAGGTCGGGGCGCACGGCGTCGTGGCCGGCCCCGACGCGAGCCTGCAGTCGCAGCCGGCGAACGCGGTGCGCCGGGCGCTGGCCAAGGAGGGCCTCGGCGTCGACGACCTCGACCTCGTGGAGATCAACGAGGCCTTCGCGTCGGTCGGCATCCAGTCCACCCGCGAGCTCGGCGTCGACCCGGAGAAGGTCAACGTCAACGGCGGCGCCATCGCCCTCGGCCACCCGGTCGGCATGTCCGGCGCGCGCATCGTCCTGTCGCTGGCGCTGGAGCTGCGCCGCCGGGGCGGCGGCACCGGCGTCGCGGCGCTGTGCGGCGGCGGCGGGCAGGGCGACGCCCTCGTCGTGCGCGTGCCCGGCGCCTGAGGCCGCCCCTTCGTGCCGCGCCCCGTCGACGTCCCGGCCCTGGTCGCCGCCGCGCAGGAGGGCAGCCCCCGGGCGGTCGCGCGGCTCGTCAGCCTCGTCGAGGACGGCGCCCCGCAGCTGCGCGAGGTGATGGCCGCGCTCGCGCCGCGCACCGGCCGGGCCCGGGTCGTGGGCCTCACCGGCCCGCCCGGCGTCGGCAAGTCGACGACGACGAGCGCGCTCGTGCGGGCGTACCGGGGCAGGGGGCTGCGCGTCGGCGTGCTCGCCGTCGACCCGTCGTCGCCCTTCACCGGCGGCGCGCTGCTCGGGGACCGGGTGCGGATGCAGGAGCACGTGCTCGACCCCGGCGTGTACGTCCGCTCCATGGCCTCGCGCGGCCACCTCGGCGGGCTGTCCCGGGCCACGCCGCAGGCCCTGCGGGTGCTCGACGCCGCGGGCTGCGACGTGGTGCTGCTCGAGACGGTGGGGGTGGGGCAGAGCGAGGTCGAGGTGGCGGGCCTCGCCGACACCACGCTCGTGCTCCTCGCGCCGGGCGCGGGCGACGCGGTGCAGGCCGCCAAGGCCGGCATCCTCGAGGTGGGCGACGTCTTCGCCGTCAACAAGGCCGACCGCGACGGGGCCGAGGAGACGGTGCGCGAGCTGCGCCAGACGCTCACCCTCGGTGCCCCGCCCGGGCCCGGCGACTGGCGCCCGCCGGTGCTGCCGCTCGTCGCGTCCCGCGGCGAGGGCCTCGACGAGCTGCTCGCGGCGCTCGACGGGCACCGCGACTGGCAGGGGTCCACCGGTGCCGGGCGCGAGCGCCGCCTGCTGCGGGCCCAGCGCGAGGTCGAGGCGCTGGCGCTGCAGGCGGTGCGCGAGCGGGTCGGGGGGGTGCGCGACGGCGCGGTCCTGCGGGCCGCGGCCGAGCGGGTGCTCGCGGGGGAGACCGACCCGTACGCCGCCGCCGACGCCCTGCTCGCCGCCGTCTGACCCCGGGCCCGGGTGAGGACCCGCCGCGCGGGTAGGCAGGCGGGCGTACCCGAGCACGAGGAGGCGACGTGTCCCAGCCGACGTACGGCGGCGACCCCGGCGAGACCGACCCGGACGACGGGGCGTACCGCGACCACGGCTCGCTGAGCCCGCAGGCCGAGGGCGGTTCCGTCGACGCGGACGCGGACCCGGCCGAGGACGGGGCGGAGCCCACCTGAGCGGCGAGGTCCGCGAGGGCGTCGAGCTCACCCACCTCGACGGCCCGCTGTCGGAGGCCACGGGCGGGACGAAGCGCGACCTCGTCGAGCACCTCGACGCGGTCGCCGACCGGATCCTGCCCGAGCTGCGCGACCGGCCGCTGTCCGTGGTGCGGGTGCGCCCCGGGCAGGCGCCGTTCATGCAGAAGAACCTCCCGCGGTACGCCCCGCCGTGGGTCGAGCGGGTGGCCCGCCGGACGCAGGCGGGCAAGGAGGTCGTCTACCCGCTGTGCCAGGACCGGCGCACGCTGCTGTGGTTCGCGAACCAGCGGGCGGTGGAGTACCACCCGGCGCTGAGCGACGGCCCGACGCAGGACCGCCTCGTCGTCGACCTCGACCCGCCGGAGGGCGCGCCGTTCGCGGTGGTCGTACGGGCGGCGCGGCTCGTCGAGCGCACGCTCACGGCGGCCGGCCTCGCCGGCGCGGTGAAGACGAGCGGGGCGAAGGGCCTGCACGTGGTGGTGCCGGTGGAGCCGCTGCCCGTGGAGGACGCGGCGGCGGCGACCCGTGCGCTGGCCGCGCGGGCGGAGCGGCTCGACCCGGTGCTCGCGACGACCGAGTTCGTCCGGGCCGAGCGCGGCGGGCGGGTGTTCCTCGACGCGACCCGCGCCGGCGGCGCGACGCTCGTGGCGGCGTACAGCCCGCGGGCGCGCCCGGGCCTGCCGGTGAGCGTGCCGGTGGCGTGGGAGGACCTGGAGCGGGTGCGCCCGGGGGAGGCGACGGCGACGACCGCGGCGGCGCTGCTCGGCGGTGCGGACCCGTGGCGCGACCTCATGCCGGCGCCGAGCCCGGTGCCCGCAGACGTCCTCGAGGAGGGCCGCGCGATCCCCGTGGCGCGGGTGCGCGCGATGCACGAGGGGAAGCGGCGCGCGGCGGAGCGGCGCCGGGCGCAGGGGGACGAGCCGGTCAGCTGAGGGTGGTGGTGACCGCGGGGACGATCACGGCCGCGGTGATGACCGCGGCCTGGACCTCCTGCACGGCCTGGCGGACCGCGGTGCCGGCGACGCCCTGCTCGCCGATCTCCTGCGCCCGGGTGCGGGCGGCGCGCCGGTGCTCCTTGGGCACGACGCCGCCGACGAGGTCGAGCGGCTCCAGCAAGCCGATGAGCAGCGCCTCCTCCTCGCTCGGCGCGCGCCCGGTGACCAGCACCTCGTGCAGCCGGGCGCGCAGCTCCCGCTCGGGCTCCGGGTCCGCCTGCGGGAAGCGGGTCGTGGGGAACAGGCCGAGGACCTTGGTCCTCTGCTCGGTCAGCACCCCGCGCTCGACGAGGCCGCGGGCCAGGCGCTCCGGCAGCGGCTTGAGGTCGCGCTGGAGGCGGTCCACCCAGCCCTTGGCGTCGTGCCGCCGGTCCGAGGTCCGCAGGGCCTGGTACGCGTCGCGCAGCACCGGGTGCTCCGGCGCCGGCCCGTCGACGGCGGTGAGCTCGCCGTCGTCGACCCGCAGCAGGTCGCGCTCGCCGAGGTCGAGCAGGAGCGCGGCGGCCAGCCCGGCGTCGCCCGCCCAGGTCATGCCCTGCGTGCCGGTCGCGTCGTCGAGGGCCAGGAGCAGCGCCTGCTCGGCCAGGAGGAGAGCCACGCGCCGAACCTACCCGCGGCCCGGGGCGGCGGCGGCGCCGACCAGGCCGGCGAGCTGGCGCCACCAGGACAGCCGGTCCGGGCGCCCGTCGTAGTCGCGCCGCCGGTTCGCCCCGCTCGAGCTCGGGAGCACGAAGACCGGGGCGCCCTCGAGGGTCCACGGCACGGGCCCCAGCGGCTGCGGGCGCCCGGCGACCGCCGCGGCCGCGCCCTTGCCCTCGAGGGCGACCCACCCCGGGCCGGTGCGCCGCACGAGGTCCCGCAGTGCCGCCACCTCCCAGCCGCCGCCGGGCGCGCGGTCGAGGTCGCAGAGGCCGAGGCCGTGCCGGGGGAGGAGGGCGTCGTCCGCCGGGCCCAGCGGCACCGGCACCAGGCCGCTGGCGTGCAGGAGCTGCCAGAACGCGTCGCCGCGCGCGGAGTGGTAGTGCCCCCGCTCGACCGAGCAGGCGCCGGCGGCCGGAACGCAGAAGAGCACCCGCGGGGCGGGGGCGACGAGGTCGGGCAGCACGCGCCCCCTGTGCCCGGCCTGTGCGCGACCTCACGCGGTGCGGCGGGGCGACGGGGCGGCCGGCGGCGCCATCCTGGAGCGGTGATGAGCAACGCCGCCACCCGCCTGCGCTACGTCTCGGTCGCCGAGGCGGTGTCGTTCCTGCTGCTGCTCGTGGCGACCCTGCTGAAGTACACGGGGCCGCAGGACGAGGTGGGCGTGAAGGTGCTCGGGCCGGTCCACGGCGCGCTGTTCGTCCTCTACGTCCTGCTCGCCCTCGACGTGTGGCGCCGCCGGCGCTGGTCCCTGGGCCGCGCCGCCGTCGTCATCGGGGCCTCGGTGCTCCCGGTCGCGCCGCTGTGGGTCGAGAGCCGGATGCTGCGCGAGGACGAGGCCGCGCTCGCGGCGCAGCGGCGGGAGCCGGTCGCGGCCTGAGGGCCCGGCGCGCCTCACCGGCAGCCGTCCTCGCCGGTGGTAGCAATGCGCCGTACCGTTGCTGCCGTGCTGCCCAGTGGAGGCGTCGTGTTCCGCAAGGCCCTGGGCTGGCTGCTGGCCGCGTTCGTCGTCTACTTCCTCGTCACCGCGCCCAACGAGTCGGCGGAGCTGGTCCGCGACGTCGGTACGACGCTGCGCGACGCGGCGGAGGCCATCCTCACGTTCTTCGACGAGCTGACGCCGGACTGACGTGGTCCTCCTCGACGCCGAGAGCTCGCGGGCCCGCCGCTTCCTGCTGCCGCACGAGCGGCTCGTCGCCGAGGTGCGCTGGCACCCCGTACGGCTGACGGTGCCCCTGCTCGTGCTCCTCGGGGTCGCCGCGCTCATGGGCTGGCTGGCGTCGGCGGTCGACGCAGGGAGCCCCGTGCTCGACGTGGCCGGGGTGGTGCTGCTCGTCACCGCCCTGTGGTTCGCCTGGCAGGTGCTCGAGTGGTGGCAGGAGCGGCTCATCATCACCGACCGGCGGATCATGCTCGGGACGGGCGTCCTGACCCGCAAGCTCGCGGTGATGCCGCTGCGCAAGGTCACGGACATGACCTACGAGCGCCCCCTCATCGGCCGGCTGTTCGCGGAGTACGGCTGGGGCACCTTCGTCATGGAGTCGGCGGGCCAGGACCAGGCGCTGCACCGGATCACCCCGCTGCCGTACCCCGACGTCCTCTACGCCCGCCTCTCCAGCGAGATCTTCGGCGACGCCGGGATGTACGGCAGCCCGCCGCCGGCGGAGGACGCGGGCGACGGCACCCCGGTCGACGAGGACGACGACGCCCCGCCCGGCGCCAGCGAGCTCGCCACCGAGCCCGGCGAGCTGACGCCCGCGGACGACCGGACCATGATCGTCCGGCGCCGCGAGGACGACTGAGCGCGCTCCCGGCCCTTGACCCGGCTCGGTGCCCGGGGCTTGCGCCTGCAACATCGCGAGCACACACTCGCGGTACGGGGGACGGGCCCCCGCATGGCTACCTCCACCCTGCGGAGGCGTTCATGGACGAGCACCACGAGCTCGTACGGGCCCTGCTGACGGCGCACGAGAACGGGAGGGTCACCGACGGCGAGGTGGACGAGTCGCTCGAGCGGGCGCTGCGCCAGCTGCCGGCCCGCTCCCGGGTGGACCTGGCGGCGCAGCGGGTCTTCGCGGGGCCGCGCAGCACGCGCGTGCCCCCGCTGGAGTCCCTGCCGCTGAAGCCCACCCCGCTGACGCGCGCCGAGGCCCAGCTGCGCTCGGCCGCGCGCCGGGCCCAGCGCTGGCGCCGGACCCGCCGCACCGGGGAGCCACCGGGACCGCCGCGGGCCCGCGTCCTGGACCTGCGCGGCCCGGCGCCGTTCGCGCCCCGGCCGCCGCAGCGCCGGGCGCAGTGAGGACGCCGGACCCGGGGGCGGTGGCGGCGGCTCGTCGGGGAGGATGGGGGGCATGACGACGCCCTCGAACTTCAACGCCTACGGCGCGGTCGACCTGAGCGCCCTCGCCGCCCGTGCCCAGGCCGCCTCGCGCCCCGCGCCGGCGGCCGCCGGCGGGGGAGCGGTCGGGGGTGCCGGCGCTGCCGGCGCGGGGGTCGTCGTCGACGTCACCGAGGCGACGTTCGAGGCCGAGGTCATCCAGCGCTCGATGACGGTCCCGGTCGTCGTCGACCTCTGGGCCGACTGGTGCGGCCCGTGCAAGCAGCTCAGCCCCATCCTCGAGCGGCTCGCGATCGCCGACGGCGGCCGCTGGGTGCTGGCGAAGGTCGACGTGGACGCCGAGCAGCGCATCGGCGCCGCCTTCCAGGTGCAGTCCATCCCCGCCGTGTACGCCGTCCTGCGCGGCCAGCCGGTGCCGCTCTTCCAGGGCGCGCTGCCCGAGCCGCAGGTGCGGCAGTACCTCGACGAGCTGCTGCGCATCGCCGCCGAGAACGGGGTGAGCGGCACCGTCGCCCCGGGCGGGGCGCCCGAGGCCCCCGCAGAGCCGCCGTCGGACCCGCGCTTCGACGCCGCGTACGACGCCGTCGAGCGCGGCGACTGGGCCGCGGCGCGGGCCGCGTACCAGCAGGTGCTGGCCCAGGCGCCGGCCGACCCGGAGGCCGCCGCCGGCCTCGCCCAGGTCGACCTCATGGAGCGCACCGAGTCCGTGGACCCGGCCGCCGTGCTCGCGGCGGCCGGCGCGGCGCCCGACGACGTCGCCGCGCAGACCCTGGCCGCGGACGTCGAGCTGCTGCAGGGCGACGTCGAGGGCGGCTTCCGCCGGCTCGTCGAGACGGTGCGTCGCAGCTCGGGCGCGGACCGGGACGCGGCGCGGGCGCACCTGCTGTCGCTGTTCAACGTGGTGGGGTCCGAGGACCCGCGGGTCGCCCGGGCGCGGACGCTGCTGGCGAACGCGCTGTTCTGAGCGTCGCGGGTCCGCCGGACGCGCTCGCGAAACGTGCCGGTTGCGTACCGGCAACCGGGTTGGTCTAGCATCGGCCCGTCACGAGGGGCATGCTCCCCGTGACCTGGCCTCGACGACGAGTCGCCGGGAACCGCCGCGGCGGAGCGTTGACCATGGTCCTCGGTCACCTGGCGCGACGCAGCGGCACCGGATGAGAAGCGCGACCTCGCGAGGAGTAGTCACTCTGCTCCTGCCTGGTGGTGCGCGTCGCGGGCCCGAGCAGGGCCCCGACGCACGACGTCGCGAGGAGCTGCGTGCACCAGAGGAATTCGTCGGACCTCCTCCTGCGACCCCGCGTCATCCACCTCGACCACGCGAGCGAGGCGGGCGGGGCCGAGCTCGCCCTGCGCCGTCTCCTCGAGGCTGGCGTCCCCTGGGACGCCCTGCTGATGGCCCCCCCTCAGAGCGACGCCTTCGCGGGAGCGGCGCTGGAGCGCATGCCGGTGCCCCTCGCTGCCGAGCACGGCGGAGGGGTGCGAGGCGGCGGGACAGCCACTGCCCTGCGCGAGGGCGCGCACCTGTTCCGTGAGGCCCTGCACCTGCTCACGTCGGCCTGGGTGCGGTCCACCGACGTCCTCGACGCCAATACAACCCGTGCCGCCCTGGTCCTCGCCCCGGTGGCGCTGGCGACGCGCAAGCCGCTGGTCGTGCACCTGCGCGACATGGTGGACCCCCAGGACCTCGGACGGGTCAACTTCGAGCTGCTCACGCGCACGGCCCTGCCGCGAGCGGCGGCCGTCGTGGCCAACAGCCGCGCCACGCTGGCCTCGGCGGAGCCGTTCCTGGGCCCGCATTGCGTCCGGACGGTGGTGCCGAGCCCGCTGGGTGAGGTACCCGCGCCCGCTCCCGTCCGGGACGGGGTGAGGCGTGTCGGCGTGGTCGGCCGCCTCGCGGCGTGGAAGGGCCAGGACGTCTTCCTGCGCGCCTTCGCCGAGGTGTTCCGCGGCCGTCCCGTCGAAGCGGTCGTCGTCGGGGGGCCGCTCTTCGGCGAGGAGGCCTTCGAGGATCGGTTGCGCGACCTGGCGCACGAGCTCGTGATCGGCGAGCAGGTGCGCTTCACCGGCCACGTGGCGGACGTCGGCCAGGTGCTGCGCTCGCTCGACGTCGCGGTGCACTGCAGCCGTCGACCCGAGCCGCTCGGTCAAACGGTCCTGCAGTACCTCGCCGCTGGCCTGCCCACGGTGGTCGCCGACGCCGGCGGGCCCGCGGAGTACGTGGTCGACGGGGAGAACGGCCTGCTCCACCCGCCCGGAGACGCTGCTGCGCTGGCCCAGTGCCTGCGCCGCCTCGCCGACGAGCCCGCGTTGCGCCGGCGGCTGGCCGACGCGGCTCCGCGCACGCGGGGGCTGGCGTCAGTTGAGCAGATAGTGAACGATCACCACCGTCTGTATCAGTCACTGGTCGGACACCGCGGAGCGGTGACGGGGGAGGACCGGCGATGAGGATCGCACTGGCTCACGACTACCTCAGCCAGCGGGGCGGCGCCGAGCGCGTCGCGCTCGCCATCGCGCGTGCCCTAGGGGTGCGGCGCATCTTCACCAGCGTGTACAACCCGGCGACCACCTACCCGGAGTTCGCCGACTTCGAGGTCGTGACGTCGGGGCTCAACCAGGTGCCGCTGTTCCGTCGTGACCCCCGCTGCGCGCTGCCGCTGCTGCCTTCGGCCGTGGAGGGGCTGCGCATCGACGACGTCGACCTCGTCGTCTGCTCGTCCTCCGGCTGGGCGCACGGGGTCACGACCGACGCCCGCAAGGTCGTCTACTGCCACAACACGGCCCGCTGGCTCTACCAGCGGGACGACTACTTCGGCCGTGGCCCCTCGCTCGCTCGCTCGGTCCTGTCCGGCGTGGAGCGTCGGCTCAAGCGGTGGGACCGCGACAAGGCCCTGAGCGCGGACACCTACCTCTGCAACTCGGCGGTGGTCGCTGACCGGGTGCGCACCCACTACGGCATCGAGGCCGAGGTGCTGCACCCGCCGCGCGGGCTGTCGGCGCACGGCCCCGCTGCGGCGGTGCCGGGGCTGGAGCCCGGTTACCTGCTCACGGTCGGCCGACCGCGCGGCTACAAGCACACCGACGTCGTGCGCGACGCCGTCGCCGGCCTGCCGCGGGAGCGCCTGGTCTCCGTCGGGGGCGGGGGCGCGCCGTACGCCAACGTCGTCGACCTGCACGGTGTCAGCGACGAGCAGCTGCGTTGGCTCTACGCGAACGCCGACGCGCTCGTCGCCTGCTCCTACGAGGACTTCGGGCTCACCCCGGTCGAGGCGTACGCCTTCGGCAAGCCGGTCCTCGCCCTCGACGCCGGTGGCTACCGGGAGACGGTCAGTCGTGACGTCTCGGGCCTGTTCATCGAGGACCTGAGCATCGAGGCGATCCGCGCGACGGTGCGTCGCTTCCGCCGTCAGGAGTGGAACGACGAGCGGATCAGGGCCCACGGTGAATCGTGGTCCGAGGAGCAGTTCGCTCAGCGGCTGCGCGAGAAGGTGGGAGCGGTGGCCGCATGAGCATCGACAGCATCGGCAGCAGGGACAGCACGGCCGAGACCTCGTTGGACCGGCATCCGGACGACGCACCCGGGGGCGAGCGCCAGCGCTCGCGCTGGGCTCGAAGCGTCGCGGCGATCGCGGCGGTCACGCTGGTGGGGGCGGTGCTCGGCGCCCTCGTCGCGGCGCGCGGCGAGCCCGCGTACGTGGCGGAGACCGAGGTCGTCGTCACCGGTCAACTGATCAGTCCCGCGGGCGTCGACGTCGGCACGACCGACTCGAGCCCTGCCCGCGTCGTCGCGACGCAGGCCGAGGTGCTGCGCAGCGAGGCGGTCCGGACCGCGGCGAGCGCCGCCCTGGGGGCGGACGCCGGCGAGCTCGAGGTGAGCTACGCGGACGACAGCAACCTCCTGAGGCTGTCGGCCACCTCCGCGACCGGGGCGGGCGCGCAGCGCGCGCTCGCTGCCTTCGTCGACGCCTACGAGCAGGTCAGCCGGGCCAGCGGGGCGCCCACTCGCCGCGTCATCGTCGACGCCCTCGTCACCCGCGTCGGCCAGGTGAGCGCGGCGCTGCCGGGGGCCACGCCGGCGCAGCGCGCGGCCCTCACGGCCGAGCTCGCGGCGCTGAACCAGGAGTTGGCCCGGGCGCGCGCCACGGCGTCGCTGCCCCGCACGGTGGTGGACGAGCTCGCCGAGACGAGCGGGTACGGCGTTCAGCAGATGGGCACGAGCCCCGCTGCCGGCGCGCTGGTGGGCGGAGCGCTGGGCCTGGCCGCGGTCCTGCTGGTCCTCGTCGTGCCCAGGCTGGTCCGGGCTTCGGCGTGACCGTGGCGCCGGAGGCGCCGGGTCGCCCGCGGGCGGTCTCCGGCGCGCCGACCCGTCGTGCCGGCGGGCCACGTCGCCGTGCCGCCCCGGGACTGGTCGTCGGGCTGCTGCTCACGGTCCTGCCCGTGGTCGCCTCGCTCGTCGGCGCGGCCGGTGCGTTCCAGCTCGCCTACCCGGTCCTCGCGGTCGCCTCGGGCGCATGGCTGCTCCTATGGGCTCGGCCCGAGGACTACCTCGAGGCGCTGGTGTGGGTGTGGGTCACCGCGGCGCTGGCTCGGCGGGTCCTGGACCACGCTGCCGGCTACACCAACCCCAGCCTGGTCGTGCTGGCCCCGTATCTGATGACGTGCGTCGGCGTGCTGGCCGCTGCGGCGCACCACCGGTCGGTCCGAGGTCCGGTCGCCGTCTTCCTCGCGGGGTACGCGTGCTTGCTCGGCGTCGGTGTGGCCGTCGGCCTCGCGTCAGGGCCGCCGGGACCGGTGGCGGCGGATGCGCTGCGGTGGCTGGCCCCGCTCTGCGCTGGTGCCTTCGCCGTGGCCGCACCCTTCGAGGCTCAGAGCCTGGCCCGGTGCACGCGGCGGGTGGTCGTGTGGCTGCTCCCCCTCGTCGGCCTCTACGGCGTCTGGCAATGGACCACCGCGCCGGCCTGGGACGCCTCCTGGCTCCGCGAGTCAGAGGAACTCGTCTCGTCCTTCGGGACGGACGAGCCGTTCGGCATGCGCGTCTGGTCGACCTTGAACTCGCCGGCCACAGCGGCCTTCTGCCTGTCCTGGCTCCTCCTGCTCGCGCTGGCCCAGCGGCTCACCGCCTGGACCGCGGTCGCGTTGGCCGCGGGCGCGGCCGCGCTGAGCCTGACCAACGTGCGAGCCGCCTGGGTCGCCCTCGCGCTCGCCGTGCTCCCGCTCCTGCTGCTCTCCCGCTCCGCGAGGCGCCAGGCGGCCCTCGTGGTGCCGGTGGCCGTCGCGGTCCTCGTCGCGGCGCAGCCGCTGCGGCAGAACCTGCTGGACCGGCTCGGGACGCTCTCCACCGGGCTGCAGGACGAGAGCGTGGCGGCGCGCATCGGTCTGCAGCTGGAGCAGGCGCCGTCGGCGCTGCGGGACCTGCTGGGCAGCGGCATCGGCAGCACGGGTACGGGCGCGCGGCTCGGTCCGGGGGGCAGCCAGGCGGTCCTCGCCAACGCCGACTCCGGCTACCTGGAGCTGCTGGTCACGTTCGGTGGTCCGCTCGGGTACGCGCTCGCGGTGGCAACGGTCGCGGTCAGCGTCGCGGCGGTGCTGCGGCTGTTCGTGGCGCGCCCGCGCGTCGAGGCGCTGGTGCCCTGGGCCTGCCTGGTCGGGACGCTGCCCGTGTCGATGCTGCTGGGCAACAGCCTCACCGGCATGCCGGGAGTGCTGCTCCTGGCCGGGCTCGGACTGCTGGCGAACAACCACCTGGAGCGCCGCGGTGCTGGCTGAGCGGGTCGTCGCGGCGCGCGAGGGCCTGAGCCGCAGCCCTCTGCTCCGGGCCGGCGGGAGCCTCGCCGTCGCCCGTCTCACCGCTACCCTCAGCGCCTTCGTCGCCACGCCGGTCCTCCTCGCGGCGCTCGGGCCCGACCGCTTCGCGGTGTACGCGATCGGCAGCGGCGCCTTCCTCTACCTGAGCGTGCTCGATCTCGGTTTCTCCGACCGGTGCCTGCTCGTGTGCTCGGCAGCCGTCAGTAGGGGCGACCGGGAGTCTGCGGCCCGCGCAGTCCGGCGGGCCGTCGCCTCGTACGCCGTAGCGGGGCTCGGGGTCGTCCTCGCGCTGGCGACGAGCTGGCAAGCGCTGTCGGGGGTGCTCAACGTCCCGGCCGACCTCCGGCGCGAGAGCCTGGTGCTGCTCTGCTTGCTCGTGCTGTCCTGGTTCGCGCAGAAGGCCACCACCTGCGCCGGCAGCCTGGCTGCACTGCGCGGGCGCTTCGGGCGCGCCCAGGTGGCGCCCGCATGGGGCGTGGCAGCTCTCCCGCTGGTCGCGGCCGCGTGCGCCGTCGTACAGCCCGACCTCGCCCTGCTGGGCGCAGGCCAGCTGGCGGTCACGGGGCTCGTGCTAGCCGCTGCCCTGCTGCTGGCTCGCCAGGACTACGCGTGGCTGAGCCGCGAGGGCGGGCAGGAGCGGCCCGACGGGGAGAGCGGTGAGGTCCGACCCGCGCCCCACCGCGGCTTCGGCCTCTACGTGCAGCTCTCGGCCCTGGCGGACATCGTCGTCTTCGCGGGCGACCGCTTCCTCGTCAGCGCCCAGCTCGGCCTGCGGGGCGTCGCGGGGCTGGAGGTGGCCAACCGGCCGGCGACGCTGGTCCGGATGGTGTCCGTCGCGCCGCTGCCCGTGCTCTTCGCCACCATGGCGCGCCGCGGTGCGGATGCGCAGGAGTCGCTCGTGCGCCGGACCAGCGCGTGGCAGGCCGCGGTCACGGCCGTGTGCGCGGCCGCGCTCGTGGGTGCCTCCGGTCCGCTGCTCGAGCTCTGGCTGCCAGGGACCATCGGTCGCGACCTCGTCCTGCTCATGCAGCTGCTGGTACCCGCCTACGCCGTGCACTCCTTGACCGGCATCTACAGCTCGGCCCTCAAGGCCCGGGGGCTGGCCGGACCGACCTGCGCCTTCTCGCTCGCCTGCGCCCTCCTCAAGACCACCCTCTTCTTCCTGCTGCTGCCCACGCAGGGGCTGCTCGCCGTCGGCTGGGCGAGCCTGGTGGGCCTCTCACTGCCGAGCGTCGCCTTCATGCTGCTGGTCGACCGTCGCATCGGGCTCACCCGCGACTGCGCGCCTCGACTGGCCGGCTTCGTGCTCGCCACGGCCGCCGGCAGCCTGGCCGGTGCCCGCGCAGCCGACCTCGCCGGCTCCTCGCCCGTCCTCGGCCTCCTCCTGGGCACCGCATCAGCCTGCACCGTGGCCGCCCTCGCCTGGCTGTTCTGGGCGCGCCTGCTCCTCGCCCTTCGGGCAGCTGCCCCGTCCACCGTCCCCGACCACGTGGAGCACCGATGAGCCTGACCTCCGTCGTGATCCCCACCTACAACGGCTGGGACTTCACCGAGCAGCTGCTGGCGCAGCTGGTCCCGCTGCCGGACGCGGCGCTCGACGTGGTCGTCGTCGACGACAAGAGCGAGCTCGACCTGTCCGGGAAGGTCGCGCGGCGGTTCCCGCACGTGCGCTTCGTGACGCGCTCGGTCAACGGCGGCTTCGCCCGTGCCGTCAACGAGGGGGTCGCGGCGACCCGGGGCGAGGTGCTCGCCGTCCTCAACAACGACCTCATCGTGTCGGCCGCGCAGCTGCGGGTGCTGGTGGACCTCGCCCGGGCCGACCACGACCTCGTCGTGAGCCCGCGCCTCGCGTACCCGGACGGACGGCCTGCGAAGGTGGCGCACCGGTTCCCGACCGCAACGAGGGACGCGCGCGACATGTTCGTCCCGACGAGGGTCCTGCGCCGGGTGGCCGCCGGCCGCGGCCCTTCGTCGGAGGAGCAGGGGCTCGTGCCGACCGACTGGGTGACCGGGGCGTGCCTGGTGTTCCACCGCAGCGTGTGGGAGCGCGTCGGACCGCTCGACGTCGACTACCGCATGTACTCCGAGGAGGTGGACTGGCAGCGCCGGGCTCGAGCGGTGGGCGTACGGTCCGCGGTGGCGGAGGCCGTGACGGTGGTCCACGACGAGTCCCAGGGGGCGGCCGCGTCGCACGAGGCCCAGCTGCGCCGGCTCGGACAGGTGTGGCGCTCGAGGGTGAGGTACCACGAGCTCCACAGCGCCCCGCGGGAACTGCGCCGGCTTCGGGCACTGAGCAAGGTCGCGCTGACCCAGGTCCCACTTCTGCGGGTGGCGGCCCTGGCGCCGCGCCTGCGCAGCGTGGCCGAGTACGAGCGCGCGCGGGTCGACGTCATTCGGCGAGCGCTGGTGCAGCGTTGATGACCCGCCCTGCGATCAGCGCCACCGTTATCACCTTGAACGAGGTCGACAAGGTGAAGGGCTGCCTCGACTCCGTGGCGTGGGCGGACGACGTGCTCGTCCTCGACAGCGGCTCCGTCGACGGCACCGTCGAGCTCGCCAGGTCCCTCGGCGCCCGCGTCGTCCACCAGGAATGGTTGGGGTACGGGCGCCAGAAGAACCGCGCTGCTGAGCTCGCAGCGAACGACTGGGTGCTGAACCTCGACGCCGACGAGCGCGTCACCCCTGCTCTGCGCGACGCCCTCCTGGGCGCCGCCTTCGACGTGCCGGGCTACTCGGTCGTGCGGCGCAGCGACTTCCTCGGCCGCTGGCACCGACCGGTGCACCGCCCGTCGGTCGAGCGGCTGGTGCGTGTGTACGACCGCAGGGTGGCAGCCTTCACCGAGGCCGCCGTGCACGAGAAGGTCGTGAGCGACGCCGGTGCGTTCGTCGACCTGGAAGGCGTGCTCGACCACTACGGCTTCCGCGGGGTGGACGACCTCGTGCTCCGGCTCAACAGGTACAGCAGCCTGCTCGCCGCGGAGCGGCCGGGCGCGCCCAGCCTGCTGCGCATGGTGTCCCGGCCCGCGGCACGCCTGGCATGGGGCTTGCTCCGGCACCGCGGTGCGTTGGACGGCCGGCGCGGCTGGGCGTACGTCGGCCTCTGGGCGGCACACGACCTGCTCGTCGAGGTCAAGCGCTTCGAACGCTCGCTCGGTCCCGCGGGGACCGCGCGCCTCCCCGAGGAGGCCGGGCATCGCTGACGCAGTGGCGACCACCTCGTCCGGCCCACGTACGGCGCGCGCCCTCCGGGGGCCGTGCCGGGCGCGGCGTGCCCGCCTAGCCCTGCCGCTGGCGGGCGCGCTGCTCGCCGCGTGCAGCACTTCCCCCGACGACGCGCCCGACCACGACGAGGTGACGGGCGAGACCGTCCGCACCACGGTCGCCGAGATCTCGGCAGGACGGGCGAGCGCGCACGACTTCACCGAGTCCGTGGGCGTGAACGTGCACCTCTTCTACTCCGACACCCCGTACGCCGACGCCGAGGCCGTGGTCGCGGCGTTGGAGGAGCTGGGGGTCCGTCATGTGCGGGACGGCCTCGCGCCGGACCGCCCGGACCAGGTGGCGGCGCTGGAGCGCCTGCGCGCCGCCGGCATCACGAGCACCCTCCTGGTGGGGGAGCCCGGGCAGGACCTCGATCCCCTCTTCGAGCTCCTCACCGGGCCGCTCGAGGGCGCGGTCAGCGCGGTCGAGGGCCCGAACGAGTACTACGCCAGCGGTGACGGCTGGGAGGACCGGGTCGTCCCGTTCCAGGAGCGCCTGCAGGACCGGGTCCTGTCCACCCCCGGGCTGGTAGGCCTCGATGTCGTGGGGCCCTCGGTGTCGGAACCGCGCCTGCGCGGGCTCAGCGAGCACGGGAACATCCACCCCTACCCGGGCGGCGGGCCCCCCGAGGCGAACATCGACGAGGAGGTCGTGGGGAGCCTCACCACCTTCGGCGACGTGCTGCCGTGGGCGACGGAGACCGGCTACCACGATGCTGTCGAGATGCCGGGCACCGACCACCAGCCCGCGGCGAGCGACGAGGAGCAAGCCGTCTACCTCCCACGGCTCCTCGCGGCCTACTTCGCCGCCGGGGTGGGGCGTACGTTCCTCTACGAGTTGTGGGACCAGTTCCCGGACCCCTCGCTGTCGGACCCGGAGGCCAACTACGGGCTCGTCGAGCACGACGGCACCCGCAAGCCCCAGTTCCTGGCCCTCGCACGGTTCCTGGACCAGGTCGCCGACGAGCCGGGGGAGCCGACCCAGGAGCCGCTGCGCTACAGGGTGCAGGGTGCGGGCGGGGACGAGGTGCACCGGCTGGCGCTGCGACGGGGCGACGGCGGCTACGACCTGCTGCTCTGGCGACCGGTCCCCGCCGGTGAGGTCGAACCGCTGCGGGTCGACGTCATCCTGCCCTGCGGGGCCCGGGTCTCGCTCGGGCAGCCGTCGCGCACCGCAGGGGTCCGGGCGCTGCCGCTCGACGAGGACTGCTCCTCCACCCTGGCGCTCGAGGACGACATCGTCGTGCTGCGCGTCGCGCCCTGAGCCACCGGCTGGAGAGCCGGGCGGGTGAGGCGCGCGGCAGGCGCGTGACGCGGGCGTGGTGCTGATCACGAGGCCGGCGGTCGTGGCCACTCGATCGCACCAACAGACAGGTCTGCGCGGACCTCGACAAACAGTGCATGGACATCAAGCGCACTGCCACCACCGCCGCGGCGGGCCTCGCGGCCATCGCCGGCCTCATCCCGGGGTTCGCCCAGCCGGCGGCGGCGGAGACGGTGAGCCCTCCCTATCCGAAGGTCACCACCTACTCCGCTCACGACGTGCTGCACGGCACCGGCGTCGTCATCCACAGCGGCTACAGCGACACGTCGTACCAGGACGGCCGCCGCACAGTCGACCTCGTCGACGGCCTCGGTGTCAGCCACGTCCGTGACGCGGTGATGCTGGGGCGACCCGACAGCTACGCCGTCCTGAAGTCCCTCGCGGCGCGCGGGATCAGGTCGAACCTCCTGCTCGGCGGCCCCGCGTACGCCGGCGACACGCGCTTCTCGACGGCCTACCTGGACGCCCTGCGCGGGCCCCTCGCGGGGACGTACGAGTCCGTGGAGCAGCCCAACGAGTACGACTGCAAGCCGGACGCCAGCTGGCTCACCACCCTGAAGGGCTACAGTGCCAACCTCGTGCGGGGGATGGATGCGGCAGCCGACCTCGCCGGGGTGCCCGTGCTGGGCCCCTCGTTCTGCCGCCCCGAGAGCGTCAGGAGCTACGGCGCCCTCCCGGCGGGCGTGGACGTCGCGAACCTGCACTCCTACCCCCAGGGCAAGGCGCCCGAGCTGGCGATCGAGGGCGTCGCGGACCGGACGCGCACCGACACCGCCCGCTCGTCGCTCGTCGTGACGGAGAGCGGTTACCACAACGCGACAGGTCAGGCGACCCGTCCGGGAGTGACCGAGGCAGCCGCCGCGGACTACCTGCCGCGCCTGCTCCTCAACAACAAGCTCAACGGCGTCAAGCGCACGTACGTCTACGAGCTGATGGACGAGAAGGTGAACGTGGCGCGGAACGACCCGGAGCAGCACTTCGGCCTCGTCCGGGTCGACGGGACGCCCAAGCCCGCGTACCACGCTGTGCGCAACCTGCTGTGGGGCATCGCCGGAGGTGACCCGAAGCAGGTCCGACCGTCGGTCGCCGAGCCGTTGACCGCCAGGATCACGGGTGGAGGACCGCTCCTGCGGTCGCTGGCGGTCGCTCGACCGGACGGCGGTCACGTGGTCGCGCTGTGGCTCGCTGACGCGCGTCACGCTGCGGGTCAGGGCAGCCCGACGGTGGAGGTGGACGTCGCGCTGCCTTCGCCCCGTCAGGTCTCGACCCTGGCCGTGTCGGCGGGGAACCGTCGGATCGACCTCGGCACGAGGTCGCGGGTCACCGTCGGCGTCACGGGCCAGGTGACCCTCCTGCAGTTGCTCCCGGCACCTGTGGTGGACGCAGTGCTCGCGCCTCCGACGCTGTCGCTCGTCCCGCGGGCCGAGCAGCTCAGTGCCGACGGCGCGACGCTCGACCGGGCGCTGGACCCCGGGCTGGGCGGCTGGACCGGCACGCCCGCCGCCGACGGGTCGGTTCCGTCCGGCGTGCGCGTCGGCGCCACCGTCACCGCACGCGACCAGGTGCTGCGCGTCAGCGTCCCTGGGAAGCCCACGCGCTGGACGGTCGAGGTGTACGCGAAGGCGAGCGCGTCCTCCGCCGACACTGCTCCCTTCTTGCAGGTGGACGGCGCGCCTGGTGCGCAGCTGCGCACGTACAAGGTCAGCGCACCCGCTCCCGTCTCCAACTTCCAGTTCAGCGCCTTCGGCCTCGGTGCGGGGACCAGCTGGGGACAGGAGATCCACGGGCAGGGCGCGGTGGGCCGGTGGCACCACCTGGCCATGGTCAACGACGGGTCGGTGCTGCGCTTCTACGTGGACGGCCTCCTCGCCGGGCAGGCGCCCTCGCGCACCTACGCCATGACGACGATCCGCGTCGGGTCGCCGGGCTCGGGCTTCCGCGGGAGCCTCGCGGACCTCACCGTCTTCCCGACCGCCCTGCCCGCTGCGACGGTGCTGGCCCACGCGACGTCCGACGACCGGCTGTCGCTCGCCAGCACGGCGTCCCCGACGGCGCCCGCCACGGCGGAGGCGGCCGGCCCGACTGTGCCGTCGGGACCGGCAGCGCGTGCCACCACCACGAGCCGCCGCGCTCCCTGGGTGCGCTACCTGCCCGTCGCCCCCTGAGCAGCGGTGCGCCGGGGCGCGGCGTCAGTAGGCGCCGCGCCCCGCGAGCACGGCGCGCCCCGTGCGCCAGAGGACGTGCGCGTCGAGCGAGAGGGACCAGTTGTCCACGTAGCGCAGGTCGAGCCGCAGGGACTCCTCCCACGACAGGTCGGAGCGGCCGGACACCTGCCACAGGCCGGTGAGGCCCGGGCGCACGAGCAGGCGGCGGTGGGCCTCCTCCGGGTACGCCGCCACCTCCACCGGCAGCGGCGGGCGCGGCCCGACGAGGGCCATGTGCCCCAGCAGCACGTTCACCAGCTGCGGCAGCTCGTCGAGGGAGTAGCGCCGGAGCACCTGCCCGACCCGCGTCACCCGCGGGTCGCGGCGCATCTTGAAGAGCACCCCGTCGCCGTCGCTCTGCGCCAGCAGCTCGGCCCGCCGGGCGTCCGCGTCGACGTACATGGAGCGGAACTTCAGCATCGTGAACTCGCGCCCGTGCGCGCCGACCCGGCGCTGGCGGTAGATCGCCGGACCCTCGCTCGTCGTCGCGACGAGCGTGCCGAGCACCAGCAGGAGCGGGGACAGCACGACGAGGGCGAGCGCGGCGAGGGCGCGGTCGATCAGCGACTTGAGCAGCAGCCGCGAGCCGGAGAGCACCGGGTGCTCCACGTGCAGCAGCGACAGGCCGGCGGCCGGGCGGATCGACAGCCGGGGGCCGGCGACCTCGACGATGCCGGGGGAGACGACGAGCTCGGTGCCGGCCGCCTCGAGCCGCCAGGCGAGCCGGCGAAGGTCCTCGCCGGCGAGCTCCGGGCTCGAGACGACGGCGACGGTGTCGGCCGCCGTCGCCGCCACCGCGTCCTCGACGCGGTCGGGGCCCGGCAGCACCGTCGAGAAGCGGCGTGCCACTGCGCCCTGATGATCGTCGTCCGTCACGACCGCACCCACGACCTGCAGGCCGTGCGAGGGCTCACGCGAGAGCTGGTCCGCCAGGTGCAGGACGTCCTCGGTCCGCCCGAGGGCCAGGACCCGCTGCACGGAACGCCCCGCGGCCCACTCGCGGTGCAGCCGGCGCCGCAGCAGCGACCGCCCCGCGAGGTCCAGCACGAGCGCCGCCGGCAGCGCGATCGCGAGGAAGCCGCGCGCGACGTCGGTCTTCGTGACGTACGCCAGCACGGCCACGAGAGCCCCGAGGTGCAGAGCGCTCGCCGCCACTCGGCGGAGCTCGTCCGGACCGGAGCCCAGGAAGCGGGGCTCGTACGCTCGGTGGGCCGCGAGCGACAGCACCCAGACCATCGGTGCGAGGGCGGCTGCCGCGGCGTAGGCGGCAGGCGCCGGGTGGGGCCCGTCGCCGAAGCGCCCGACGAGCGCCGCCACGCCGGCGAGCAGACCGGCACCTGAGTCCACCAGCAGGGCTGACGGGACGTACCAGACCCGCCAGGGGCGCGAGGGCGTCGAGGGTGCGGTCCGTCCGACGAGCCCCGCGACGCCGTCGCGCAGGTCGATGACGCCGTCCTCCTCGACCGCACCGCGCGCAGGGACGGCGTCCTGGGGGACGGTGCCGCTCACCGCTGGGCCGTCGCGTCGGGCTGGAGCCGCGCGTAGTCGTCCTCGAGCCGCTCGATGTCGCACTCGTCGAAGTCCCCGAACGCCACCTCGAGGAAACGCGCGGGGGCAGAGCCGGTGCAGCGGACCCGGTGGGTCGTCCCCCGCGGGATCCAGACGCGCTCTCCTACGGTGAGCAAGCTAGTGCGCCCGCCGACCTCAACCTCCAGGCCCGGGTCGAGCGCCGTCCACCACTCGTCGCGGCTCGTGTGGCGCTGCAAGGAGAGTCGGCACCCCGGGTCGACGGTCAGCACCTTGACGGTGCTCCGCTGGTTGAGCGTCAGCAGGTCGAAGCGGCCCCAAGGCCGCTCGTCGGTCACGACGACGGGGAGCGAAGGGGCGACCGAGCCGCCGGTCCGCGGCGCAGGGGGGGTGGTGAGGTCGACGGGCGTCATCGCGGCTCCTGGTGAGCGGACGGGTGCGGTGCTCCTCGTCGTCGAGAGCGTGGGCCCACGCTAGGGAGCGCACGTGAACTCGGGGAGAGCACCGTGTGTCCTTCTCACGCACCGCGCGCGGGTCGTGGCCCATCGTCGCACGCAGGGGCCTGCGCGGACGACACCGGTGCCGAGCACCGCACGCGGCGTCGCCGCGACGAGCCGAGGCCCCGCACCGGCCTTCCGGTGCGGGACCTCGGCGCCGGGCTCAGCTCGTGGACACCTGCTGCACGGGGGCGTCCGTGGCCGCGTCGAGCGCCTGCGCGGACGCGGGGGCCGGCGCGGGGGCCGGCGCAGGAGCCGGCGCGGGGGCCGGCGCCGCGCTGGCGGCCGCACCCTGCGCACCCTGCGCGCCCGCGGCCCGCTCCGGCGCCGGGCGGTGCAGCCACACGGTGCCCAGCGGCGGGACCCGCAGGGTGGCCGAGGCGGGCATGCCGTGCCACGGCACGTCCTCGGCCTGCACCGCGCCGAGGTTGCCGACGCCGCTGCCCGCGTAGAGCTCGGCGTCGGTGTTGACGACCTCGCGCCACTCGCCGGTCTCGGGCAGGCCGAGGCGGTAGCCCTCGTGCGGGACGCCGGCGAAGTTCGCGATGCAGGCCAGCAGCGAGCCGTCGGTGCCGCGGCGGACGAAGGAGAACGTGTTCCCGGCGGAGTCGTTCGCGTCGATCCACGAGAACCCGGCGGGGTCGGAGTCCTGGGTCCACAGCGCCGGCGTCGCGGCGTAGGTGGTGTTGAGGTCCTGCACGAGGCGCTGCACGCCGCCGTGGTCGGGGTTGTCGGTGAGCCACCAGTCGAGGTCGCGGCTCTCGGACCACTCCGACTCCTGGGCGAACTCCTGACCCATGAAGAGCAGCTGCTTGCCGGGGTGCGCCCACATGAAGGCGAGGTAGGCGCGCAGGTTCGCCAGCTGCTGCCACCGGTCGCCCGGCATCTTGCGCAGCAGGGAGCCCTTGCCGTGCACGACCTCGTCGTGGCTGATGGGCAGCACGAAGTTCTCGCTGAACGCGTACACCATGGAGAACGTCATCTGGTGGTGGTGGTACGCGCGGTGCACCGGCTCGTGGGAGACGTACTCCAGCGAGTCGTGCATCCAGCCCATGTTCCACTTGAACCCGAAGCCGAGCCCGCCCAGGTGCGTCGGGCGGGTCACGCCGGGCCAGGAGGTGGACTCCTCGGCGATGGTGACGATGCCCGGGACCCGCCGGTACGCCGTCGCGTTCATCTCCTGCAGGAACGACACCGCGTCGAGGTTCTCGCGGCCGCCGTACTGGTTGGGCAGCCACGCGCCCTCGGGGCGGGAGTAGTCGAGGTAGAGCATCGAGGCGACCGCGTCGACGCGCAGCCCGTCGACGTGGAACTCCTCGAGCCAGAACAGGGCGTTGGCGACGAGGAAGTTGCGGACCTCGCTGCGCCCGAAGTCGAAGACGTACGTGCCCCAGTCCAGCTGCTCGCCGCGGCGCGGGTCGGCGTGCTCGTAGAGCGCGGTGCCGTCGAACCGGGCCAGCGCCCAGGCGTCCTTGGGGAAGTGCGCCGGCACCCAGTCGACGATGACGCCGATGCCCTCCTGGTGGAACCGGTCCACGAGGTGGCGGAAGTCGTCGGGGGAGCCGAAGCGCGACGTGGGGGCGTAGTACGACGTGACCTGGTAGCCCCACGACCCGCCGAAGGGGTGCTCGGCGACGGGCAGCAGCTCCACGTGCGTGAAGCCCATCCACTTCACGTAGCCGACGAGGTCCTCGGCCATCTCGCGGTAGGTCTTGCCGACCCGCCACGAGCCGAGGTGGACCTCGTACACGCTCATCGGCCGCTGCACCGCGCTGCCCTCGGCGCGCGCGCGCATCCAGTCGTCGTCGCCCCAGGTGTAGTCGGACGTGAAGACCTTGGACGCGGTCGACGGCGGCGTCTCGGTGGCGAAGGCCATCGGGTCGGCCTTCTGCCGCCACTGGCTGTCGCTGCCGAGGACCTCGAACTTGTAGTGGGTGCCGTCGCCCACGTCGGGGACGAACAGCTCCCACACGCCGCTCGAGCCGAGCGAGCGCATGGGGTGGGCCCGGCCGTCCCAGTAGTTGAAGTCGCCGATGACCCGCACGCCGCGGGCGCTCGGCGCCCACACCGCGAAGGACGTCCCGGTGATGTCGCCCTGGGCGGAGCGGTAGGTGCGCACGTGCGCGCCGAGGACGTCCCAGAGCCGCTCGTGGCGGCCCTCGCCGATGAGGTGCAGGTCGACCTCGCCGAGCGTCGGCAGGAACCGGTACGGGTCGTCCTGCCGGGTGGGCGGGCCGCCGTACGCGACCTCGAGGCGGTAGTCCGGGGCGTGCCCGCCCGGCGCGGGCAGCACGGCGACCCACACGCCCTCGTGCTCGTGCTCGAGCTCGTGCCGCTCGTCCCCGACGACGGCGGCCACCGCGGTGGCCCACGGGCGCAGCACGCGCAGGGTGGCGCTCGTCCCCTCGACGTGCGCCCCGAGGACGCCGTGCGGGTCGTGGTGGGCGCCGCCGACGAGGCGGTCGAGCTCCTCACGGCCGACGGGCCGCGGGGCGGGGGTGGTCGCGGTCGGCTTCGAGGGGGGCATCAGGACCTCCGCTCGCCCTGGGTGGCGAGCCGTTCGATGGCGGACAGGGGGATGCGCAGCCAGCCGGGCCGGTTGCGCGCCTCGTACACGGCCTCGTAGACCGCCTTGTCGACCTCGAAGGCGCGCAGGACGGCGCCGTCCTCCCGGGGGTCGCGCCCGGCGGCCTCGCCGTAGCCGGCGCAGAAGGCGTCGCGGTTGCGCTCGGCCCACTCCGTCGCCCGGTACTCCAGGTGCGGCTCCGGGCGGTCGACGAGCAGGTGCCGCGCGGCGTAGTCGAACGAGCGGAGCATGCCCGCGACGTCCTTGAGCGGGGAGTCCATCGCCTGCCGCTCGCGCAGCGGACGCGCCGGCTCGCCCTCGAAGTCGAGCAGCTTCCAGCCCTTGAGCGTGCGCATGGTCTGGCCGAGGTGGAAGTCGCCGTGCACCCGCTGCACCGGCAGCCCGCCCGGCAGCGCGGCGAGGTCGTCGAACGCCGCGGCGAGCGCGTCGGCGTGCTCCTCGAGCCCCGGCACCTCGGGCAGCGCGCGGCGCAGGCGCTCGTGCATGCCCTGCGCCAGGGCGCGCAGGGCGTCCTGGTCGAGCGTGCCGGTGCCGAGGGTCTCGCGCAGCGCCTGGTGCACCTGCGCGGTCGCCTCGCCCAGGCGCGAGGCCTCGCCGGCGAAGTCGCCGCCCACCTCGTCGGCGTGCAGGTCGCCCTCGGCGTAGAGGTCGCGGACGCTGGCCTTGGCCGACTCCCAGCCCTCGGTGGCCGTGGTGAGGAAGCACTGGAGCATCGCGAGGCTGCCGGTGCCCGCCTCGCCGGAGGCCGGGTCGGTCCAGCGGCCCTCGACCCAGCCGAGGATCTCGGCCACGTGCTCGGAGCCGGCGCGCACGAGCGCCTCGTGGATCTCGATGTCGGGGTTGAGCCCGAAGGAGACCTTGCGGAACACCTTCATGATGGTGCTGCCGCCGTACACGAGCGAGGTGTTGCTCTGCTCGGCGCCGATGACGATCGAGGTGGCGTCCTCGTCGACCTCCGCGCCGCCGTCGACCCGGTGGAAGACCACGCCGTCCTCCCTGCGCCCCGACGCCACCCCGCCCGTCCAGAGGCCGGTGGCCTCCTTGTCGTGCAGGGCGTCGTAGAGCCACGTCGTGCCGCCCCCGCCGGTCACCTCCTCGACGAGGACGTGCGCGAGGCCCTCGACCGGGGCGTCGCGGCGCACCAGGGGCAGCTGGTACGTCTCGGCCTCGCCGTCGGCGTAGCGCACGTGCACGAGGTCGAGCGTGGTGCGCTCGTCGAGCGCCGCCACCGTGGTCGTGCCGGTGACCTCCCACTGCCGGCTCTTGCCGGCGAACCACCGCTGGGCGGGCAGGAAGGCGGTCAGCGCCTCGACGGACGGGCGCACCGCGGGGTCCGCGCTCATGCGGGGAGCACCTCCTCCGGGGATCGGGCGAGCCGGAACCAGAGGAACCCGTGGCCCCCCAGCGTGAGCAGGTACGGCAGCTCGCCGACGGTCGGGAACTCCACCCCGCCGAGCAGCTCGATGGGCCGGTAGCCCTCCCAGCGCCGCAGGTCGAGCTCGACCGGCTGGGCGAAGCGGGACAGGTTGTTCACGCACAGGACGATGTCGTCGCCGAACTCGCGGATGAACGAGAAGACGCTGGGGTTGCTGCCGCCCAGGTCCTCCCACGAGCCCATGCCGAACGCGGGGTTCTCCCGGCGCACCGCGATGAGCCGGCGGGTCCAGTGCAGCAGCGAGGTGGTGTTCGCCAGCTGCGCCTCGACGTTCGTCACCTGGTAGCCGTAGACCGGGTCCATGATGACCGGCAGGTAGAGCTGGCCCGGGTTGCAGGTGGAGAACCCGGCGTTGCGGTCGGGCGTCCACTGCATCGGGGTGCGCACCCCGTCGCGGTCGCCGAGCCAGATGTTGTCGCCCATGCCGATCTCGTCGCCGTAGTACATGACCGGCGAGCCCGGCAGCGACAGCAGCAGGGCGTTGAAGAGCTCGAGCTGGTTGCGGTCGTTGTCCAGCAGCGGCGCCAGGCGCCGGCGGATGCCGATGTTCGCCTTCATGCGGGGGTCCTTGGCGTACTCGCCCCACATGTAGTCGCGCTCCTCGTCGGTGACCATCTCGAGCGTCAGCTCGTCGTGGTTCCGCAGGAACACGCCCCACTGGCAGCCCTCGGGGATCTTCGGCGTGGCCGCCATGATCTCCGAGATGGGGTAGCGCGACTCCCGGCGCACGCCCATGAACAGGCGCGGCATCACCGGGAAGTGGAACGCCATGTGGCACTCGTCGTCGTCGCCGAAGTACTCGACCACGTCGTCGGGCCACTGGTTCGCCTCGCACAGCAGCACGCGGTCCGGGTAGAGGCGGTCGACCTCGGCGCGGACCCGGCGCAGGAACTCGTGCGTCCTCGGCAGGTTCTCGCAGTTGGTGCCCTCCTCCTCGAAGAGGTAGGGCACGGCGTCGAGCCGGAAGCCGTCGATGCCGAGGTCGAGCCAGAAGCGCAGCGCCTCGAGGATCGCCTCCTGCACCCGCGGGTTCTCGAAGTTCAGGTCCGGCTGGTGGCTGAAGAAGCGGTGCCAGAAGTACTGCTTGCGCACCGGGTCGAACGTCCAGTTCGACGTCTCGGTGTCGACGAAGATGATGCGCGCGTCCTGGTACTTCTCGTCGGTGTCGGACCAGACGTAGAAGTCGCCGTACGGGCCGTCCGGGTCCGAGCGCGAGGCCTGGAACCACGGGTGCTGGTCCGAGGTGTGGTTCATGACGAAGTCGATGATCACGCGCAGCCCGCGCGAGTGCGCCTCGTCGACGAACTCGGTGAAGTCGCCGATCGTGCCGAACTCCGGCAGCACGTTGGTGTAGTCGGCCACGTCGTACCCGCCGTCGCGCAGCGGCGAGGTGAAGAACGGCGGGAGCCAGAGGCAGTCGACCCCGAGCCACTGGAGGTAGTCGAGCTTCTCCGTCAGGCCCTTGATGTCGCCGGTGCCGTTGCCGTCGCCGTCCTTGAAGGTGCCGACGAGCACCTCGTAGAAGAGGGCGCGCTTGAACCACTCCGGGTCGCGGTGGACGTCGGTCTCGTCGAGGAACGGCTCGATGGTGCCGTCGTCGTTCACGCGTCCCTCCGAACGGTGATCACGTGGGCGGGCTCGTGGTGCGGGTCCAGGCGGACGTAGTCGTACTCGCCCCACCGGTAGTCCTCACCGGTGATCTCGTCGTGGGCGGTGAAGCCCTCGTGCCACTGCATGCCCAGCGCGCCCATGTCGAGCTTGACCGTGGCCTCGCGCGTGGAGTGGGGATCGAGGTTGACCACGACGATGACGACGTCGTCGCCCTCGCGCTTGGACCAGGCCATGACGGCGTCGTTGTCGGTGGCGTGGAAGTGCAGGTCGCGCAGCTGCTGCAGCGCCGGGTGCGCCCGGCGCACCGCGTTGAGCCGGGTGAGGTACGGCGCGAGGCTGCGCCCCTCGCGCTCGGCCGCGGCGTAGTCGCGCGGGCGGTACTGGAACTTCTCCGTGTCGAGGTACTCCTCGCTGCCGGGGCGCACGGCGACGTGCTCGAAGAGCTCGTAGCCGCTGTAGACGCCCCACGTGGGGGAGAGCAGCGCCGCGAGCACGGCGCGGATCTTGAACATCGGCGGGCCGCCGTACTGCAGCGACGCGTGGAGGATGTCCGGGGTGTTCACGAAGGCGTTGGGGCGCATGTACGCCGCGGCGGGCCCGCTCAGCTCGCGGAAGTACTCCTCGAGCTCCCACTTCTCCGTGCGCCAGGTGAAGTAGGTGTACGACTGGTGGAAGCCCACCTTGGCCAGCGCGTGCATCATCGGCGGGCGGGTGAACGCCTCGGCGAGGAACACCACGTCCGGGTCGGTCTTGCGGACCTCGCCGAGCAGCCACTCCCAGAAGTTCACGGGCTTGGTGTGGGGGTTGTCCACGCGGAACACCCGCACCCCGTGCGCCATCCAGTGCCGCACGATGCGCAGCACCTCGGCGTAGATGCCCTTGGGGTCGCGGTCGAAGTTGACCGGGTAGATGTCCTGGTACTTCTTCGGCGGGTTCTCCGCGTACGCGATCGAGCCGTCGGCCAGGACCGTGAACCACTCCGGGTGCTCCTGCACCCACGGGTGGTCCGGCGCCGCCTGCAGCGCGAGGTCGAGGGCGACCTCCATGCCGAGCTCGCGGGTGCGCGCGACGAAGGCGTCGAAGTCCTCGATCGTGCCGAGGTCGGGGTGCACCGCGTCGTGCCCGCCGGCGGCCGAGCCGATCGCCCACGGCGAGCCCGGGTCGTGCGGGCCGGGGGTGAGCGTGTTGTTCGGCCCCTTGCGGTTCACCGTGCCGATCGGGTGGATCGGCGGCAGGTAGACGACGTCGAAGCCCATGGCCGCGATCGCCGGCAGCCGCTCCTGCGCCTGGCGGAACGTGCCGGACGCCCACGACCCGTCCTCGCGCTGCACCGCGCCCTCCGAGCGCGGGAAGAACTCGTACCAGCTGCCGTAGAGCGCGCGCACGCGGTCGACCTGCAGCGGGAGCCGGTCGCTGCTCGTCACGAGCTCGCGCAGCGGCGACTCCGCGAGCACCGCCTCGACCTCCGGCGCGAAGGCGGCCCCCAGGCGCACCTCCGGCGGGCGCGAGGCGTCGCGCAGCGCCACGGCCACGTCCTTGAGGAGCTGGCGCGGCTCCCCCTTGGGGGCCTGCCGGCTCGCCCGCTCGAACAGGCGCGCGCCCTCCTCGAGCATGAGCTCGACGTCGATGCCGGCCGGCACCTTGATCTCGGCGTTGTGGTGCCAGGTCGCGACCGGGTCGCTCCACGCCTCCACGGCGTACGTCCAGCGGCCCTCCACGTCGGGGCGCACCTCGGCGACCCAGCGGTCGGTGGCCCCGCCGAGCCCTGCCGGCACCGCGCCCTCGCCGGGCGCCAGCTTGCGCATCGGCGTCCAGGGCCCCTTCGTGCCGTCGGGCCGGCGCAGGGCCACGTTGGCGCTCACCGCGTCGTGGCCCTCGCGGAACACCGTGGCGCTCACCTCGAAGGCCTCGCCGACGACCGCCTTCGCCGGGTAGCGCCCGCAGCCCACGAGGGGCTGCACGTCCATGATCGGGATGCGTCCAGTCATCAGCGGCAACCTACCCAGGGGGTCCTGCGGGGGACACGTACGGAGGTCACGCTGTCCCGGTCGCGGCGGGTCGAAACCGCGGGGCGCGCCCGCCCTGGGCCGGACCGGTCGGCCGCAAGAAGTTGCGACACGTGCAAGGGAATGACGTGACGGACGGTGTGCCCGTATCGTCGTGCGGGTGAGAGCGATCCGACGGTTCACCGTCCGCACCGTGCTGCCCGCGCCCCTCGCCCCGCTCGGCGAGCTCGCGCTCAACCTGCGCTGGTCGTGGCACCCGCAGACCCAGGACCTGTTCCGGTCCGTGGACCCCGCCGCCTGGGAGGCGGTGGGGCACGACCCGCTGGCGCTGCTGGGGACGCTGACCCCCGCCCGGCTCGAGGAGCTCGCCGCCGACCGCGAGCTCGTCGCCCGGGTCGGCGCGGCCGCGGAGGACCTCGACGCGTACCTGACGGGGGACCGCTGGTACCAGGGGCAGCCCGCCGGGGCGCCCGCCTCGATCGCCTACTTCTCGCCCGAGTACGGCATCACCGCCGTCCTGCCGCAGTACTCCGGCGGCCTCGGCATCCTCGCCGGCGACCACCTCAAGACCGCCTCCGACCTCGGCGTGCCGATCGTCGGCGTCGGGCTGCTCTACCGGCACGGCTACTTCACCCAGTCGCTCTCGCGCGAGGGGTGGCAGCAGGAGCACTACCCGCTGCTCGACCCCGACGCGCTGCCCATCACGAAGCTGCGCGAGGCCGACGGCAGCCCGGTGCGCGTCGCCGTGGACCTGCCGGGCGGGCGCCAGCTGCACGCCGACGTCTGGAAGGCGCAGGTCGGGCGCGTGCCGCTCCTGCTGCTCGACTCCGACGTCGAGGACAACGACCCCACCGAGCGCGACGTCACCGACCGCCTCTACGGCGGCGGGTCCGAGCACCGCCTGCTGCAGGAGATGCTCCTCGGCATCGGCGGCGTGCGCGCGCTGCGCGCCTGGTCGCGCATCTCCGGCGCGCCCGCCCCCGAGGTGTTCCACACCAACGAGGGCCACGCCGGCTTCCTCGGCGTCGAGCGCATCCGCGAGCTCATGACCGGCGAGGGCCTGTCCTTCGACGAGGCGCTCGAGGCGGCCCGCTCCGCGACCGTCTTCACCACGCACACCCCCGTCCCCGCGGGCATCGACCGCTTCGGCCGCGACCTCGTCGCCCAGCACTTCGGCGGCGACAGCGCGACCCCGGGCGTGCCGGTCGACCGCATCCTCGCGCTCGGCGCGGAGACGTACGAGGGCGGCGACCCGGGCGTCTTCAACATGGCCGTCATGGGCTTCCGCCTCGCCCAGCGCGCCAACGGCGTGGCCAAGCTCCACGGCGTGGTCAGCCGGGGCATGTTCAACGGCCTCTGGCCGGGCTTCGACCGCCAGGAGGTGCCGATCGGCTCGGTCACCAACGGCGTGCACGCCCCGACGTGGGTGGCCCGCGAGGTCTTCGAGCTCGGCGAGAAGGCCGCCGGCGGCCCGCTGACCGAGCCCGACGACGCCTGGCGCGCGCTCGACACCGTGAGCGACGCCGACGTCTGGGGCCTGCGCCGCGTCCTGCGCGAGAAGCTCGTGCACGAGGCCCGCGCCCGCCTGCGCGCCGCGTGGGCCGAGCGCGGCGCCAGCGACGCCGAGCTGGGCTGGGTCCAGGACGTCCTCGACCCCGACGTCCTCACCATCGGCTTCGCCCGGCGCGTGCCGTCGTACAAGCGGCTCACGCTCATGCTCCGCGACCCCGAGCGGCTGCGCTCCCTGCTGCTGCACCCCACCCGCCCGGTGCAGATCGTCGTCGCGGGCAAGGCGCACCCGGCCGACGAGGGCGGCAAGCGGCTCATCCAGGACCTCGTCCGCTTCGCCGACGACCCGGCGGTGCGCCACCGGATCGTGTTCCTGCCGAACTACGACATCGCCATGGCGCAGACGCTCTACCCGGGCTGCGACGTGTGGCTCAACAACCCGCTGCGCCCGCTCGAGGCCTGCGGCACGTCGGGCATGAAGGCCGCGCTCAACGGCTGCCTCAACCTCTCCATCCTCGACGGGTGGTGGGACGAGATGTACGACGGCAACAACGGCTGGGCCATCCCCACCGCCGACGGCGTCGAGGACCCGGACCGCCGCGACGACCTCGAGGCCGCCGCGCTCTACGACCTCGTCGAGTCCAACGTCGCGGCGCGGTTCTACGACCGCGACGCCGACGGGCTGCCGCGCCGGTGGCTCGAGATGGTCCGGCACGACCTGAAGTCCCTCGGGCCCAAGGTCCTCTCGAGCCGCATGCTCGCCGACTACGTCCGCGACCTCTACGTCCCCGCCGGCGCCTCGGGCCGCGTCCTCGACGGCGCCGGGCACGAGCGGGCCAAGGAGCTCGCGGCGTGGAAGCTGCGCGTGCGCGGCGCCTGGGGCGGCGTGCGCGTCGACCACGTCGAGGCCGACGGCGTGGGGGACACCCCGCAGCTCGGCACGACGGTGGGCGTGCGCGCCTTCGTCAGCCTCGGCGCGCTCTCGCCCGAGGACGTCGAGGTGCAGGTCGTGCACGGCCAGGTCGACGCCCACGACGACCTGACCTCGACCACGGCGGTGCCCCTGCAGCACGCCGAGGCGTTCGAGCAGGGCCGGCACCGCTTCGAGGGGCAGATGCGCCTCGAGCGCACGGGCCCCTTCGGCTACACGGTGCGCGTCCTGCCCCGCCACGAGCTCACCGCCGGCCCCGCCGAGCTCGGCCTCGTGGCGCTGCCCACCGTCACCGCGTCGGAGCCGTCCACCGACTACCTGCGCTGACCCTCCCGATCCCCGGGATCCGCAGAAGGCGCCCTCCTGGCGGCTAGATCGCCAGAAGGGCGCCTTCTGCGGTTACGGAACGGGCCGGAGCACCGCTCAGGACGCGCGCAGCAGCACCAGCGAGCGCCCGGCCATGGGCACCGTCGCACCCGCGGGGTAGGCGAGGGCGACGTCGGGCGCGGCGGTGTCGAGCACGACGTCGTACCCCGACAGCGCCCACGGCGCGCCGGGCAGCGTGAACTCGACCGGCTCCGCCCCGGCGTTGAGCAGCAGCAGGAACGAGTCGTCGACGATGCGCTCGCCGCGGGCGTCGCGCAGCGGCATGGCGTCGCCGCCGAGCAGCATCCCGAGGGTCCGCAGCCCCGGGTCGAACCACGCCGCGTGGTCCATCTCGCGGCCGTCGCGGCGGAACCACGCGAGGTCCTTGCGCCCGCCGTCCTCGAGCGGGGCGCCGGCGAAGAACCGGGGCTGGCGCAGCACGACGTGCTCGCGGCGCAGCCGCAGGAGCAGGCGGGTGAAGCCGAGCAGCGAGCGCTGCTCCGCGTCGAGGTCCCAGTCGAGCCAGGAGACCTCGTTGTCCTGGCAGTACGCGTTGTTGTTGCCGCCCTGCGTGCGCCCCATCTCGTCGCCCGCGGTGATCATCGGCGTGCCGGCGGACAGCAGCAGCGTGGCGAGCAGGTTGCGGCTCTGCCGGGCCCGCAGCGCGAGCACCTCGGGGTCGTCGGTGGGCCCCTCGACGCCGCAGTTCCAGGACCGGTTGTCGTCGGTCCCGTCGCGGTCGTCCTCGCCGTTGGCGAGGTTGTGCTTGCGGTCGTACGACACGAGGTCCCGCAGGGTGAACCCGTCGTGGGCGGTGACGAAGTTGACCGAGGCGTACGGGCGGCGGTCGTCCGGCCCGCCGAAGACGTCCGAGGACCCCGTGAGCCGGTACGCCACCTCGCGCACCCCGTCCGAGCGCCCCCGCCACAGGTCGCGGACCGTGCCGCGGTACTTGTCGTTCCACTCCGCCCACGGCGGCGGGAAGGCGCCGACCTGGTAGCCGCCCTCGCCGAGGTCCCACGGCTCGGCGACGAGCTTGGCCCGCGAGAGCACCGGGTCCTGCCCGACCGCGGTGAGGAACGCGGAGGCCCGCGAGAACGCCTGCGGCCCGCGCGCGATCGCGCTCACGAGGTCGAAGCGGAAGCCGTCGACGTGCATCTCCTCGACCCAGTAGCGCAGCGAGTCCATGACGAGGGCCAGCGCCGCGGGGCTCGTCGTGTCCACGGTGTTCCCGCAGCCGGTGAGGTCGGTGTAGTGGCGCCCGTCGCGCAGCCGGTAGTAGCCGGCGTTCTCCAGCCCGCGGAACAGCAGCGTCGGGCCGGTCTCCGAGGCCTCGGCGGTGTGGTTGTAGACGACGTCGAGGACGACCTCCAGGCCCGCGGCGTGCAGGGCGCGGACCATGTCGCGGAACTCGCGCACCTGCTGGCCGCGGGTCCCCGACGCGCTGTAGCCGCTGTGCGGGGCGAAGAAGCCCACGCTGTTGTAGCCCCAGTAGTTCACCCGGCCGCCGGCGAGCAGGTGCTCCTCGCTGACGTGCTCGTGCACGGGCAGCAGCTCGACGGTCGTCACGCCGAGGTCGACGAGGTGCTGCACGGCGGCCGGGTGGGCGAGGCCCGCGTAGCTGCCGCGCAGCCCCTGCGGCACGCCCGGGTGCAGCATCGTGAAGCCGCGCACGTGGGCCTCGTAGACGACGGTCTCCTCCCACGGCACCGCGGGCGGGCGGTCGTCGCCCCAGTCGTACGGGTCGTCCACCACGACGCTGCGGGGGACGAACGGCGCCGAGTCGCGCTCGTCGCGCAGCGTGTCGTCCCCGGAGGCGCGCACGTGGCCGAAGACCGCGTCGTCGAGGACGAAGCGCCCGTCGACGGCGCGGGCGTACGGGTCGAGGAGCAGCTTGCGCGGGTTGCGGCGCTCGCCGTGCCAGGGGTCCCAGCGCCCGTGGGCGCGGAAGCCGTAGCGCCGGCCGTGCCCCACCCCGGGGACGAGGCCGTGGTGGACGCCGTGGGTGCGCTCGGCGAGCCGTACGCGCTCCTCGCGGCCGCGGTCGTCGAAGAGGCAGAGGTCGACCGCCTCCGCCCCCGGCGCCCACACCGCGAAGGACGTCCCGTCCGGGCCGGGCGTCGCGCCGAGCGGCCGGGGCCGCCCCGGCAGGGCGTCAGGGGGCTGCGGGCCGGTGCTCACCCGGGCGATCCTGGCAGACCGGGCCCCGCCGGGGCGGTCGGGACGGCCCGGACGCGGCGCCGGGGTGCAGGACGGCCGCGGCGGGGCAAGGGTGGGCGCATGGAGACGATCGACCAGCAGCTGTACACGACCACGGTGAGCTCCAAGGGCGGGCGCGACGGGCACGTCCGCTCCGAGGACGGCGTCATCGACCTCGAGATGAAGGCGCCGAAGGAGCTCGGCGGCCCGGGCGGGGCGAGCAACCCCGAGCAGCTCTTCGCCGCGGGCTACGCGGCGTGCTTCCACTCCGCGCTGACGCTCGTGGCGAGCAGCCAGGGCGTGGACACCTCGGACTCGACGGTCACGAGCACCGTGCACCTGGGCAAGGGGTCCGAGGGCCAGTACGTCCTCTCGGTGGAGATCGTCGCCGAGATCCCGTCGGCCGACGCCGAGACGACCCAGCGCGTGGTGGACCAGGCGCACCGGACCTGCCCCTACTCGCGGGCGACCACCGGCAACATCGAGGTCACCGTCCGCGCCGCCTGAGCGGCCGGCGGGTCAGCCGCGCTCGAGCGCCGTCGGCAGCAGCCCCAGGGGCGGGCTGCCGAGGGCGAGCAGGGCGCGGTGGAAGCGCGGCAGGGAGAAGCCCGGGCCCCAGGCGGCCCGGGCCTCCTCGCGCAGGCGCAGCAGGGCGAGCTTGCCCCAGGTGTAGCGCCCGTACGTGGGGTCGAACGTCCCGCGCCGCGCCTCCGAGGCGGCCGACGCGCGCGCCATGAGCGCGTCCTGCTCGAACCGCCGGGTCGCGTCCTCGACGGTCATCGCGCCGGTGTGCAGGCCGACGGCGCACGCCATGCGGGTCACCCGCACGAGGGCCTCCAGCCACACGCCGGCCGCGAAGCGCGGGTCGTCGCCGCGGAAGCCCTGCTCGACCATGACCTCCTCGGTGTAGTGCGCCCAGCCCTCGGCGAACGCCATCGACTGCAGGACCCGCCGCTCGGGGGTCGCGGCGCGGCGCAGCGAGCGCCCGTGCGCGAAGTGCCCGGGGGCGACCTCGTGCGCGGTCACCGCGGGCAGCGTGGTGCGGCTGAAGACCGACAGCCAGTCCTCGACGTCCTGCGCGGGCCAGGACGGGTCGGGCGGGGTGACCCAGTACCAGGACGGGCCGTCCGGCTCCTGGGGCGCGGCCCAGGCCATCATCGCCATCGACCACCGCTTGGACGCCGGCGCCGGGCCGACCCGGCACTCGCCGTCCAGGTGCGGGGCGAGGTCGTGCTCCCGGGCGAACGCGAGCACCTCGTCGACCTGCGCGCGCGCCTCGCGCAGCACGCCGGACGCGTCGGGGTGGTCCGCGAGCAGCCGCGGCACGACGTCCTGCGGCCGCTCGCCGGGGGCGATCCGGTCGCACGCCTCGGCGAGCAGCCCGTGCAGCCGGTCCCGCTCGGCGTCGGCGGCCGCGGCCAGCCGGCCGAGGTCGGCGTCCTGCTCGCCCAGCCCCTCGGGCAGCGCGAGCAGCCGGGTCAGGGCCCGCGCGCCGAGCGAGGGGTCGGGGTCGCCCTCGCGGGCCGCGCGCTCCAGGTGCGCCAGGAAGCGGTCGAGCGCGGCCAGGGCGGCCGGGTCCTCGACGTCCTCGCCGAGCCCCCGCGCCGCGCCCAGCAGGGCCTGCGCGACCGGCGCGCTCACCGCGTCCAGCGCCTCGACCGCCGCGTCGACGGCGTCGGGCCAGGCCGCGAGGTGCCGGCCCCGGGCGGCGGCGCGCTCCTCGAGCGGGGCGTACTCCCGGTCGTACCCCGAGACGTCGAGCGCCTCGACGTGCAGCCCCGGGTCGCGCCGGTGCATGCCCAGCTCGCCGAGCACGAGCCGCGCGCGGGCCTCGAACGCCGCGACGTGGCGCTCGTCGTGCGGGTCGGGGCGCTGCGGGCCCCCGAGGCGGGCCAGCCCCGCGCGCACGCCGTCGGGGGAGAGGTCCTGCACCGCGCCGTCGTACCGGTGCAGCCCGGCGCCGTCGCGCGCCTCGGGCACCGCGAGGTCGGTGAGGGCGTCCAGGCGCGGGTCGGCCGCGGGGTCGCTCGGGCTCATGCCCTGCACCCCACCACACGGCGGGTCACCGCGCGGCGGCGGCGTCGTGCCCGTACAGCCAGGCCATCCCCGCCAGGGCGGCGGTGCCGTCGTCGTCCCGCGCCGCCGGCGGCGGGGGCGGGTCGGGCAGGCGCGCGGCGGCGCGGGAGGCGCGCACGACGCGGGCGGCGCGGCCGGCGCGGCGGCGCTCGTACGCGGCGAGGGCGGTGGCGGTCCCGCCCGGCCCGGCGTCGCGCAGGCACGCGGCGAGCGCGGCCGCGTCCTCGACCGCCTGGTTGGCGCCCTGGGCGAGGAACGGGAGCATCGCGTGCGCCGCGTCGCCGGCGAGCGTGCAGCGCGCCGTCGACCACCGCCGGCGCGGCCGGCGGTCCTGCAGGGGACGGGCCGCCACGGCCGCGGCCTCGCGCCGGCCCGCGGCGAGCAGGGCGCGCACCCGCGGGTCCCAGGCGGCGTACCCGTCGAGCCCGTCCCCCTCCGGGACGGTCGCGACCCACGCGACCCGGCGCCCGCCGTCGACGGGGTAGTGCACGAGGTGCCGGTCGTGGGCCAGCCAGACGACGGCCCGCTCGGCCCACGGCCCGGGCCCCAGCGCGCCGACCGGGACGACCCCGCGGTGGGCGAGCTGGCCGGAGGGGCGCGGTGCGTCCGCGTAGAGGCCGGCGCGCACCGCCGAGCCGATGCCGTCCGCGCCGACCACGACGTCGGCCTCGTGCAGCGAGCCGTCCTCCAGGACGAGCCCCACGCCGTCGGCCGACTCCTCGACCCGCGCGACGCGCGAGCCGGTCCGGACGAGCCGGGGCCCGGCCAGCGCGAGCAGGGCCGCCTGCAGGTCGGGGCGCAGGAGCGTGAGGTACGGCGCCCCGTACGCCCCGGCGCAGGCCGCCCCGAGCGCGGTGCGCTGCACGACGGTGCCGTCGTCCCAGCGGCGCACCTCGCGCCCGTGGGGGAGGCCGACGCGGTCGGCGCGCAGGTGGCGCCCGAGGCCGAGCGCGCGCAGGTGGCGGGTGGCGTTGGGGGAGAGCTGGATGCCGGCGCCGACCTCCTCGAGGCGGCGGGCCCGCTCGTGCACGACGACCTCCGCGCCGTCGGCGGCGAGCGCCGCCGCCGTGCAGAGGCCGGCGAGGCCCCCGCCGGCGACGGCGACCCGCAGCGGGCGGCCCACGGCGCTCACTGCTCCAGGCAGAACTCGTCGATGGGGTAGCCGACGTGGCGGTCCGCCGTCGGCAGGTGCCCCAGCAGCCGGTGCCCGGGGCGCAGCTCGGTGCTGTTGAGCACCTCCGCGCCGGGGCCGAGCACCCGCACGTGCCAGTCGTGCTGCAGGATCAGGTTGACCGGCCGCCCGTCCGCGGACACCGCGTCGACGGAGATGAGCGGGCGGGTCTCCATCTTGACCCGGCCCACCGGCACCTCGCGGGTGCGCCCGTCCGCGCCGACGGCGGTGACGGTGCTGCCGGAGCGCAGCTCGGAGAGGTACTGGGTGCGGCCGCCGGCGCCGAGCGTGTACGAGTGGATCGCGCCCGCGTTGATGCGGAACGGCCGGGTCGGCATGTAGGGCAGCGGGTGGGTCTCGCTGACGCACAGCACCATGCCCTTGGAGTGCGAGCCGACGAGCAGGCCCTCGTCCTTGGCCAGGTAGGCGCAGGTGTCCACGCAGGCCCGCTCGCCCATCCCGATGTCGCTCGTGCGCACGACGGTGAGCTCCTCGAGCTCGAGCGTGCCGGCGTTCGCGGCGGCCGCGGCCCGCAGGCCCGTCGCGTCGCCGACGGCGCGGCCCGGCATGAGCACGCCGTCCGAGCCGAGCTCGAGGACGCCGAAGACGATGCGCGCCTCCGCCGGGTCGGCCGCGGTCGTGACGAGGGTGCCCTGCGCGCCGCTCGCCGCCGCGATGACGATCTCCAGCGGGATCTTCGTGGGGTCGCGGAACTGCAGGACCGTCCAGCGCTCGGTGCGCGCCGCCTGGCAGGCCCGCTCGAGGCTCTCGGCGTCGACCACCTCGATGAACACGCCGGTCTCGACGTCCGGCCGCTCGCGCTGCAGGTCCGCGCGGTCCACCGGGTCGCGCAGGACGACGACGTCCGCGGGGCCGGTCGCGTCGCCGGGGCGGCGCTGCTCGGGGAGCAGGACGCGCCGCACGCTCGGCGGCAGCCCCTCCAGGTCCGCGGGGTCCGAGGCCACGACGCCGTCGATGCCGGCGTGCAGGGCCTCCTCGACGACGGCCGGGCGGGACGCGCCCGCCTCCCTAACGTCGAGCCAGCACAGTCTGCTCGGTGCCACTGGTCTCTCCTCCCTGCTGCGTGCGGTCGCCGGTGCGGGCCGCGGTCCGGTCGGTGCGGTCGGTGCGGTCGGTGCGGTCGGTGCGGTGGTCCTGCTGCGGGAGGCCGTGCACGAGGCGGGCCACGACCTCAGCCGTCGTGCGGGGGTCCCGGGACCGGAAGACGCCGCGCCCCATGGCCACCCCGGCGGCCCCGCCGAGGATCGCGTCGCGGACGAACTCGATCGTGCTGCTCTCCTCGGGCCGCTGCGGGCCGCCGGCGACGAGGACCGGCACGGGGCTGGCCGAGGTCACCTCGCGCAGCGCGGCCACCGAGCCGGGGAACACCGTCTTGACGACGTCGGCCCCGAGCTCGGCGGACACGGTCACCGCGTGGGCGACGAGCTCCGGGTCGCGCGGGTCCGCCACCCGCGGCCCGCGCGGGTAGGCCATGACGAGCAGCGGGACGTTCCACCGGTCGCACGCCTCGCCGACGCGGCCGAGGTCCTCGAGCTGGCGCGCCTCGGTGTCCGAGCCCAGGTTGACGTGCACGCTCACGGCGTCCGCGCCGAGGCGCACCGCCTCGGCCACGTCGGTCACGAGGTACTTCGCGTCCGGGTCGGGGGCCGCGCGGGTGCTGGCGCTCAGGTGCAGGACGAGGGACAGGTCGCGGAAGCGCTCGGGCCGGACCTGGCGCAGGCTGCCCTTGTGCAGGCAGACCGCGTCGACGCCCGCGGCGGCGAGCCGGCCGACGAGGCCGTCGAGGGTGGTGCCGCGGGGGAGGACCGGGCCGTCGCTGACGGGGTGGTCCACCGGGACGACCATGAGCCGCTCCGGGTGGTGGCGGAAGAGCCGCCGCAGGCGCAGCGACCGGGCGGGGTGCGAGATCACGGGCATGGCGTGCTCCTGTCGGGGGTGGCGGCGGGTGCGGAGCCGGCGGCGAGCCGGGCGACGTCGGGCTTGCCGCTGGGGGTCAGCGGGAGCCGCGCGGCGACCTCGACCCGCTCGGGGCGGTACGGCCCGCCCAGCAGGCCGGCCACGTGGTCGGCGAGCGCTGTCCCGGTCGCGGTGGCGGCGGGCCGGACCTGCACGGCGGCGAGCAGGTGCTCGACCCGCTGCGCGTCGCTCACGCCCCAGGCGGCGGCCAGCACGACGTCGGGGTGGGCCAGGAGCGCCTGCTCGACGGCGGCGGGGTGGACCTTGAGGCCCCCGACCTTGAGGACCCGACCGCGGCGGCCGACGAGCTCGAGGTGCCCGGTGGGCGTGCGGCGGGCGAGGTCGCCGGTCCGCACGGCGCCGTCGGGCGCGCGTCCCGTGCCCGCCTCGCCGAGGTAGCCGTCCATGGTCGTGGGGCTGCGCACCCAGACCTCGCCGACCTCGCCCGGCGCGGCGTCGCGGCCGTCCTCGCCGACCAGGCGCAGGTCCACCCACGGGAACGGGCGCCCGACGGTGCCGTGCAGCTCCGGCTCGGCGTGGTCGAGGGCGTGCAGGCAGCTGATGCCGCCGGTCTCCGTGGTGCCGTAGACCTGCACCAGCGCCGGCCCGACGCGGCGGGCGGCCTCCGCGACGCGGTGCGGCGCCGCCGGGGTGCCGCTGTAGACGACCCGGCGCAGCCGGGACAGGTCGGTCGCGCCCAGGCGCGGGTGGTCGAGCAGCGCGTAGAGGTGCGGCACCGCGAGGTAGGCGTCCGTCACGGCGTCGGCGGCGACCGCGTCGAGCACGGCGCCGGCGTCGAAGCCGGCGTGCAGGACGACGGAGCCGCCGCGGGCCAGCGCGGCGTCGAGCATCGGCGCCACGGTGTGGCCGACCGGTGTCGCGGCGAGGACGCGCGGGCGGTAGTCACGCGCGTCCTCGCCGAGCAGGCGGACGAGGCGCTCGTACGTGCCCCAGGACTGGACGACGGCCTTGGGTCGGCCGCCGCTGCCGCTGGTGGAGGTGACGAGCGCGCGGTCGTCGGGTGCCGGCGCGGGCGCGTCGGCGGGGTCGAGGCGGTCGGGGCCCTCGAGCGGCGCCAGCCCCGTCCCGGGGCCGGTCGCCAGGAGGCGCACCCCGGTCGAGCGGGCCAGCAGGCGGCCTCGCGCCGCCTGCGGCGGGTCCACGACGAGCAGGTGGGCGCCGGTCAGGCGCAGCAGCCGCGCCTGCGCCGCGCCGTCGAGCTCCTCGTCGTCGGTGCGCGGGTTCATCGAGCGCACGTGCACCGCGCAGGCGCCGAGCAGCTGCGCGGCGTGGCGGGCGACGAGCTGGTCGACGCCGTTCCCGGTGAGCAGGAGGGCGACGGTGGTGCCGGGACCGGCGCCGAGCCGGCGCAGCGTGGCGGCGGCGGCGAGGACCCGGTGGGCGTACCGGGCGCCGGTCGTGGTGCCCGCGGGCCCCAGGACCGCGGGGCGGTCGCCGAGCCGGGCGGAGGCCGTGACGATCCGTACGACGGAGCGCTCTGCGCTCGCGGTGCCCGGCGTGGCCTGCTCGGAGCTCGGTGCTGCGGTGGCGGTGCTCGTGGGGGTCGCGGTGGTGGTCACGGTGCCTCCTCCCTGTGCCTCGGTCGTGCGGGTGGTGCGGTTCGTGCGGGTGGTGCGGGTCGTGCGGGTGGTGCGGGTCGCCGGCGCCGACGCGCCCGGCCGGCCCGAGGGCCGGACGGGCGCGTCGCACGGCGTGGGGGAGCGTCCTCAGCAGGCCGAGCAGGTGGAGCTGGAGGACGACGAGGTGCCGATGCTGCCGCTCGAGGCGCCCATCTCCGGCAGGGCCGTGCCCTGCGCGACGTCGAGCGTCTCGAAGCCGTCCACGTCGAACGCGCCGAAGACGTCGTCGGTGGTCGGCTGCTGCGTGTTCTTCGCCATGGTGCTGTCCTTCCGGTTGTCCCCGGCCCCTGCGGCCGGCGTGGTTCCAAGGTGCCCCACCCGGACGGCGGGGGGAAGGGTTTTCCCGCCCGTCCTGACGGTTGTCACCTGCGCGCTGAGAAACCGCTCTCCTGCGTCATGCGGGACTTGCGCGTCCTGCCGCCCACCGGTGCGCTGGGAGGTCGGCCCTGCGCGCCCGGGCGCCGGCCCCGCACGGCAGCGGCCCCGCGCTCGACGGACGAGCGCGGGGCCGCGGGGGGCGTGGCGGTGCTAGGGCAGCTGCTCCTGGGCGCGCACCGGCCAGTCGGACCCGTTGCCGAGGTGCCACCCCGGGTGCGGGCCGGGGTCGAGGCCGCCGTCCTCGGGCATGCTCCCGAGCATGAAGTCGCCGACGGACGACTCCTCGAGGTAGTCCAGGCCGAGGACGCGGGCGGACAGCGCCGCGTCGCCGTTGCCGAGCGCGCAGCCGGCGAGGCCCATGGCGGTGCCCACGAGGTACATCGTCTGGTAGAGCACGCCCGTGTGCCGCAGGGTCGTGGCGTAGGCGATGGCGCGGTACTTCCACGACAGCCGCTGGAACCGCGACGTCACGGTGACGAGGACGTCCGGCGTCACGTCGCTGCCGACCGCTCGGCGGGCGACGGCGAGGACGGCCTCGCGCGGGCCCGGGTCGCCCTCGACGAGGACGAGGCGGTGCGCGACGGGGTCGTGGTAGTAGACCCCGGGGTCGAGCCCGCGGCAGCGGGAGACGGTGAGGTACAGCTCGAGCTCGTACGCCCGCCCGCCGCTGGGGTAGGGGCGCGAGACCGCCTCGTCGGCGTCCGCGCCCCCGGGGTCGTCGTCCGGCACGTAGTGGGCGCGCACCCGGTGCACGCGCCAGAGGAACTCCCCGAGCTGCTCCAGCGTCAGCGGCTCGCGGCCGTGGTGGCGCACGGAGCGGCGGCCCTCCAGCGCGGCGGTCAGGCTCGGGTCCCGTACGGCGACCTCGTCCCACGCCGGGCGGTGCAGCGGCACGACGGGCCCCGCAGGCGGCTTCCGGACCGCGGGGCGCGGCGCGATGCTGCCGCGGTACGGGTAGAGGGCGCCGAGCGGCTCGTCGAAGCTGCCCGAGCGCACCCGGCCGTGGGCCAGCAGGTCGTGGTAGTCCCACTGGCGCAGCACCGGGTCCGCCTCCGAGGGGAACCGCTCTCCCGGGCCCGCGGCCTCGACCAGCCCGGCGTCCACGAGGGTGTCGACGAGCTGGCGCTCCACGGGTCCGCCGACCCCCGAGGTCTCCTGCGGTGCGCCCAGGCCGGCGACCAGCGCGCGGGCGCGGGCCGAGGTGAGCACCGCGCGCACCCCGGACAGCGGTGACTCGAGCACCAGCCGGTCGCCGCGGGTGCGGAGCAGCGCGAACCGGGAGAGGCGCACGCACGCCACCTGCACCGGCGGTGGCCCGGCCGGGGCGGTGCCGCCGGGCGAGGTCCGCTCCATGCGCAGCAGCTCGGTGCCGCCGTCGAGGAGCACCTCGGCGAGCAGCGGCCGGGCGCGGTCGAGCACCGCCCGCAGGACCCCGCGCGCGGACTCGTCGACGCCGTCGACGAGCCGCGCGGGGTCGGAGGGCCCGCGGGCCAGCCGCAGCAGCGCGTCGCGCACGCCGGGGGCGGGGCGGCGCAGCCGGAACGAGCCGGCCGGGCCGCGGACGACGACCGCGTCGGCCTCCAGCGCGAGCGACGCGTCGTCGCGCAGGACGAGGGCGCGCGCCAGCAGCGGGGCGGGCGCGCGGGACGGGAGGGGGAGGGTGGTCACGGCGCGCCTCCTGGGCGGGCGGGGACGGGGGGTCAGCCGCGCGACGCCACGCGCAGCGCGCTGCCCCAGAGGACGAGGGCCGCCACGGCGCCGACGACGAGGCGCGAGGCCTCGGCGTCGACCGCCGCGAGCAGCACGAGGCCCGCGACGGCGGCGGCGCACAGGCCGGCGGCCGTCGCGCGGTACTCCGGCTGGGCGAAGTCGCGGGCCAGCGGCACGAAGTGCACGCCCACGACGAGGCAGACCAGCGGCGGCACGAGCTGGGGGGCGTCGGCGACGAGGCACCCGACGACGACCAGGGCGATGACCACGAACTGGCCGGCGTTGACCAGCCCGACCCGGCGGTGCCACCCCTCGGGGAGGCTGCGCGGGCGGGGCGGGCGGCGCCGGGCGAGGGCGACGGCCCCCGCCACGACGAGCACGGCGGCGACCACCGCCGCGACGCGCAGCGCGGCGGCCGCACCGCCGGCGCCGGAGGCGGCCACCATGCCCCAGAGCAGGCCGAACGGACCGAGGACGAACGCCGCCCGGAGGGCGAAGGGCGCGTCCTCGCCGCGCGGTCCGCGGTGGGTGGGTCGTCCCGCCTGCATCGTCATCGCTCCGCTCCTGCCGTCGCCGGTCGTGCTCGGGCTGCCGTGCGCCGCCACGCTAGGGCGGCCACGCCCCACCCTGCCCGGCCCGCGCGCCGTGTCGACCCGATGTCACCAGGTCGATGACACCCGTCACGGGCGCCGCCCCGCCGCCGCCGCGGCCCCGCCCCCCGGGAGCAGTGTCCCGGCAGGAGCCGCCGCCGGGGCCGTCCCGACCGGACCCCGCAGCGGCGGCCCCAGGAGCCACCGCCCGAACGACCGCCCAGCCCATCCACCCACCCACCCACCCACTCCCGGAAGAGGTGCCTCACCGATGGCCGTCGCCGCACCCGAGCGGGCCCCGCAGGTCGCGCAGCGCCCCCACGGCGTCGCGACGGGGGTCCGGCTGCACACCCGCGGGCCCGTCACGCTCGCGTGGCTGTCCCGCACCGTCGTCCCCGTCGTGCGCCGCCTGCGCGAGCAGGGCGCCGGCACCGTCTACCTGCGCCGCGGCTGGCGGCACGGCCCGCACGTGGACGTGGTCGCCCGCGACCCGCGCGGCGCGGCCGTCGACTGGCCCGCCCTGGCCGTGCGCCTCGACGCGGGGCCGCTCGACCCGGCGCAGGCCCTCGACGAGGCCGACTACCTCGACAGCGCCCGCGAGCTCGGGCGGCTCGAGGACGTGCCGCCGCCGTACCTGCCGCTGCGCCCGCACGGGTGCGTCGAGCTGCTCGACGCCCCGGCCGCCGCGTCCGGGGACCCGCGCCTCGACGGGCTGCGCGAGGTCGTCGCCAACGCCTTGTGCCCGGTGGTCGTCGACACCGTCGACGAGCTCGCGGGGCACCCCGACCGGGGCGTGGAGCGCCTGGCCGAGGCGTTCGCCGCCGTCGCGGACACCCACGCGCTGGGGGCGGCGTACGGCGTCTTCTCCCTGCGCTCGCACGCCGAGGCCTTCCTCGCCTGGACCCGGCCGAGCCGCGACCTGCGCCCCGCCTTCCGCGAGCGGGCCGCCCGCGACGCCGCCGTCCTGCGCCCCGTCGTCGAGCGCCGCCTCGCCGGCGCGCCCGGCCCGTCCGGCGCCGCCTGGCGCACCGCCCTCGCCTACGGCCAGGGCGTGCTCGACGCCGCGGTCGCGGAGGGGCGGCTCACCAACGACCTGCTGGACAGCGTCACCGCCGGCGTCGACCAGGCGCGGCTCGGCCCGCCCGGTGCCGCGACGTCGGGACCGGCGGGTCCCTCCCCGGACAGCGACTTCCACCGCGACGTCGAGGCCTCCGGCGTCGTCGCCGCGCCCACGGAGTGGTTCGCGGCCTACCGGCTGCTCGTCAACCTCTTCTACCAGCAGCTGCCGCTGCTGACGGTGTCGCCGCTGCAGCGGGCGTACACCTGCTTCGCGGTCGCCGAGGCGGTCGACGAGGTGCTCGGGATCCCCTGGCAGGAGCGCCTCGTCCGCGAGCAGCTCGTGCAGGGCGGTGCCCGGTGAGCGCGCCCCTGTGGTTCCTGCGCGCCAACCCGCTGGCCCGCCGCCGCATCGCGGACCCCGCGCTGCGCGGCGCCGTCGCACGGCTGGCCGACGCCGAGCAGGCGCTCGCCGCAGAGGCCGGGCGGGCGTCCGACGCCCTGTACGCGCTCGTCGGCTCGGCCGACGACGACGCCGCGCGCCGCCGCCTCGTCGCCCTGCGCCGGGCCGTCCGCGACGACAAGGCCCCCAAGGGCGAGGTGCCGGCCGTCCTCGCGCCGTGGGCCGCGGCCCGCGCCGCCCGGGACGACGCCCGCGCCGCGCTGCTCGCCGCTGCGGAGGGTGCCGCCGACGCCGAGCGGCGCACCCTCGCCGGGCTGCTCGGCGACGAGGACCTGCGCCGCGCGCTCGCGCTGGTCGCTCCCGAGGTCGAGCAGGGGGCGCGGCGCTACCGCGAGGCGGTGCTCGCCGGCGGTGCCGTGCCGGCCCGCACCCGCAAGTCCGAGCGCGGGCTCCTGCAGTACCTCTCCCGCGCCCTGGTGCGCACCAGCCCGCTGTCCCGCTTCACCGCGGTGGGGCTCGCCGTCGAGGACCCCGCGGGAGCGCCGCTCGACGCCCCGTCCCTGGAGGGGGCAACCGCCTTCCCGGGCGTCGACCGGGTCATGCTCGACCACGTCCTCGGCGGTCTCGACGCGCCGGCCGCGCCCGAGGACGCGTACGTCGGCCTCGCGCCGACCTCCGCGCTCGACGCCGCCGCCGGCAAGCTGTTCTTCCTGCGCCCGACGCCGGAGGGGCTGCAGCGGATGGCCGCCCCCGTCACGCCGGGGCTCCGGCTGCTGCTCGACGCGGTGGCCATGGGTCCGCGGCCCGCGCGCCGGGTGGCGCAGGACCTCGCCGCCGCCGGCGGGGTCCCGTACGAGCAGGCCCTCGCGCACGTCCTCGGCTCGGTCGCCGGCGGCCTGCTGACCGCCTCGGCGCGCGAGGAGGACGGGCAGGCCGACCTGGCCGCCCTGCTCGACCGGCCGGGCGACGGCGCCGCCGCGCACCTGCGGGCCGCCGGTCAGCTGCTGCCGCGCCTGGCCGCCGCGCCCGCGGACGACCGCCCGGCCGTGCTCGCCGACCTCGAGCAGGCGCTGGCGGACGCGAGCCGCGCCGCGGGGCGCCCGGCACGGGTCGTGGTCCACGAGGACTACGTCCTGCCGCCGTCGACCGTGGCGACGCAGGGGTGGGAGGGACCGCTCGACGACCTCGGCGCCGCGACCGACCTGCTGTCGGTCTACGACTGGCTGCACGACGTCCGCGCGCTCATGGCCGCCGCGTTCGTCGAGCGCTTCGGCGCCGGCGCGGTCGTGCCGCTGGCCGAGCACGCGCCGTACCTCGTGGGGGAGGTCTCGCGCCGGGCCCTCGTCATGGACGAGGCCTTCCGCACCGGCGGGCGCCCCGCCGGGGTCGGCCCCGCCGACGGCAGCCTCGAGGCGCTGTGGGCGGTCCGGCGCCACGTCGAGGACGCCGTGCACGCGCACCTCGGCAAGGCCGCCGCCGCCGGCGACGCCGAGGTGGTGCTCCCCGCGCAGGACGTGCGCGAGCTCGTCGCCGGGGTGCCGGAGCGCTTCCGCCGGGACCCGCTGCTCTACGGCGTGCTCGTGCAGCCGTGGCAGGGCCGGCTCGTCCTCAACGACGGCCTGCCGGGGCACGGGATGCTCGTCGGCCGCTTCCTGGAGGCGGACCACCGCCTCGGCGGCGACGCCGTCCCGCGCCTGGCCGCCCGGCTGCAGGAGGTGTACGGCGCCGGGGGCGCCCGGGTCGTGGAGGACCTCGGCCTGCACGGGCTCAACGTCAACGTGCACCGCCGGGTGCTCCCGGACGGGCTGCGCCCCGACGACTGGTACGCGCTGCGCCTGCGCCACGACCCCGCCACCGACGCCCTCGCGGTCGAGGACGCCGAGGGGCGCACCCTGCGCGTGCTCCCGCTGGGGGCCGGGCACCCCGGGCTCTTCCCGCCGCCGCTGTCCGTCGCGACCGGGCTCGTCATCAGCGGCCGGCTGTACGGCGGGCTCGCGAGCAGCTGGCTGCGCACCACCGGCTGGGACGCGCGGGCCACCACGACCTGCCCCCGCCTGTCGGTCGGCGACGTCGTCGTCGGCCGCCGCCGGTGGTGGGGCGGGGACGAGCTGGCCGGCGCGGCCGGCGCCGCCACCGAGCAGGAGCGCCTCCTGGCGCTCACCACCTGGCGCGCCCGGCACGGCGTGCCCGAGGAGGTCGTGCTCAAGACGACCCCCGCCGACGAGGGGCCGCTGTCCGTCAGCGCGCCCGACGCGCAGGCCCGGCGCCTGCAGCAGAAGCCGCAGTACCTCGACCTCGCCAGCACGACGTACGCCCGGGTGCTCCCGCGGCTGCTCGAGCGGCGCGGGACCGAGGGGCAGGGCCACGGCTACCTCGAGGAGGCCACGCCCGCCGTCGGCGACGGCGGGCACGCCTCGGAGTGGGTCGTGGAGGTCGGCCGCCGCCCCGGCGGCCCGTTCCGCTCCGCAGGAGGCACCCGATGACCCGTACGACCGCTCCCGTGCTCCGGGCGCGACCCCACCTGCACTACGCCCCCGTCCCCGGCGGGGTGTACCTCGCGGGAGCGCGCGCCGAGCTCGTGCTCCGCGGCTCCGACGCGCTCTTCACCGTCGCCGACGCGTGCGTGCCGCTGCTCGAGGACGGTGCCAGCGAGGACGACCTCGTCGCGGCGCTGGGCACCGAGCGGGCCCGCCCGGCCGTGCGCCACGTCGTCGCGCAGCTGCGCCGGCACGACCTGCTCCTCGACGAGGAGCGCTTCACCGTGCCGGCGCCCCCGGCGCCGGTGCGCGAGCGGCACCCGGAGGTGCTGGCGCACCTCGAGGCGGTGAGCGACGACCCGTACGCCGCCTTCGCCCGCCTGCGCGCGGCGGTCGTCGTCCTGGCCGGGCCCGGGGAGGCGGTGGAGCCGGCGGCGCGGAGCCTGCGGCGCAACGCGGTGGGCGAGGTGCGCGCCGGCGGGGCCGGGACCGACCCCGCGGGCGCCGACGTGGTGCTGCTCTGCCTCACCACCCGCCCGGGGGCACCCGGGGAGGACGGGCTCGACGCCGCGGCCGCTGCGCTGGAGCGCACGCTCGCGGCGGGCGCGCCCGTGGTCCCGCTGCTCCTCGACGACCGCGCGGTGCTGGCCGGCCCGGCCGTGCGCGACGCCACGGGCGCCGCCGCCTGGCGCGGCGCCGCGCGACGGGTGCTGTCCCGCGCCGGCGCCGGGGTGGGCAGCGAGGGCAGGCCGGTCGCCGACGCGCTCGGCGGCGCCCTCTCCGCGGGGCTGCTCCTCGACGAGATCGCGGGCGTCGGCGAGCCCGGCGCCGCGCACGTCGTTCACGGGCCGGACCTCGCGGACGAGCGGGTCGTCGTCCCCGGCGTCGCCGCCCCGTGGCCCACCGGGCCGCAGGTGCTGCGGGACGCGCACGACGGTGCGGCGCCCGACGAGGACGAGGGCCTCGCGGCCGCGGAGGAGCTCACCGGCCGCTGGACCGGCCCGGTCGAGCTGCTCCCCGGCACCGACCTGCTCCAGCTGCCGCTCGCCCTGCGCCTCGCGCAGGTCGAGGTCGCGGGGGAGACCGTGGTGGGCGCCGGCGACGACCAGCGCGCGGCCACGCTGGCCGCGGTGCTCGAGGCGCTGCGCACCGGCGTCCGGCACGACGGCCCCGGCGACGGCCCCGAGGAGGAGGTGCCCGACGGCGTCCCGCCGTACGGCGCGCCGCCCCGGGGCGTCGCCGCCGCCGGGACGACGCGGGGCCGCTGGCTGCTCGACGCGGCGCTGCGCGTCCTCGCCGCCGACGCCCGTCCCGTCCCGGAGCCGGGGGACGACCCGGTCGCGGAGGCGGGGCCCCAGGCCGCGCGGCTGCGCGACGCGTACGTCGCCACCGGAGCCCCGCCGCCGCAGGCGGGCCTGCTGCGCGTGCCCGGCGTGGACTGGGTGCTCGCCCGGCTCGCCGACCCGGCGACCGGCGTCGAGCTGGGCAGCGCCTGGGGCGTCGACGCCGCCGCGGCGGTGACCGACGCCCTCGCCGCCGCGCTGGTGCCGCGGCTGGTGCCCGAGGCGCACCTGGTGCCCGGCACCCGCACCGACGCGCTCGTCCGGGCCGACGACGCCACCGTCGCCGCGCTGGCCAAGCAGGTCATCGCCGTGGCCCTCGCCGACGCGCTGCGCTTCGAGGGCCGGCGGCACCGCGACCCGGTGCTCGGCGACGGCCGGATCTGGAGCGGAGCCGTGCGGGCCCGCCCGCTGCACGAGGACGACGCCCCCGCGGGGGCCCGCGACGAGGAGGACAGGCCGTGACCGAGCTCGCCGACACCCGCCCGGCAGGGGCCGCCGCCCCGCCGACGCCGCCCGTGGCGCTGGGACCGGCCGCGGGACCGGCGCCCGCCTGGGCCGGCGCCGTCGCCGCGCTGGCCGGGGTGGTCGACGCGGCGGTCGTGGCCAACCGGGGCTGGGACCTGGCGTGGGAGCGGCAGTCCTGGCAGGACAGCGCTTCCCAGGGACGGGAGCACCTCAGCGTGCGCGTGCACGACGACGAGGTGCAGATCGGGCCCCGGTGGGTGCCGGGGACGACCGCGGGCTGCCCCGGGTGCGCGGAGGCGCGCTCGCGCAGCGCCGTGGGGCACCCCCTCGCCTCCAGCCCGGCCGTGCCGCGCCGCCGCGTGGGCGCCCTGGCGCCCGTGCTGCCCGAGCTGCTCGAGGCCGCCGCGCGCCACCTGGCGCGGGCCCCGCTCGGCCCCGGCGAGCTGCTCGCCGTCGGGCCCGCCGGCACGCGGCGGCACCGGGTCCACCGCAGCGTCCACTGCGCCCTGTGCGGCCCCGTCCCGGGGCCCGCCACGACGCCGGGCCCGCTGCGGCTCGTGGCGCGGCCCGTCGCGGCCGACGACCCCACGCGAGGCGCGGTCGGCACCCCGGTCCTCGACCGGGCGGCCCTGCACCGCGACCTCGTCGACGACCGCTTCGGCCCGGTGCGGGCGGTGCTGCGCGAGTCGCGCGTGCCGTTCGCCATGAGCATGGCCGTGCTGCCCGAGGCCCCGGCCATGGGGCACGGGCGGGCCAGCACCTTCGCGCAGACCGAGTCCGTGGCGGTCCTCGAGGCGTACGAGCGCCTCGGCGGCTTCCCCTTCGACGCGCCGGTGCTCGAGGACGTCCCGTGGTCGGAGGTCGCCGACCGCGCCGTCGACCCGCTCACGCTCGGCCGGCTGACCGGGGAGCAGCTCGCCCACCCCTCGTGCCGCGTGCGGCCCTTCGACGCCTCCACCCCGATGGACTGGGTGTGGGGCCACGACCTGGTCACCGGCCGGCCGCTGCTCGTCCCGGCGGACGTCGGCTTCTACCAGTACGACTACGCGTTCCGCCGCGACCGGCGCGCCGCGCGCGAGGCCGGGCCGGGGGCGCAGCGCCGCTGGTTCCACGAGTCCTCGAGCGGGTGCGCGGTCGGGTCGAGCTTCGAGGAGGCCGCGCTGCACGCCCTCTTCGAGGTGGCCGAGCGGGACGCGTTCCAGCTCGCCTGGCACGCCGCGCGCCCGCTGCCCGCGATCGACCCCGGCTCGGTGCCCGACGGCACGACGCAGGCGCTGCTGAGGCTCGTCGCCGCCCGCGGCTTCGACGTGCACCTGCTCGTGGCGACGCAGGACGTCGCCGTCCCGGTGGTGTGGGTGCTCGCCGTGGACCGGGAGGGCCGCTTCCCCGCCACGTTCTCCTCCGCCGGCTCGGGGGCCGACCCGGTGGGGGCCGTGCGCGGCGCCCTGCGCGAGGTGGCCCAGCTGGTCACCAACCCCGTGGACTGGACGCGCGCGCAGGCCGAGGCGATGCACGAGGACCCCTGGCTCGTCCGCGAGCTCGAGGACCACGTGCGCGTCAACTCGCTGCCCGAGGCGCTGCCGCGGGTGACCGCGGCGCTCGGCGGGCCGCGGACCACCTTGGCCGAGGCGTTCCCCGACTGGCCCGGGCGGGTCGGCCGGGCCGCGCGGGGGGACCTGCGCGGCAGCCTCGCCCTGGTGCGCGACCTCTTCGTGGCCGCGGGGCTCGACCGGCTCGTGCTCGTGGACCAGACGAGCCGCGACCACGCGGACGTCGGGATCTCCGTCGTCAAGGCCGTCGTGCCGCACAGCCTGCCCATGTGCTTCGGGCACGCCCACCAGCGCCTCGCCGGGCTGCCGCGCCTGGACCGGGCCCTCGCGGGCACGCCCCAGGCGGCGCGCCGCCCGCCCTACGACCCCCACCCCTTCCCGTGAGCCGCGCGGGCGCCGCGGGCGCCGTGGGCGCCCCACCGGGGGCGTGCCCCGTCCACGTGCCGGGGGACGAGGGCGCCACCGCCATCGCGCGCGAACCGCTGTGGCACGCGTACGCGACCGGCGTCGACCGGCCGGCCCCGCCCGCCTGGGCGGGGCTGGCCGAGCCGCCGCCGCCCGAGCACGTCCCGCCACCCGCTCCCGGGGGCGGGGCCCGCGCGCCGCTGCCGGTCGGCGCGGTGCGGCACCTGCAGGCCGCGCGGTACCCGACCGTCGGGGGCGCCCCGGCCGTCCCGCAGGCCCTGGGCCACGCCCTCGCCACGGCCTTCGCGCCGCTGCGCCGCGAGCCGGCCAACCCCTACAACGACCACCGGCCGTACGCCTCGGCCCGCTGCCTCTTCCCCGTGCAGGCGGTGCTCGCGGACCCGCACCGCGCGCGGCTGCTCGACCCCGCCCGCCGCGCGCTCGTCGACCTGCCCGGGCGCGGGCCCGGCGCCGGCGAGGAGGTGCTGCTGACCGGCCGGTACGCCGCCGTCCCGCGCGGCTACCGGTGGTTCCGGGGCTCCCTCGTCGACCTCGAGTCCGGGTTCGCGCTGCGCTCCCTGGCCCTGGCGCTCGGCCTGCACGGCGTCGCGGGGCGGCTCGTGCTGCCCGACGGGCAGCGCGACGCGGGCGTGCCGCACGCCCTGGGGCTGCCGGCCGGCGAGCACTGGTCCCTGCCGCTGCGCGTCCAGGTGGGTGCCGCCGCGGGCCCCGACCCCGCCCGGTCCACCGCCCGTGCGGAGCGGGTCGACGGCGACCCGGTGCTGGCCGAGGTCCTCGCCGCCGACCGGGCCCAGCGCTCCGACGGCGTCCCCGCCCCGGTGCACCACGGCGTGCCCGACGGTCTCGCGGCGCGCGACAGGACCTGGGCCGACGTGCTGTGGGACCGCACCAGCGGCCGGATGCCGCGCGGGCTGCACGGCATGGCCGGGCGGCGCCGGCGCGTCCCCCGCGCGGTCCTCGACGACGCCGCCCGGTGGGTCGCGGTGCCGCCACCCGGGACGACGCTCGCCGTCGCCCACGCGGAGCTGCGCGCGTCGGTGGCGGTGCAGGACGTCGAGGGGCACGGGGACGGGCTCCACGTCGTGCGGGACGGGCTGCCCGTGCCCGTGCGCCCGGAGGCCGGGCTGCCGGCGCTGCTGGAGCGGCACTACGGCTACCCCGCATCGCCCGTCAACGGCTGCGACGTCCGCCACGCGTCCGCCGTCTGGTTCCTGTCCTTCCGCCCGCGCGCCGTCGTCGACCGGATCGGCCCCGGCGGGTGGACCTCGGCCCTGCGCGCCGCGGGCTGGGCCGCCCACGGGCTCTGCCTCGCCGCCGCTGCGCACGGCCTGTACGCCCGGCCGGTACGCGCTTTCCGCGAAGAGCCGCTCCAGAGCGTGCTGGGCCTCGCCCCGGACGAGACCGTCGCCCTCGCCGTGGTCGTCGGCACGCCCCGGCACGCCGACGCGCTGCTCGACCTCCGCCTCTGACCACCGCCACCCAGGAGCCGCCCCGTGACCGCCACCGCCGACCAGCCCGCAGCCGTCGCCGCCGCCCCCGACCCCGGGGCCGCCTGGACCGCCTGGCACCTGCACCTGGCCTCGCCCGCCCGCTCGCTGCACGACCGCGTCGCGCTCGGCGTCGTCGCGCCCGTCGTCGCGGCGCTGCCCGGGCACCCCTGGTTCTTCCTGCGGTTCTGGCAGTCCGGGCCCCACCTGCGGCTGCGGGTGCGCGACCTCGACGCGGGCACCGCCGACGCGGTCGAGGCCGAGCTCGCGTCGCGCCTGGTGGGCGTCGGCGCGCTGCGGCCCGGGGAGGTGCCGGTCGACGCGTCGGCGTACGCGGACGGGGCCGCCCGGCTCGCCGCGGGCGAGCGCGGCCGCGACGCGACGGTGCGCGACCTGCTGCCGCCGGGGGTGCACCGGACCCCGTACCAGCCGGAGGTCGACCGGTACGGCGGCCCCGCCCTCCTCCCCGACAGCGAGGCGCTCTTCCAGACCTCCAGCGAGGCGGTGCTCGCGTACCTGGCGTCCGGGCGCGGCGGGGAGCCGCCGGTGCCCCGGACGGCGCTCGCCGCCCGCGCGACCGCGGTGGCGGCCGCGGTGCTGGACGGGCCGGGGGAGCGGGCGGACTACTACGCGCACGGCGTGCGGGCCTGGCGGGAGTGGGCGCTGCTCTCGCACCCGGCGGAGGTCGTCGGCGCCGCCGTGCGCGTGGGGGCCGACGTGCCGCCCGTGCCGGACGCGCCGGGCCCGTTCGCGCCCTGGCAGCGCGGCCTCGCCGGGCTCGTGCGCCGGGTGCGGGCCGAGACGCCGTACCCCCCGGGCGGGCTGCTCTCCAGCCACGTGCACATGCTCCACAACCGGCTCGGCCTGACCCTGCTCGACGAGCTGCGGACGTACGCCTGGCTCGCCGCGACCGCCGGGGACCGACCCGCGCCCCCGCGCGGCTGACCGGCGTCACGACCGCCCTGACGGGCGTCACCGGTCGCACGCTCCCCGGGCCCCGCGGCCCGGTGCCCGGGGAGCGTGGACGGCGCCCGTACCCGCCCGACGACGAACCGCCGACGGACCACCGACGAGACGAGGACGACATGATCAGAGCGCGCGGGCTCGCCCGCAGCTTCCGCAGCCGGGCCGGCACCGTCCGCGCCGTCGAGGGGGTCGACCTCGACGTCGCGGCGGCCGAGGTCGTCGGCTTCCTCGGCCCCAACGGGGCCGGCAAGACCACGACGATGCGCATGCTCACCACCCTGCTGCGCCCCGACGCCGGCGAGGCCGTCATCGCCGGGGCCGACCTGCGCCGCGACCCCGTCGGGGTGCGCCGCCGGATCGGCTACGTCGGCCAGTCCGGCGGCTCCGGGCCGGAGGTGCCGGTCCGCGAGGAGCTCGTCGTCCAGGGCCGGCTGCAGGGGCTGGGGGCGGGGCGGGCCCGTGCCCGGGCCGACGCGCTGTGCGGCGCGCTCGACCTCACGGGGCTCGAGGCGCGCCCGACCCGCGCGCTCTCCGGCGGCCAGCGCCGCCGGCTCGACCTCGCGATGGCCCTCGTGCACGAGCCGCCGGTGCTCTTCCTCGACGAGCCGACCACGGGCCTCGACCCGCACAGCCGCGCCGACGTCTGGGACCACCTGCGGTCGCTGCGCGCGCGGACCGGGACCACGGTCTTCCTGTCCACCCACCACCTGGAGGAGGCCGAGGCGCTCTGCGACCGGGTCCTCGTCATGGACGCCGGGCGCATCGTCGCCGCCGGCACCCCCGACGAGCTCAAGGCGCGGCTGCACGGCGACGCCGTCGAGCTCGTCGCCGCCGCGCCGGGCACCGCGGCGGCCGTCGCGGACGCGTGCGCCCGGGTGCCCGGCGTCGAGGGGCTGGCCGTCGACGGCGACGCGGTGCGCCTGCGCGTGCCGCGCGGGGACACCGCGCTCCCGCTGCTGCTGCGCGCCGCCGACGCCGCCGGGCACGGGCTCGCGAGCGTCGCCGTGCGGCGCCCGAGCATGGACGACGTCTTCCTGGCCCTCACCGGCCGACCCCTCGACGGGCCCGCCCCGGCGCCCGTCCCCGCCCCCGCGCCCCGCCGCGCCGACGAGGAGCTGGTCCTCGATGCTGTCTGACACCCTCCAGGTCCTCGGGCGCACCGCCCGCCAGGACCTGCGCAGCCCCGCCTGGGTCGTCGCCGGGCTCGCGCAGCCGGTGCTCTACCTGCTGCTCTTCGCCCCGCTGCTCGAGGCGGTCGCCGCGGCGCCCGGCTTCGGCCCCGGTGACCACCTGCAGGTCTTCGTGCCGGCCCTGCTCGTGCAGCAGGCCCTCTTCGGCTCGCTCTTCGTCGGCTTCGGCCTCATGGCCGACGTGCGGGCCGGGGTCCTGGACCGCATGCGGGTCACGCCGGTGCCCCGCGCGGCGCTGCTGCTCGGGCGCGTCCTGCGCGACGTCGCGGTGCTCCTCGTGCAGGCGCTGCTCCTGCTCGGCTGCGCGACCCTGCTCGGCCTGCGCGCCCCGCTGCTCGGTGTCGCCGTCGGCCTCGTCCTCGTCGCGCTCGTCGGCGCCGCGCTGTCCGCGGTCTCGTACGCCCTCGCCCTGCGGATCCGCTCGGAGGGGGCCTTCGCGCCGCTGCTCAACGCGTTCTCGCTGCCGCTGCTGCTCCTGTCCGGGGTGCTGCTGCCCATGGGCCTCGCGCCGGCCTGGCTGCACGCGGTGTCGCGGGCCAACCCCTTCGCCCACGTCGTCGACGCCGAGCGCGCCGCCTTCGTCGGGGACCTCGGGCGGGTCGCGCTCACCGGCGGCGCCGTCGCCGCCGCGCTGGCGCTCGCCGCCGGTGCGTGGGGCGTGCGGACCTTCCACCGCGAGGCGGCCTGAGGGCCGTCCCCGACGGGGCGCCGGTGCGGGGATGGCGGGCGGCTGGCGCGGTGATAGCGGGGCAATAGGGGGCGTCCCTACGTTCTCGTGCATCAGCCCGGACGGACCGGGCGGACCGCCGAGAGACGCAGGAGCAGCCATGAGCACCGTCGCCCGCACCGCCACCCGTACCCGCTCCGCCGCCGCCCGCACCGCCCTCGCGCTGGCGCTCGCCGCCGGCGCCCTGACCCTCGGCGCCGGCGCGGCCGCCGCCGGTGACCCGGCCCTCGCCCCGGTCGGGCCCGTCGTCGCGGGCGAGCCCGCCGGCGGCGCCAAGGGCGGCACCAGCACCCCGTGGGACGCCCCCGGCCGCGGCTGAGGCCGGCCGGCGCCCACGGGGGGCGCCGGGGGCGCGCGCAGCACGGCGCACGAGGGGCGCCCGGCACCGGCCGGGCGCCCCTCGCCGCGTCACGGGCCGGGCCGGGGCGGGGGGCTCGGGCGGGTCGCCCGGAGGGTGCTCCGGTGCGTGCCCGGTCAGGCGCGCGGCGGCGCGTCCGCGACGCGCGGGTGGAGCCGGTCGGGTCAGCCCCGCCCTGCCGCGGTGGCGCCGGGCAGCGCGGCGTCGGCCCCGGGCGCGGGTGCGGGCACCGCCGGGCCCGGGCGCGCCAGCGCGGTCAGCAGGTCGCGCGCGGCCTCGGCGGCCCGCTGCGCGCCGAGGCGCTCGGCGACGGCCAGCGCCTGCTCGGCGGCGCCGCGGGCGGCGGGCAGGTCGCCCGCCCGCTGGTCGAGCGCGGCCAGCTCGAGCAGCACCTGGGCCCGCATGCGGTCCTGGCGGCGCTCGAGGGCGAGGTCGGCGGCGCGCTCCAGCCGCTCGTGCGCCAGCCCCTCGTCCCCGGCGCGCGCGCTGGCGACGCCGAGCCCGGCCAGGCCGTACAGCTCGGCGATGGGGTCGCCGCTGGCCCCCGCGAACTCGAGCACCCGGCTGAAGCAGGCGCGGGCCTCGTCCACCCGCCCGTGCGCGAGGTGCACCTCGCCGAGCGCGTGCTCCACCTGCGCGCCCACCCGGCGCGACGTGCCCGTGCACAGCCTGGACGCCTCGTCCAGCGCGGCGACCGCCTCGTCGCCGCGGCCGAGGGCGATGCGGATCTGGGCCAGGCCGCGCAGGGCGTGCGCCTCGCCGAGGCGGTCGCCGAGCCGGCGGAACAGCGCCAGGGCGCTCTCCTGGCGGGCCGCGGCCCGCCCGAGGTCGCCGCGGACCCGGTCGACGTACGCGAGGTGGCGCAGCACCATCGCCTCGCCCAGCGGCTGGTCGAGGGCCCGGAAGGTGGCGAGCGAGGCGGTGAGCTCCTCCTGGGCGGGCCCGAGCTGCTGCACGGCGACGCGCAGCGCGGCGAGCGAGGCGCGCACCGCCGCCTCGCCGAGCTCGTCGCCCGCCGCGCGGGCCGCGGCGAGCGCGACCTCGTGGGTCTCGCGCCACTCGTCGAAGTGCGCGTGCGCCTCGAAGAGCGTCACGGCGCTGACCGCGAGGTCCCAGCACAGCCGCTCCTCGCCCGCGGCCGCGGCCTGCGCGACCGCGGCGACGAGGGCGGCGCGCTCGCTGGCGAGCCAGCGCAGGGGGTCGCGCAGGAGGCGCCGCGCGAGGGCCGGGTCGACGGGCTCGCGGGGCGCGTCGCCGTGCAGCTGGAGGTAGTCGCCGCCGTGCTCGGCGGCGTGCGCGGCGCCGACCAGGTGCAGCAGGCTCGCGAGGTAGCGCCGCACGGCCCCCTCCCGCAGGGCGGCGGCGTCCTCCTGGGCCGCGCGCTCGCGGGCGAAGAGGCGCACGAGGTCGTGCAGCCGGTAGCGCGTCGTCGCCTCGTCGGCCCCCGCGCCGGTCACCACGGCCAGCAGGTGCACCTCGACGAGCTCGTCGAGGACGTCCTCGGCCACCCGGACCGGCACGCCGAGCAGCGCGGGCGCCGCCCAGCCGCCCACGTCGGGCGCGTCCACGAGCGCCAGCAGGCGCAGCAGGGCGCGGGGCCGCTCGTCCAGGGTGTCGTAGGCCAGCTGCAGCGTCGCGCGGACCGCGAGGTCCTCGTGGCGGAGCTCGTCGAGCGGCCCCGCCTCGTCGGAGAGGCGCTGCACCATCGTCGCCAGCGACCAGTGCGGCCGGGCGGCGAGCCGCGCGGCCGCGATGCGCACCGCGAGCGGGAGGTGCCCGCAGAGGCGGACGACCTCGGCGGCGTCCTCCGGCGCCGCGCGCACCCGCTCCGGCCCGACGACCCGCTCCAGCAGCGCCACCGCGCTCGCCGTGCTGAAGGTGCCGAGGTCGACCCGGTGCGCGCCCGGCAGGGCGGTGACCCGGCGCCGGCTCGTGAGCAGCACCGCGCTCGAGCCGTCCGGCGGCAGGAGCGGGAGCACCTGCGCGGCGGTCGCCACGTCGTCGAGGACGACGAGCAGGCGCCGCCCGGCCAGGCGGTCGCGGTAGAGCTCGGCCCGCTCCTCCTCGCCGTCGGGCACCGCGGGCCCGGGGACCCCGAGGGCGCGCAGGAAGCGCTCCAGCGTCTGCGCGGCGCGCACCGGGCGCGTCGCGCCGTGCACGTCGGCGAAGAGCTGCCCGTCGGGGAAGCGCTCGGCGAGCCGGCGCCCCACGTGCGCGGCGAGCGCGGACTTGCCCACCCCGCCGGGGCCGCTGACGACGACCACCGGGGCCGGGCCGTCCGGGCAGCCGCCGGACAGCGCGGCCTCCACCTCGGCGACGGTGCCGCTGCGGCCGGTGAAGTCCGCGACGGCCGCCGGGAGCAGGTGCGGCGGCCCCGCGCGCTCGGGGGTCGGTGCGGGCCCGGGCTCCGCCGGCGGGACGGGCGTCGCCGCTGCCGTCCCCGGGTCGGTCGCCGCCTCCACGGCCGGCCCGGCGGGGGGAGCGGCCGCCGGCGCTGCCGGCACCGGGGCGCCGCGCAGCACCGCCGCCTCGATCCGGCGCAGCTCCTCGCCGGGCTCCAGGCCGAGCTCGTCGACGAGCACCCGGCGGGCGCGCTGGAACTCGGCCAGGGCCTCGGCCTGCCGCCCCGACGCGTGCAGCGCGAGCATCGTCTGCGCGCGCAGCCGCTCGCGCAGGGGGTCGCGGTCGACCTCCGGGCCCAGCACCGCGAGCGCCTCGCCGTGCTCGCCGGCGGCGAGCAGCAGGTCGACGAGCTCCTCGAGCGCGGAGACCCGGTGCTCGTCCAGGCGGGTCGCCGCGTCGCGCACCATCGGGCTCTCGATGCCGGCGAGGGTCGGGGGGCGCCAGGCCGCCAGCACCGGGCCGAGCAGCGCCGCGCCCTCGCCGGGGCGGCCCGCCGCGCCGGCCGCGCGCGCCCCGGCGCGGGCCGCCCGGAAGCGGGCCAGGTCGAAGGTCGCGTCGCCGAGGTGCAGGGCGTACCCCGGGGGGCGGGTCAGGATCGCCGCGGGGTCCCCGGCGCCGCCCGCACCCGCGCCGAGGCGCTGGCGGAGCTTGGAGACGCAGATCTGCACCTGCGCGCGCGCCGTGGCGGGCGGGTCGTCGGGCCAGACCGCGTCGACGAGGGCCTCGACGCCCACCGGGTCGGGGGCCGCGAGCAGGAGCACGGCGAGCACGCACTGCTGGCGCGGTCCGCCCACGTCGACGGGCCGCCCGTCCGCGAGGACGGTCAGCGGTCCGAGGACCTTGAACTCCATGGCGCTCCAGGGCCGGTGCGCGGGCACGGGGCCCGCGGCATCGCTCGTGGTCGACGTCACGCTAGCCGATCGGTGCCCCCGCGTCGTGCGCCGCACCGCCCGTGCGCTCACGCAGCGTCACCGCTGGGCCGGCCGCAGGGCGCCCGGAGGGCCCCGGTACGTCCCGCCGCGGGGCCCGCGACCGACCCGGCCGGGCTCCCCGGCCGCCGCGTCCGGGCCCCCCGTCGCCCCCGCCCGCGCTATCGGCGCACCGATAGCGCGGCGAGAGCCGGGCGATGGGGCCGCTCGCCACGATCGCCGTACCCGCCGGGGAGCGCCGCGAGGCGCCCCGCCGCAGGGGACGGACGGGGCCGGCGCACGGCCGGCCCGACGGAGCGCGCGGCCCCTGCCCGGGGCCGCCGGAGGAGGCGGACGTGCCGGTGTCGGTGGAGGTCGTGGACGTGGTGCACGGAGCGGCCGCGTCCGGGGTCGAGGTGCGCCTGGAGGCGCGCGACGGCTCCGGGTGGCGCGAGGTGGCCACGGTCGCGGCCGACGACGACGGGGCCGTCCCGGCGAGCGCCTGGGGCGCCGCCGCCGGGCCGCTCGGCCCCGCCGCCGCGCTGCGGGTCGTCGTCGCGTCGGGGCGGTTCTTCGCCTCGCTCGGGCTGGCGTCCGCGCAGACCGAGGTCGCGGCCGCGCTGCGGGCCGCCGACGCCGGCGAGCAGCGGGTCAGCGTCCTGCTGGCCCCCTCGGCCTGCACCGTCCACACCGCGCCGGCCGGCGCGCCCACGAGCACGAGCGCCGGCAGCACCGCCGGCACCCCCACCACCACCGCCCCCTGAGGGGCCCGCCCGCCCGAGGAGGGCACGGACCATGGCCGTACGGATCATGATCGGCAACGCGCACCACCTGCTGCTCGACGCCCTGGCGCACACCCTCGCCGCGGTGCCCGACTTCGAGGTCGTCGGGATGGCCCGCGAGGAGGCGGCCGTCGTCCCCGTCGCCGAGCGCACCAGCCCCGGCGTGCTCGTCCTCGGCGCCGCCGGCACCGGGACCACCGGCACCGCGCTCGCGCGGCGGGTGCTCGCGGTGCGCCAGGGCTGCAAGGTCGTCCTCGTCGCCCCCAGCCCCACCCGGGGCCTCGTGGAGCAGGCGGGGCGGGCGGGGGTGTGGGCGGTCGTGCCCATGGACGCCTCGCTGGGGCACCTCGTGCGCACCGTGCGCGCGGTGTCCGTCGGCTGCGTGCCGATGCACCTGCCGGGCCCGCGCGAGCGCCGCGAGCCCTCGCGGGAGTGCACCCTGACCGACCGCGAGCGCGACGTCCTGCGCCTGACCTGGGCCGGCGCCTCGGCCAAGGAGGTGGCCAAGGAGCTGTGCCTGGCCTCCGGGACCGTCCGCAACGTCACCTCGACCGCGCTGCGCAAGCTCGACGGGCGCAACCGCTTCGACGCCGCGCGCATCGCGCAGGAGCGCGGCTGGCTGTGAGGGCGGGGCGCGCGCGGGACCGGGAGGAGCGGGTGGAGCCGGGGGCTACCGGCGGGTAGCGTACGGCCCGCCGGGCACCGTCGCCCGGCCCCGACGAGGAGGTCGCGACCGCCCATGCCCGAGCCCCTGAGGATCGTCGTCTGCGTCAAGCACGTGCCGGACGCGGCGGGGGAGCGCGGCTTCGCCGCCGACGGCACCACCGACCGCGCGGCCGTGGACGGCCGGCTCTCCGAGCTCGACGAGTACGCGGTGGAGCAGGCCCTGCAGGTCGCCGAGGCGGTCGGGGCCCGGGTCACCTACCTCACGATGGGGCCGGCGCAGGCCGCCGACGCGCTGCGCAAGGCGCTGTCCATGGGCGGCGACGCCGCGGTGCACGTGCAGGACGACGCCCTGCACGGCAGCGACTACCTCGCGACCAGCCTGGTGCTCGCCGCGGCCCTCGAGCGCACCGGGTACGACCTCGTCGTCTGCGGCATGGCCTCCACCGACGGCGCCGGCTCGGTGGTGCCGGCGATGCTCGCCGAGCGGCTGCGGGTGCCCCAGGCGACGCTCGCCGGCGAGCTGGCCGTCGAGGGCGGCGAGGTGCGCGCCCGGCGCGACGGCGAGCTGGCCAGCGAGGTGGTGCGCGCACCGCTGCCGGCCGTGGTGTCGGTGACCGACCAGACCGGCGAGGCCCGCTACCCCTCGTTCAAGGGGATCATGGCGGCGAAGAAGAAGCCCGTGACGACGTGGTCGCTGGCCGACCTCGGCATCGACCCGTCGCAGGTCGGCCTGGCCGCGGCCGCCACCGTCGTCGAGGAGGTCGTCCCCCGCCCGGCCCGCACCGCGGGCACGGTCGTCAGGGACGAGGGCGACGGGGGCCGGCGGATCGCCGCCTTCCTCGCCGAGCAAAAGCTCGCCTGACCGGCGACGACCCCGCCCCCGCACCCGAGCAGGAGACCCCTGTGAGCGACGTCCTCGTCCTCGTCGGCCCCGCCGACCACCCCGACCCCGCCGGCGGGGTGCGCAAGCCCGCCCTCGAGCTGCTGGCCCTCGCCCGGAGCCTCGGCGACCCCGCCGCGGTCGTCCTCGGCACGCCGTCGCCGGAGGCGGTCGAGGCCCTCGGCGCCCACGGCGCCACCACGGTCTGGGCCGTGCAGGTGCCCGGCGCCGGCGAGCGCGTCGTCGCCCCCGCCGCCGCGGCGCTCGAGGCGGTGGTGCGCGAGGTCGGCGAGCCCGCGGCCGTGCTCGTCGGCGCCGCCCACGACGCGCGCGAGGCCGCGGCGCGGCTCGCCGTGCGCCTCGGCGCGGGGCTGCTCACCGACGCGGTCGACGTCCAGGCCGGGCCCGAGGGGCCCGTCGTCGTGCAGAGCGTGTTCGCGGGGGCGTACGTCGTCCGCTCCCGCGCCGTGCGCGGCGTCCCCGTCGTCGTCGTGAAGCCCAACTCGGCCGCGCCGGAGCGCACCGGCGGCACCGCCGCGGTGCGCGAGCTCGCCGTCGCGGACGACGGCGTCCCGGCCGCGGCGGTCGTGGAGCGCAGGGAGCGCGCCGGCACCGGTCGGCCCGAGCTCACCGAGGCGTCCGTCGTCGTCGCCGGCGGGCGCGGCCTCGGCTCCGGGGAGGGCTTCGCCCTCGTCGAGCGGGTCGCGGACGCGCTCGGTGGCGCGGTCGGCGCCTCGCGCGCCGCGGTCGACGCGGGGTGGTACCCGCACAGCCAGCAGGTCGGGCAGACGGGCAAGACCGTGTCGCCGCAGCTCTACCTGGCTGCCGGCATCTCCGGCGCCATCCAGCACCGCGCGGGCATGCAGACCTCGCGCACCATCGTCGCGGTGAACAAGGACCCCGAGGCGCCGCTGTTCGAGATCGCCGACCTCGGCGTCGTCGGCGACGTCAACGAGGTCCTGCCGCAGCTCGCCGAGGAGCTCGAGGCCCGCGGCTAGGGCGGCGGGTGCGCCGCGGCCCGACTACGCTGGCCGGGCCATGGCGTACCTCGACCACGCGGCGACCACCCCGATGCTGCCGGCGGCGGTCCAGGCCCTCACCGAGCAGCTCACCGCCGTCGGCAACGCCTCCTCCCTGCACGCCGCCGGGCGCCGCGCGCGCCGGGTCGTCGAGGAGTCGCGCGAGGCGCTGGCCCGCGCGCTGGGCGCCACGCCGAGCGAGGTCGTGCTCGCCGGGTCGGGCACCGAGGCGGACAACCTCGCGGTCAAGGGCCTCTACTGGGCCCGCCGCGCCGAGGACCCGCGCCGCGACCGCGTCCTCGTCAGCGCGGTCGAGCACCACGCCGTGCTCGACGCCGCGCAGTGGCTGGCCGAGCACCAGGGCGCGCGGCTGGAGGTCCTGCCCGTCGACGCGCAGGGGCGGCTGCGGCTCGACGCGCTCGAGGCCGCGCTCGCGGCCGACCCCGCGTCCGTCGCGCTCGTGAGCGTGATGTGGGCCAACAACGAGGTCGGCACCGTCCAGCCGGTCGCCGAGGTGGTCGCGCTGGCGCACCGGCACGGCGTGCCGGTGCACTCCGACGCCGTGCAGGCCCTCGGGCAGGTCCCGCTCGACTTCGCGGCGAGCGGGCTCGACGCCCTGACCGTCACCGCGCACAAGGTCGGCGGCCCGGTGGGCGTCGGCGCGCTGCTCCTGGGCCGCGCGGTGCGCGCCGTGCCGCTGCTGCACGGCGGCGGGCAGGAGCGCGACGTCCGCTCGGGCACGCTCGACGCCGCCGGCGCCGCAGCCTTCGCGGTCGCCGCCGGGGCGGCCGTCGAGGGGCTGGCCGGGCGCGCGGCCCGCGTCGCCGCCCTGCGCGACGACCTCGTGCGCCGGGTGCTCGCCGAGGTGCCCGACGCGGTGCTCAACGGCGCGCCGCTCGACGTGCCGGGCGCCCGGCTGCCCGGCAACGCCCACCTGTCGTTCCCGGGGTGCGAGGGCGACGCCCTGCTCATGCTGCTCGACGCGCAGGGCGTCGAGTGCTCCACCGGCTCGGCCTGCTCGGCCGGCGTGCCGCGCGCGAGCCACGTCCTCGTCGCGGCCGGCGTCCCCGACGACCTCGCCCGCGGCTCGCTGCGCTTCTCGCTGGGGCGCACGTCCACCCGCGAGGACGTCGACGCGGCCGTCGCGGCGCTCGGCCCCGCGGTGGCCCGCGCCCGCGCCGCCGGCCTGGCGACGGCGGGGAGGGGCTGAGGTGCGGGTGCTCGCCGCGCTGTCCGGCGGCGTCGACTCCGCGGTCGCCGCGGCCCGCGCCGTCGACGCGGGGCACGACGTCACCGCCGTGCACCTCGCCCTGTCGCCGTCGCCGGCGTCGCTGCGCGCGGGGGCGCGCGGCTGCTGCTCGGTCGAGGACGCCCGCGACGCCCGCCGCGCGGCGGACGTGCTCGGGGTGCCGTTCTACGTGTGGGACCTCGCCGAGCGGTTCCGCGAGGACGTCGTGGAGGACTTCGCGGCCGAGTACGCCGCCGGGCGCACGCCCAACCCCTGCCTGCGCTGCAACGAGCGCATCAAGTTCGCCGCCGTCCTGGACCGCGCCCGCGCCCTCGGCTTCGACGCGGTCTGCACCGGCCACTACGCCCGCCTCGTGGACGGCCCCGCCGGGCGCGAGCTGCACCGCGCGCTCGACCCGGGCAAGGACCAGTCGTACGTCCTCGGCGTCCTCACCCCCGACCAGCTCGCGGGTGCGCTGTTCCCGCTCGGGGGCACCCCGAAGGCGGACGTGCGGCGCGAGGCCGCGGCCCGCGGGCTCGGCGTCGCCGACAAGCCGGACAGCCACGACGTCTGCTTCATCGCCGACGGCGACACCGCGGGCTGGCTGCGCGGACGGCTGGGCGCGGCGCCCGGCGACGTCGTCGACGAGGAGGGTGCCGTCGTCGGGCGCCACGAGGGGACGCACGGCTTCACCGTGGGGCAGCGCCGCGGGCTGCGGCTCGGCGTCCCGGCCGCCGACGGCAGGCCGCGCTACGTCCTCGACATCAGCCCGGTCGAGCGCCGGGTCGTCGTCGGCCCGGCCGAGCGGCTCGACGTGGCCGCGCTGGAGGGGGTGCGGCCCCGCTGGTGCGGCCCCGCCCCCGCCGGGCCGCTGGAGTGCCGGGCGCAGGTGCGCGCGCACGGCGCCGCCGTGCCGGCCACCGCCCGCGCGGAGGGCGACCGGGTGCTCGTACGGCTGCACGCCCCCGTCCGCGGCGTCGCCCCCGGCCAGGCCGTCGTCCTCTACGACGGCACGCGCGTCGTCGGCTCCGCGACGGTCGACCGGACCACCCCCGCCGCCCCTCCTGGCCGCGACCGTGCAGCCGGCCGCCGTGATCATGCAGCCCCCGGGGAGCGCGCGCCCGCCCGCGACGGCGCCGGGGCCCGCGCATGAGCGCCGACGGCCCGGCCCTCGCGCTCCCGCCCGGCGCCGCGAGCGGCGTGGGGTCGCTGCCGGGCACGGACCCGCGCGAGGCCGCGCGGCTCGTCGTCGGCGAGCTGCCCGACCTGCCGCACCTGCCGGAGCTGCCGGAGCGCGGGCCCGGCAGCGACCTGCTGGGCCGCACCGCGACGCACCTCGTCGACCTGCACGTCGACCTGCAGCCCGCCGGCTGGCGGCTCGTGCAGCGCCCGGGCCGCGACGCGGCGCGCGGGCGCGCCGCCCTGCGCGAGGACCTCGACGCCCTCGAGGAGGCGGCCCAGGGGTACGACGGGCTGCTCAAGGTGCAGCTCGCCGGTCCGTGGACGCTGGCCGCCGGCGTCGAGCTGCCGCGCGGGGGAGCGGTGCTCGGCGACCCCGGTGCGGCCCGCGACCTCGCCGCGTCGCTCGCGGAGGCGGCCGCCGCGCACGTCGCCGAGGTCGCGCGGCGCGTGCCCGGCGCCCGCGTCGTGCTCCAGCTCGACGAGCCGTCGCTGCCGGCCGTCCTGGCCGGGAGGGTGCGCACCGCGTCCGGCTTCTCCGCGCTGCGCGCGGTCGAGGAGCCGGACGCCGAGCAGGCGCTGCGCGGCGTCGTCGCGGCGGCGGGCGTGCCCGTGGTCGTGCACTGCTGCGCCGGCGCGCCGCCGGTCGGGGTGCTGCGCCGGGCCGGCGCGGCCGGCGTGGGGCTGAACGCCCTCGCCGCCGGGCTCCTGCGCGAGAGCGCGCTCGACGAGCAGCTCGGCGAGGCGCTCGAGGCGGGCGTCGTGCTCTGGGCCGGGGTCGTGCCCGCCGTGCCCGCGCAGGGCTCGGCCGCCGCGGCGCTGTCGGACCCCGGCACTACGGTCGAGCCCGTACGGCGGCTGTGGCGCCGCCTCGGCCTCGACCCGGCCTCGCTGGGCGGGCGGGTGGTCGCCACGCCGACGTGCGGGCTCGCCGGGGCCCCCGCGCCGCACGCGCGGGCGGCCCTCGCCGCGGCCCGCGCGGCGGGCCGCGTCCTCGTCGACGACCCGGAGGGCTGAGTGTCCAGCGAGGTGCAGGAGGTCCCCGCCGCGCCGGAGGACGCGCGCGAGCGGCACGCCGAGCTGTCCCAGCGGCTCGACGAGCACGCCTACCGCTACTACGTGCTCGACCGCCCGGTCGTGAGCGACGCGGAGTACGACGCGCAGATGGGCGAGCTGCGGGCCCTCGAGGAGCGCTACCCCGAGCTGCGCACACCGGACTCCCCGACGCAGAAGGTGGCGGGGTCGTACTCCACGCTCTTCACCCCCGTCGACCACGTCGAGCGGATGCTCTCGCTGGACAACGTGTTCAGCGACGAGGAGCTCGCCGCCTGGGCGCAGCGCGTCGAGCGCGAGGTGGGGGCCGACGCGTCGTACCTGTGCGAGCTGAAGGTGGACGGCCTGGCCATCGCCCTGCTCTACGAGCGGGGCCGCCTCGTGCGGGGCGCGACCCGCGGCGACGGGCGCACCGGCGAGGACGTGACGCAGAACGTCCGCACGATCGACGGCGTCCCGCACCACCTCGCCACGGGCGACGGGGTGCCCGCGGTGCCCGAGCTGCTCGAGGTGCGCGGCGAGGTCTACTTCCCGGTGGCGCGGTTCGAGGAGCTCAACGCCGCGCTGGTCGAGGCGGGCCGGGCGCCGTTCGCCAACCCGCGCAACGCCGCCGCCGGCTCGCTGCGGCAGAAGGACCCGCGGGTCACCGCCACCCGCCCGCTGCGCATGGTCGTGCACGGCATCGGCGCCGCGCGCGGGTTCGCGCCGGGGCGCCAGTCCGAGGCGTACGACTGCCTGCGCGCCTGGGGCCTGCCGGTCAGCGACCGGTTCCGCGTCGTCCCGACGCTGGAGGAGGTGTCGGCCTACGTCCGGCACCACGGCGAGCACCGGCACGACGTCGAGCACGAGATCGACGGCGTGGTCGTCAAGGTCGACCAGGTGCCGCTGCAGCGCCGGCTCGGGTCGACGGCCCGGGCGCCGCGCTGGGCCATCGCGTACAAGTACCCGCCGGAGGAGGTCACGACGAGGCTCCTCGACATCCGGGTCAACGTCGGGCGCACCGGCCGGGTCACGCCGTTCGGCTACATGGAGCCGGCCAAGGTCGCCGGGTCGACGGTGTCGCTCGCGACGCTGCACAACGCGGCGGAGGTCGAGCGCAAGGGCGTGCTCATCGGCGACACCGTCGTGCTGCGCAAGGCCGGCGACGTCATCCCCGAGATCGTCGGGCCGGTGGTCGACCTGCGCGACGGCACCGAGCGCGCCTTCGTCATGCCGACGCACTGCCCGGAGTGCGGCACCGCGCTGCGCCCCATGCGCGAGGGCGACGTCGACATCCGCTGCCCCAACAACCGCTCCTGCCCCGCGCAGCTGCGCGAGCGCATCTTCCACGTCGGCGGCCGCGGGGCCATGGACGTCGACGTGCTGGGCTACGAGGCGGCCATCGCCCTGCTGCAGGCGCACGTGGTCGAGGACGAGGGCGACCTCTTCGGCCTCGACGAGGCCGCGCTGCTGCGGGTGCCCCTGTTCACCCGCAAGGACGGGGCGCTGTCGGCCAACGGGCGCAAGCTGCTCGAGGCGCTGGAGCGGGCGAAGCGCCGGCCGCTGTGGCGGGTGCTCGTGGCCCTGTCCATCCGGCACGTCGGACCGACCGCCGCGCAGGCGCTGGCGCGCGAGTTCCGCACCCTCGACCGCGTCGTCGCCGCGTCGGAGGAGGAGCTCGCCGCGGTCGACGGGGTCGGACCCACCATCGCCGCGGCGCTGCGCGCCTGGTTCGACGTGGACTGGCACCGCGAGCTGGTGGAGAAGTGGCGCGCGGCCGGCGTCTCCCTCGAGGACGAGGGCGCCGACGAGGGCCCGCGCCCGCTCGAGGGGGTGAGCGTCGTCGTCACCGGCTCGCTCGAGGGGTTCAGCCGCGACCAGGCGACCGAGGCCGTGCAGCGCCTCGGCGGCAAGGTGACCGGGTCGGTGTCGAAGAGGACGGGGTTCGTCGTCGTCGGCGACGCCCCGGGCTCGAAGTACGACAAGGCGCTGTCGCTCGGGGTGCCCGTGCTCGACGAGGCCGGGTTCCGGGTGCTCCTCGACGAGGGGCCGGACCGGGCCCGCGAGGTCGCCGAGCGGCCGGCCGCCGCGGGCGCCGACGCCGGGGCGCCCCCGCCGGCCGACGCCTGAGCCCCGCCCGGCAGGGGGCCGGGCGGGGCTGGTGCGGGCAGGGTGGTCCGGGCGGGCAGGGCGGTCCGGGCGGTCCGGGCGGTCCGGGCGCGGGGCGTCAGTCCGACTCGACGGTGTCGAGCGTGACCTGGACGGTGCGCTCCTCGCCGTCGCGCACGTACGTCAGGTCGACCGTGCTGCCCGGCACCGCCGAGCGGACCGCGGACACCAGCGCGTCGGCGCCGTCGACGACCTGCTCGCCGAGGCGGGTGACGACGTCGCCGTCCTGCAGGCCCGCCTCCTGGGCGGCGCTGCCCGGCTCGACGGTGCCGAGCAGGGCACCGCCGTCCTGGGCGTCCGAGACCTGGGCGCCGATGCGGGCGTACGACGCCGTGCCGTCCTCGATGAGCTCGGCGGCGATGCGCGTCGCCTGGTCGACGGGGATGGCGAAGCCGATCCCGATGTTGCCGGACTGGCCGGACGAGCCGCCGACCGTGGCGATCGCCGAGTTGATGCCGACGAGCCGCCCGCGCAGGTCGACGAGCGCGCCGCCGGAGTTGCCGGGGTTGATGGCGGTGTCGGTCTGGATCGCGTTGAGCACCGACGCCTGCCCGCCCTGCTCGCCGCCGGCGAAGACGGGGCGGTTCTTGGCGCTGACGATCCCCTCGCTCACCGAGCCGGCCAGCCCGAGCGGCGAGCCGAGCGCGAGGACGCTGTCCCCGACCTGCAGGTCCGCGGAGCTGCCGACCTCGATCGGCGCCAGGTCGTCCACGCCCTGCACCTGGACGACGGCCAGGTCGGCGCTCGGGTCGGTGCCCACGACCCGCGCCTCGGCGCGGGTGCCGTCGTCGAAGACGACGGTGAGCGTGCCCTGCTGGGCCGCGCCCTCGATGACGTGGTTGTTCGTCAGGACGTGCCCCTCGTCGTCGAGCACGACGCCGGAGCCCGTACCGCTGCCGGAGACGCCCTGCGCCTCGATCATGACGACGCTGGGCAGCACGCGGGCCGCGACCTCGGCGACGGTGCCCTGGGCGGGCACGACCGTGCCGGTGTCGGAGGTGCGCTGCGCGGCCGGCGCGGCGCTGCTCGTCGTCGCCACCGGGTCGTCGTCCAGGACCGTCGCGGTGACCGCGCCGGCGCCGCCGCCGAGCAGCGCCGCGAGCACCGCGGTCGCGGCCAGCGCGGCCACCGGCCGGCGCGCCCGCGGCGCGGGGGCGGTGCCGGGGACGGGGGCCGGCGGCCACTGCCCCGCGCCCGAGCCGCTGCCGAGGGGCGCGTGCCCGGGGCCGTACGGCCCCTCGGTGCCGGCGTGCTGCACTGGCGCCTGCGGCGTGGTCGGCGCCGCCCAGGGGTCGCGGTGCGGGGGGAGCGGGGAGGTGGGCGTCTCGGTCATGGCCACGATGCTCGCCGGCCCACCTGAGAGCAGCCTCAGAAGCGTCGGAGAGGTCCCTGAGACATCGCTGTGGATCCGCTGTGCGCGGCCGGCGCGGCGGGCGCGGCGGGCAGCGTCAGCGTGAAGCGGGCCCCGCCCCCGGGCGCCGCGCCCGCGGTCACCGACCCGCCGTGCCGCTGCGCGGTCTGCGCGACGATCGCCAGGCCGAGCCCGGAGCCGGGCATGGCCCGCGCGGCCGCGGAGCGGTAGAACCGCTCGAACACGTGCGGCAGGTCCTCCGGGGCGATGCCGGGCCCCTGGTCGCTGACCACGAGGGTCCCGCGGCGCAGGGCGACCGAGACCGTGCTGCCCGCCGGGCCCCACTTCGCGGCGTTGTCCAGCAGGTTGGTGACGGCGCGCTCGAGGGCCGCCGGGTCCCCGACGACCGTCCACGGCTCGAGCCGCACGTCCCAGGCCAGGCCCGGGCCGCGACGGCGCGCGCGCTCCACGGCCCGCCCCACGAGGGCGGCGAGGTCGAGCTGCTCGGCCCGCGGCCGCTGGCGGTCGTCGCGGCTGAGCTCGACGAGGTCGCCCACGAGGCCGCCGAGCTCGGCCACCTGGGCCCGCACGTCGTCGAGCAGCTCGGCGCGCACGCCCGGGTCGAGCCGCGCGCCCGCGGGCGCGGCGTCGCTCTGCGCGAGCAGGTCGAGGTTGGTGCGCAGGCTGGTCAGCGGCGTGCGCAGCTCGTGCCCGGCGTCGGCCACGAGCCGGCGCTGGCGCGTGCGGGCCTGGTCCAGCGCCGCGAGCATGGCGTTGAACGCCACCGCGAGGCGGGCGAGCTCGTCGTCGCCGGTCACCTCGATGGGCTCCAGCTCCTCGGTGCGGGCCACGGTCTCGGCCGCGTCGGTGAGCTGCTGCACCGGGCGCAGGGCGCTGCGGGCGACCGCGCGCCCCGCGAGCGCGGCCCCCGCGACGCCCAGCAGGCCCACCGCGAGCAGGACCAGGCCCAGCCGGCGCAGCGTCCGCTCGGTCGGCGCCGTGGGCTGGGAGACGACGAGCGCCAGGGGCTGGAGGGTGGCGCGCACCGGCACCGCGGCGACCCGCTGCCCGTCGACCGTGCGCAGCGACTCCTCGAGGCGCCCGGCCGCGACGGCCAGCTCGGGGTCGCCGACCGGCGGCAGCCGGCTGCCCGCCGGGTACGCCGAGCCGTCGGCCGCCACGAGCCGCACCGACGCGTCGCTGGTGAGCGTGAGGGCCCGCGCGACGCCGACGATCTGCTGCGGGCTGGCCAGGTCGCTCGTCGCTGCGAGGCGGGCCCGGCCGAGCAGCTCCTCGTCGACCCGGTCCGCGAGCTGGTCGCGCACCACGACGTACGCCGCGAGGGCCACCAGCGCGGCCGCGAGCGCGACGGCGGCCGCGACCAGCCAGGTGATCCGCCGCCGCAGGCTGGTGCGCCGCGCACCCGCCCGGCGCAGCGGCGCCGACCGCTCGCGCAGCCACTCGGCCATGCCCTCCGGGGCCTGCTGCGGGTCCTGCTGCGGGTCCTGCGACGGGGCCCGCGACGGGTCCTGCGACGGGTCCTGCGACGGGTCCCGGGCGCTCACGGCGGGGTGTCCCGCAGGACGTACCCGACCCCGCGCACCGTGTGGACGAGGCGCGGCTCGCCGCCCTCCTCGGTCTTGCGCCGCAGGTAGCCGATGTAGACGTCGAGGCTGTTCGCGCTCGTCGGGAAGTCGAAGCCCCAGACCTCCTCGAGCAGCTGGGCGCGGGTGAGGACCTGGCGGGGCCGGCGCGCCAGCGCCTCGAGGAGGTCGAACTCGGTGCGGGTCAGGCGCACCGGGCGCTCGCCCCGGCGCACCTCCCGCGCGGCCGGGTCGAGGACGAGGTCGGCGTAGCGCAGCGCGCCGCCGCTCGCGGCGCCGTGCTCGCGCGGGGCCGCCCGGCGCAGCAGGGCGCGCAGGCGCGCGAGCAGCTCCTCGAGCGCGAACGGCTTGGGCAGGTAGTCGTCGGCCCCCGCGTCGAGCCCGGCCACCCGGTCGGAGACGTCGTCGCGGGCGGTGAGCATGAGCACCGGCACGTCCGAGCCCCCGGCCCGCAGCCGCCGGCAGGCCTCGAGCCCGTCCATCCGCGGCATCATCACGTCGAGCACCACCGCGTCGGGGCGGCGGGCCGCCACGGCCTCGAGGGCGGCGGCGCCGTCCGCGGCGGCCACGACCTCGTACCCGTTGAAGGCCAGCGAGCGCTGCAGCGACTCGCGCACCGCGCGGTCGTCGTCCGCGACGAGGATGAGCACCGGGCCAGTCTGCCGGGTCGGGGGGCGCCGGGCGTGCCGCCCTAGGATGGGCGGCGCCCGCACCGCCTACCGACGAGGAGCGACGCCGCCGCATGGCCTCCATCTCGCGGGACGAGGTCGCCCACCTGGCGCGCCTCGCCCGCATCGACCTCGACGACGCCGAGCTCGACCACCTCGCCGGGCAGGTCGAGGGGATCCTCGACCACGTCGCCCGCATCCAGGGGGTGGCCGCCGACGACGTGCCGCCGATGTCGCACCCGGTGCCGCTGACCAACGTCATGCGCGAGGACGTCGCCCGCCCGGGGCTGACCACCGAGCAGGCGCTCGCCGGGGCCCCTGCCGCCGAGGACGACCGCTTCCGCGTGCCGCGCATCCTCGGGGAGGAGGCGTGAGCGCGGGCGGCGGCGACCTCACCCGCCGCGACGCCGCGTCCCTGGCCGCGCTCGTCGCCTCCGGCGAGGCCTCCGCCGTCGAGGTCGCGCAGGCGCACCTGGGCCGGATCGCCGCCGTCGACGCGCGCGTCCACGCCTTCCTGCACGTCGACGCGGAGGGCGCGCTCGCCGCGGCCCGCGCCGTCGACGCGCGCCGCGCCGCCGGCGAGCCGCTCGGCCCGCTCGCGGGCGTGCCGCTGGCGCTCAAGGACGTGCTGACGCAGGAGGGCGTCCCCACCACCTGCGGCTCGCGCATCCTCGAGGGCTGGCGCCCGCCGTACGACGCCACGGTCACCCGCCGCCTCAAGGAGGCGGGCGTCGTGATCCTCGGCAAGACCAACATGGACGAGTTCGCCATGGGCTCCTCGACGGAGCACTCGGCGTACGGCCCGACGCACAACCCGTGGGACCTCGACCGCATCCCGGGCGGGTCCGGCGGCGGCTCGGCCGCGGCCGTGGCGGCGTACGAGGCGCCGGTCGCCATCGGCACCGACACCGGCGGCTCGATCCGCCAGCCCGCGGCGGTCACCGGCACGGTCGGCGTGAAGCCGACGTACGGCGGGGTCTCGCGCTACGGCCTGGTGGCCCTCGCCTCGTCGCTGGACCAGGCCGGGCCCTGCTCGCGCACGGTCCTCGACGCGGCCCTGCTGCACGCGGTCGTCGGCGGGCACGACCCGCTGGACTCGACGTCCATCGACGCGCCGGTGCCCCCGGTCGTCGAGGCGGCCCGCGCGGGCGACGTGCGCGGCCTGCGGGTCGGGCTCGTCGAGGAGCTCTCCGGGGAGGGCTTCCAGCCCGGGGTCCGCCAGCGGTTCGAGGAGGCCGTGGCGCTGCTCGAGGGCCTGGGCGCGGAGGTCGTGCGGGTGTCGTGCCCGCGCTTCGAGGACGCCCTCGCCGCGTACTACCTCGTGCTGCCGAGCGAGTGCTCGTCGAACCTCGCCAAGTTCGACGCGATGCGCTTCGGCCTGCGCGTCGGCGACGACGGGGAGCGCAGCGCCGAGGAGGTCATGGCCCTCACCCGCGACGCCGGCTTCGGCGACGAGGTGAAGCGGCGCATCGTCCTCGGGACGTACGCGCTGTCCAGCGGCTACTACGACGCCTACTACGGGCAGGCGCAGAAGGTGCGCACGCTCGTGGCGCGCGACTTCGCCGCCGCGTTCGAGCAGGTCGACGTCCTCGTCTCGCCCACGGCGCCCACGACGGCGTTCCGGCTGGGGGAGAAGCTCGACGACCCGCTGGCGATGTACCTCAACGACGTGGCGACCATCCCGGCGAACCTCGCGGGCCTGCCCGCGATGTCGCTGCCGGTGGGCCTCTCGCCCGACGACGGCCTGCCCGTCGGCCTGCAGGTCATGGCCCCCGCCATGGCCGACGACCGCCTCTACCGCACCGGCGCCGCGCTCGAGCGCGCGCTCGCCGAGCGGTGGGGTCACCTGCTCATCGAGGAGGCTCCGGCCCTGTGAACCCGCTCACGAAGAACGCCCGGATCAGCGCGGCCGTCAGCTTCGCCACCGCGGCCATCAGCCTCGGCAGCGCCGTGCGCGACCTGCGCAGCGCGCGCAGCAAGGGCGACCGGCTGGCCATGGTCGACGGCCTGGTGAGCGCCGCCGCGGTGGTCACCGGCCTGCTCGTCGTCTACCGCGCGCTGCGGCACCCGGAGGAGGAGGCGTGACGACGACGGCCGACGCCGCGCTCGTCCCGTACGACGACGCGGTCGCCGCGTTCGACCCGGTCCTCGGCCTCGAGGTGCACGTCGAGCTCGGCACGGCGTCGAAGATGTTCTGCGGCTGCTCGACGGCCTTCGGCGCGCGCCCGAACAGCCAGGTCTGCCCGGTGTGCCTCGGCCTGCCCGGCTCGCTGCCCGTCGTCAACGCGACGGCGGTGGAGTCCGCGGTGCGGATCGGGCTGGCGCTGCACTGCGACATCGCGCAGTGGTGCCGCTTCGCGCGGAAGAACTACTTCTACCCCGACATGCCGAAGAACTTCCAGACCTCGCAGTACGACGAGCCGATCTGCACCGACGGCTACCTCGACGTCGAGGTCGACGGCGAGACGTACCGCGTGGAGGTCGAGCGGGCGCACATGGAGGAGGACACCGGCAAGTCGCTGCACGTCGGCGGCGCGACCGGGCGCATCCACGGCGCGGACCACTCGCTCGTCGACTACAACCGGGCCGGCATCCCGCTCATCGAGATCGTCACCAAGCCGATCACCGGCACGGGGGCCAAGGCCCCGCAGGTGGCGCGGGCGTACGTCGCCGCGCTGCGCGACGTGCTCCTCTCGCTCGGGGTGTCCGAGGCGCGCATGGAGCTCGGGCAGCTGCGCTGCGACGTCAACCTCTCGCTGCGGCCCTCGCCCGACGCCCCGCTCGGCACCCGCTCGGAGACCAAGAACGTCAACAGCCTGCGCTCGGTCGAGCGGGCCGTGCGGTACGAGGTCTCCCGCCACGCCGCGCTGCTGCAGGCCGGGCGTGCGGTGGTCCAGGAGACCCGGCACTTCCACGAGGCCGACGGCACCACCAGCCCCGGGCGCTCGAAGGAGCAGGCCGAGGACTACCGCTACTTCCCCGAGCCGGACCTCGTGCCGGTCGCCCCGTCGCGGGAGTGGGTGGAGCAGCTGCGCGCGACGCTGCCCGAGCCGCCCGCGCAGCGCCGGCGGCGCCTGCAGGGCGAGTGGGGCGTCTCGGACCACGACATGCAGTCGATGCTCAACGCCGGCGCGGTCGACCTCGTCGAGGCGACCGTCGCCGCCGGTGCCGACGCCGCGAGCGCGCGCAAGTGGTGGATGGGCGAGCTCGCCCGGCGGGCCAACGAGGACGGCGTCGACCTGGGCGCCCTGCCCATCGGCCCGGCCGACGTCGCGCGGGTCGTCGCGCTCGTGGACGAGGGCGCGCTCAACGACAAGCTGGCGCGGCAGGTCATCGACGGCGTGCTCGCCGGGGAAGGCCGGCCCGACGACGTCGTCGCCGGGCGCGGGCTGGCCGTCGTCTCCGACGACGGGGCGCTGCTCGCCGCGGTCGACGAGGCGCTCGCGGCCAACCCGTCCGTCGCGGACAAGGTGCGCGCCGGCAACGCCAAGGCCGCCGGGCCGATCATCGGCGCGGTCATGAAGGCCACCGGCGGGCAGGCCGACGCCGCCCGGGTCCGCGAGCTCGTCCTGCAGCGCCTGGCCTGACCCCCGGCGCCGCCTGCGCGGCCCGCCCGGCCGCGGCGGTCAGCGCAGGTGGCGCCCGCGCGGTCCCTGGACCGGCGCGGGCGCGCCTGCCATGATCACCGGCGACCACGACGGCGTGGACGCGGAGGTGGCGGGCCATGGACGGCCGGGCGGGCGCCCTGCTGCGGGGGCGGGACGTGCGGGAGGCGCTGCCTCCCCGGTGGCACCACGGCGTGGTGGCGGCGGGTGCGGCGGCGCGGGCACCGCTGCTCGCCCGCGGGGCGCGCGCGCAGGCCGCGGCGCTGGAGGCCTCGGAGAGCCCCGGCGCGCACCGGCTCGCCGGGCTGCTGCGCCGCGTCGCCGACGGGCGGCTCGACCCGGCCGGGCGGGTGCGCCTCGCCGCGGTCGAGGCCGCGCGGCGGGACCTGCTGGCCAGCCGGGAGGAGGTGCTGCGCCGCGGCGGCGCGCCGCAGGTCGTCGGCCGGGTCTGCGCCCGCGCCTCCCAGCCGCCGGCCGGCGCGCGCGTGCTCTACCAGGCGGTCCGTGCCTGGGCGCCGGCGCGCGCGCTGGAGCTCGGCACCTGCCTCGGGGTCTCCGCGGCCTACCAGGCGGTCGCGCAGGAGCGCTGCGGCGGCGGGGACCTGCTCACGCTCGAGGGGTACCCGGGGCTGGCGGAGCGTGCGGAGCGGCTCTGGGACCGGCTCGGCCTGCAGCGGGTCCGGGTGGTCGTCGGCCGGTTCGCCGCGACGCTGCCGGACGCCCTCGCCGAGGGGCCCTACGGGTACGCGTACGTCGACGGCCACCACGACGGCGCGGCGACCCGCGGCTACGTCGAGCGGATCGCGGCGGCGTGCGCGCCCGGCGCGCTGCTCGTGCTCGACGACGTCGACTGGTCGCCGTCGATGGCCGGCGCCTGGCACGACGTGCGGCACCGGCCCGACGTGGTCGCGAGCGCCCGGCTCGGCAAGCTGGGCCTCGCCGTGCTGCGCTGAGCCCCGCGCTCAGACCAGGGAGAGCCGCAGCAGCCGGTCGTCGCCGTCGTCCACGTCGCCGCGCCCGTCGGTGTCGCTGGTGAGCAGCCACAGCCCGCGCCCGTCCGCGGTCGGCTCCACCGTGCGCAGCCGGCCGAGCTCGCCCTCGAGCCACGCGCGCGGCTCCCCGCCCTGCAGCGGCACCTGCCAGAGCCGCTCGCCGCGCAGCCCCGCGACGTAGACCGCCCCGCCCGCGACGGCGATGCCGCTGGGCGAGGCGTCCTCCGGGCGCCACTGGACGACGGGGTCGACGTACCCGTCCTCGCCGGCCCGCCCCTCGACCTCGGGCCAGCCGTGGTCGCCGCCGGGGCGCAGCCGGTTGAGCTCGTCCCAGGTGTCCTGGCCGAACTCCGCCGCCCACAGCCCGCCCCGGCCGTCGACGGCGATGCCCTGCACGTTGCGGTGCCCGGAGGTGAGCACCGGTGAGGACGGGTCGGGGTTGCCCGGCGCGGGGGCGCCGTCGGGCGTGACCCGCAGGACCTTGCCGTTGAGCGAGGACGGGTCCTGCGACGACGAGCGGTCGCCCGCGTCGCCGGTGCCGACGAGCAGGGTGCCGTCGGGGGCGAAGACGATGCGCCCGCCGTTGTGGGTGCTCCCCGCCGCGATGCCGTCGAGGACCACCTCCGGCTCGCCGAGCCCGCGGCCGTCGTACGTCATCCGCACGACCCGGTTGCCGTCCTCGGCGGTGTGGTACGCGTAGAGCAGCCGGTCGCGCGCGAAGCCGGGGGAGAGCGCGATCCCCAGCAGGCCGCCCTCGCCGCCGTGCTCCACGCCCGGCACCGCGCCGACGGCGCGCACGGACCCGTCGGGCGAGACCCGCACCACGTCGCCCTCGTCGCGCTGGCTCACCAGCACGTCGCCGCCCGGCAGCGGGGCCAGGCCCCACGGTGCGTCGAGCCCCTCGGCCACGACCGCCTCGACCCGGACCTCGGCGTCGGCCGGCGGGGCGGCGGCGGGCGCGGGGGCCGCGGCGGGGGTGCCGGCGGGGGTCGCCGCGGGGGTGCCGCCGGCGGCCGGGGTCCCCTCGCCCGCCCCGCCGTCCGGGGTCGCCCCGACCGTCGCGGTCGCGGGGTCCGGGGGGCCGATGTCCTCGTCGGGGTCGCCCCCGGCGCAGCCGGCGAGCAGCAGCGCGGCGGCGGCGAGCGCGGTCGTACGGGGCCGGCCTGGGGTCCTCATGCCCCCAGGGTCGCCCGCCGCGGCGCCCGGGCGCGACCCGGAGGGGGCGCTCCTGCCGGCCGGACCCCGTCGGGGGCCGGGGCTAGGGTCGGCCCGTGCCCGAGCAGCCGTACGCCCCGAGCGGCGCGCCGCGCGCCGACCTCGTGCTCGAGGGCGGCGGGGTCAAGGGGCTGGGCCTCGTCGGCGCGGTGTCGGTGCTCGTCGAGGCCGGGTACGCCTTCCCCCGCGTCGCGGGCTCCTCGGCCGGCGCGATCGTCGGTGCCGTGCTCACCGCGCTGGAGCGCGCGGGCGAGCCGCTGTCGCGCCTGGAGGACGTCGCCCGCACCCTCGACGTCCCGCGCCTGCGCGACCGCGGCCCGCTGGCCCGCTTCGCCGGGCCGCTGGCCCCGCTCGTCGACGGGCTGTCGCTGGCCCTCGACAGCGGCGTCTTCGAGGGGGAGTACCTGCGCACCTGGATGGAGGGCGTGCTCGGCGACCTCGGCGTCGCGGTCTTCGGCGACCTGCGGCGCGAGGACCCCGAGGACGACCCGGCGACGGGGGTGCCCGCCCGGGCCTGGTCGCTCCTGGTCACCGCGAGCGACCTGTCCCGCCAGCGCCTGGTGCGCCTGCCCTGGGACTACGAGGAGGTCTACGGCCTCGACCCCGACGAGCAGCGGGTGGCCGACGCCGTGCGCGCCTCGGCCTCCATCCCGTTCTTCTACGAGCCGGTGACGCTGCGCTCGGGGCGGGACGGCGGCGTGTCGACCCTCGTCGACGGGGGCGTGCTGTCGAACTTCCCCATCGAGCTCTTCGACCGCACCGACGGGCGGGTCCCGCGGTGGCCGACCTTCGGCGTGCGGCTGTCCTCGCGCCCCGGCCGGGTGCTGACCCAGCAGGTGCGCGGGCCGGTGTCGCTGGCGCTCGCGGTCGTCGAGACGCTGCTCGAGGCGTCCGACGCGCAGCACATCGACGCCCCCTGCGTCATGGCGCGCAGCGTCTTCGTGGACACGACCGGCATCTCGGCGACCGACTTCGGCATCGGCCCGGAGCAGCAGGCCGAGCTCGTGGCCCACGGGCGCGCCGCCGCGGGCGCTTTCCTCGCCGGCTGGGACTGGCGGCGCTACCTGCGCGAGTGCCGCGGGTTCGAGCAGGACCAGGTGCCGCCGCCGGCCGCCCCGACGACCCCCGCGCCCCCCGCCACGGACGGAGCCCCATGAGCCGCACGGTCCTGCTGCCGGTCCCGCCCGGGGAGCTGGGCGACCTGCCCGGGTCCCTCGAGGTCCGGGTGTGGGACGGCAGCGGCCCCGCGCCCGAGGACCTGTCCGACGTGGCGTTCTACGTGCCGCCGTACATGGCGGGCAGCGGCGCCGTGGACGTCGTCGCCCGGATGCCGGCGCTGGAGGTCGTGCAGACCCTCACCGCGGGGGTCGAGCAGGTGCGCGGCGCGGTGCCCGAGGGCGTCGTGCTGTGCAACGCGCGCGGCCTGCACGACGCGTCGACCGCCGAGCTCGCCGTCGCGCTGGCGCTCGGCGCGCTGCGCGGCTTCCCCGGCTTCGTGCGGGCGGCCGGGCGGGGGGAGTGGGCGCCGGAGCACCGGCGCAGCCTCGCCGACCGCACCGTCCTGGTCCTCGGGTACGGCAGCATCGGCGCGGCCGTCGAGCGCCGGCTCGCCGGGTTCGAGGTGGCCGAGGTGCTGCGGGTCGCGCGCCGGGCGCGCGAGGCCGAGGCGGGCCCGGTGCACGCGTTCGGCGACCTCGACGGGCTGCTGCCCCGGGCGGAGGTCGTCGTGGTGGTCGTCCCGCTCACCGACGAGACCCGCGGGCTGCTCGACGCGCGGCGGCTCGCGCTGCTCCCGGACGGTGCGGTCGTGGTGAACGTGGCGCGCGGGCCGGTGCTCGCCACGGACGCCCTGCTCGCCGAGCTGCGCTCCGGGCGCCTGCTCGCCGGCCTCGACGTCACCGACCCCGAGCCGCTGCCCGCGGACCACCCGCTGTGGTCGGCGCCGGGCCTGCTGCTGTCCCCGCACGTGGGCGGCAACACCACGGCGATGCTGCCGCGGGCGCGCCGGCTGCTGCGCGAGCAGCTCGGGCGCTGGGCGGCGGGGGAGCCGCTGGCCAACGTCGTCACCGGGGCGTACTGAGACCTCCTGCGCTGTCTCAGCACGTGGGACGCCGGCCCGCATGCTGGACGGGCGCGCCGACGGTCGTACCCTTGCTGCATGAGCGACCTCAAGCCCCGCAGCAAGGACGTGACGGAGGGGCTCGAGCGCGCGGCCGCGCGCGGCATGCTCCGCGCCGTCGGCATGGGCGACGACGACTTCGCCAAGCCGCAGATCGGCGTGGCCTCGTCCTGGAACGAGATCACCCCGTGCAACCTCCCGCTCGACCGGCTGGCGAAGGCGTCCAAGGACGGCGTGCACGCCGCCGGCGGCTTCCCCATGGAGTTCGGCACGATCTCGGTGTCCGACGGCATCTCGATGGGCCACGAGGGGATGCACTTCTCGCTCGTGTCCCGCGAGGTCATCGCCGACTCCGTCGAGGTCGTCATGCAGGCCGAGCGCCTCGACGGCTCGGTGCTGCTCGCCGGCTGCGACAAGTCGCTGCCGGGGATGCTCATGGCGGCCGCCCGGCTCGACCTCGCCTCGGTGTTCATGTACGCCGGGTCGATCCTCCCCGGGCGCGCCAAGCTCTCCGACGGCTCGGACCGCGAGGTCACGATCATCGACGCCTTCGAGGCGGTCGGCGCGTGCGCGCGCGGGCTCATGAGCCGCGAGGACGTCGACGCGATCGAGCGCGCCATCTGCCCGGGCGAGGGCGCCTGCGGCGGCATGTACACGGCCAACACCATGGCCGCCGCCGCCGAGGCCCTCGGGATGTCGCTGCCCGGCTCGGCCGCGCCGCCGGCGACCGACCGCCGCCGCGACGGGTACGCCCGCAAGTCCGGCGAGGCGGTCGTGGAGCTGCTGCGCCGGGGCATCACCGCCCGGCAGATCCTCACGCGCGAGGCGTTCGAGAACGCGATCGCCGTCGTCATGGCCCTCGGCGGCTCGACCAACGCCGTGCTGCACCTGCTCGCCATCGCCCGCGAGGCCCGCGTCGACCTCAGCCTCGACGACTTCGCCCGCGTCGGGGCGAAGGTGCCGCACCTGGCGGACGTCAAGCCCTTCGGCCGGCACGTCATGCCCGACGTCGACCGCATCGGCGGCATCCCCGTCGTCATGCAGCTCCTCCTCGAGGAGGGCCTGCTGCACGGCGACACGCTCACGGTGACCGGGCGCACCATGGCGGAGAACCTCGAGGACCTGCGCGCCCCGAAGCCCGACGGCACGGTGCTGCGCCGCTTCGACGAGCCGATCCACCGCACCGGCGGCATCACGATCCTGCGCGGCTCGCTCGCCCCCGAGGGCGCCGTCGTCAAGAGCGCCGGCTTCGACAGCACCGTCTTCGAGGGCACCGCGCGGGTGTTCGACGGCGAGCAGGGCTGCATGGACGCGGTCGAGAAGGGCGACCTGCAGCCGGGCGACGTCGCCGTCATCCGCTACGAGGGCCCCAAGGGCGGCCCGGGCATGCGCGAGATGCTCGCCGTCACCGGCGCCATCAAGGGCGCGGGCCTGGGCAAGGACGTCCTGCTCATCACCGACGGGCGCTTCTCCGGCGGCACCACCGGGCTCTGCGTCGGTCACGTGGCCCCCGAGGCCGTCGACGGCGGCCCCATCGCCTTCGTCCGCGACGGCGACCGCATCCGCCTCGACGTCGCCACCGGCGCCCTGGACCTCCTCGTCGAGGAGGGCGAGCTCGCCCGCCGCCGCGAGGGCTGGACCCCCCTGCCCCCGCGCTACACCACCGGCGTCCTCGCCAAGTACGCCAAGCTCGTCGGCTCCGCCGCGCACGGCGCCGTCTGCGGCTGACGCCCGCCGCCGCGGTACCCCGGGTACCGCAGAAGGCGCCCTCCTGGCGACTAGATCGCCAGAAGGGCGCCTTCTGCGGTTCCGCAAGGAACCGGCGCGGCGTCCGCTCACACCCCCGCGAGCCGCCGCGGCGACGGGCGCAGGTACACCGCCCACGTCACGAGCACGCACACCGCGTAGAACGCGAGGAAGGCGACGTACGCCCCGTCGCCGCTGCCCGTGGCCAGGAACGACTGGCGGAAGGCGAGGTTGACGAGCACGCCGCCGGAGGCGCCGATGGCGCCGGCCAGGCCGATGAGGGCGCCGGACAGGCGGCGCGCCTCGCGCTCGGCGGCCACCGCGTCGGCCCCGTGGCGGGTGCCGAGGCCGGTCCGGGCGCGGAAGATCGCCGGGATCATCTTGTACGTCGAGCCGTTGCCGACGCCGCTGACGACGAACAGCGCCACGAAGCCGGTGACGAAGAGCGCCAGGGAGCCGGCGCGCGAGGCGGTGAGCACCAGGCCCGCCGCGAGCGCCATGAGGACGAACGACCACGCCGTCACCCGCGCCCCGCCGAGCCGGTCGGCGAGGCGGCCGCCGACCGGGCGTACGAGGGAGCCGAGCAGCGGGCCGAGGAAGGTCAGGGCCGCGGCCTCGGCGGGGGTGGAGAAGTCGGCCGCGAACTGCACCTGCAGCACCTGGCCGAAGGCGAAGCCGAAGCCGATGAACGAGCCGAAGGTGCCGACGTAGAGGAACGAGACGACCCAGGTGTGCGGCTCGCGCGCCACGTCGCGCATGCCGCGGCGGTCGTTGCGGGCCGTCGCGAGGTTGTCCATCCGCAGCGCGGAGGCGAGGGCGGCGAGCACGACGAGCGGCACGTACACGCCGAGGACGAGCCGCGGGTGCGCGGCGCCGGCCGTGGCGAGCACGAGCAGGCCGACGAGCTGCACGACGGCGACGCCGAGGTTGCCGCCGCCGGCGTTGAGCCCGAGCGCCCAGCCCTTGAGCCGGTCGGGGTAGAACGCGTTGATGTTCGCCATCGACGAGGCGAAGTTGCCGCCGCCGACGCCCGCGAGGGCGGCGACGAGCAGGAGCGTGCCGGACCCGACGCCCGGCTCGAGCACGACGGCGGCCGCGACGGTGGGCACGAGCAGCAGCAGGGCGCTGGCCACCGTCCAGTTCCGCCCGCCGAAGCGGGCGACGGCGAAGGTGTACGGCACCCGCAGCACCGCCCCGACGAGCGCGGGCAGCGAGGTGAGCAGGAACTTCTGCGCCGGGTCGACGCCGTACTCGGGCCCCATGAAGAGCACGAGCACCGACCACATCGTCCACACGGAGAACCCGATGTGCTCCGACAGGACCGACAGCACGAGGTTGCGCCGGGCGACCCGGGCGCCGGTGCGCTCCCAGAAGGCGGGGTCCTCGGGCCGCCAGTCCTCGACCCAGCGCCCGCGCCGGGCGGCGGCGGGCCGTGCGGCGGGGGCGGCGTACGGGGGAGCGGGCGTGCGGCTGGTCTCGGGCTGGGTCGCGGTCACGGGGCCTCGCTCGGGTCCGTCGGGGGCGGTCGGACCGGACGCTAGGCAGGGGGCGTGACGGGGGTGCGCCGCCGCGTGGTCGCCCGCGCAACATCGCCCTCACGCGGGTGCGGGGGCGCCGTGCGCTCGCCCGGCGTGTCCAGGATGCGGACGTCGTGTCTCACCTGGTTGACATCGTCCGGGCGCGGGTGCACGGTAGGGGCATGCGCCTGATCGTCGTACTCTGGAAGCGTGCCGGCTGACCCTGCTCTCCGCAGCCAGCCAGCACGCCGACCCCTCGTGGCCCGCCGGGCCGAGGGGTTCTTTTTTGCCCGCGGCACGACGCACCACCCAGCACCGGAGCACAGGAGCACCGCATGAGCCAGCCGTCGCCGAGCCCCTCCCAGGTCGCGGCCCAGCAGGGCCAGGCCCAGCAGGTCACGGGCTCGCAGAGCCTCATCCGCTCGCTCGAGTCCGTCGGCGCCGAGGTGGTGTTCGGCATCCCGGGCGGCGCGATCCTGCCGGCGTACGACCCCCTCCTCGACTCCGACTCGGTGCGCCACGTCCTCGTGCGCCACGAGCAGGGCGGCGGGCACGCCGCGACGGGGTACGCGCAGGCCACCGGCCGGGTCGGCGTCTGCATGGCGACCAGCGGCCCGGGCGCGACGAACCTCGTCACCCCGATCGCGGACGCCTACATGGACTCGGTCCCGGTCGTCGCCATCACCGGGCAGGTGGCGAGCCAGGCCATCGGCACGGACGCCTTCCAGGAGGCGGACATCCGCGGCATCACCATGCCGATCACCAAGCACAACTACCTCGTGACGGACCCGGCGGAGATCCCGCGGGTGGTCGCCGAGGCGTTCCACATCGCCGGCACCGGCCGACCCGGCCCGGTGCTGGTCGACATCAGCAAGGACGCGCTGCAGGCGCGCACCTCGTTCCGCTGGCCGGTCGAGATGGACCTGCCGGGCTACCGCCCGCCGGGGCGCCCGCACGGCAAGCAGGTGCGCGAGGCGGCGCGGCTGCTCGTCGAGGCCCGCCGGCCGGTGCTCTACGTCGGCGGCGGCGTCATCAAGGCGGGCGCCTCCGAGGCCCTGCTCGCGCTGGCCGAGCTCACCGGCGCGCCCGTCGTCACCACCCTCATGGCGCGCGGCGCGTTCCCCGACAGCCACCCGCAGCACCTGGGGATGCCGGGCATGCACGGCTCGGTCGCCGCGGTGACCGCGCTGCAGAAGGCCGACCTGCTCGTGAGCCTCGGGGCCCGCTTCGACGACCGGGTCACCGGCAAGCTGTCCTCGTTCGCGCCGCACGCGACCGTCGTGCACGCGGACATCGACCCGGCCGAGATCAGCAAGAACCGCACCGCGGACGTGCCGATCGTCGGCGACTGCCGCGACGTCGTCACCGACCTCGTCGCCGCGGTCCGCGCGGAGCACGCGGCCGGGCGCCAGGCCGACCTCGGCGCCTGGTGGTCCACGCTCGACGAGTGGCGCACCACGTACCCGCTGGGCTTCGAGGTGCCCGCCGACGGCTCGCTCGCCCCGCAGCACGTGATCCGGCGGCTCGGCGAGATCGTGGGCCCCGACGCGATCTACGCCTCCGGCGTCGGCCAGCACCAGATGTGGGCGGCGCAGTTCATCCGCTACGAGAAGCCGCGGACCTGGCTGAACTCCGGCGGGCTCGGGACCATGGGCTACGCCGTGCCCGCGGCGATGGGCGCCAAGGTCGGCATGCCGGGCACGACGGTGTGGGCGATCGACGGCGACGGCTGCTTCCAGATGACGAACCAGGAGCTCGCCACCTGCGCGATCAACGGCATCCCGATCAAGGTGGCCGTCATCAACAACGGCACGCTCGGCATGGTGCGCCAGTGGCAGACGCTGTTCTACGGCTCGCGCTACAGCAACACCGACCTGCGCTCGGCGACCCGCTCGGTGCGGATCCCCGACGTGGTCAAGCTCGCCGACGCGTACGGGTGCGTGGGGCTGCGCTGCGAGACGCCCGACCAGGTCGACGCCACGATCGAGAAGGCCATGGCCGTGGACGACGTGCCGGTCGTCGTGGACTTCACGGTGCACCAGGACGCGATGGTGTGGCCGATGGTCGCCGCCGGCACGAGCAACGACGACATCCGGTACGCCCGAGGCCTCGCCCCCGTCTGGGACCGCGACCTCGGCGAGACCGGCGTCCAGGGGGTCTGACATGAGCAAGCACACGCTTTCCGTCCTCGTCGAGAACAACCCCGGTGTGCTCGCGCGCATCGCCGGGCTGTTCTCCCGCCGCGGGTTCAACATCGACTCGCTGGCGGTCGGCCCGACCGAGCGCCCCGACGTGTCCCGGATGACGATCGTCGTCAACGTCGAGGAGCTCCCGCTCGAGCAGGTGACCAAGCAGCTCAACAAGCTCGTCGAGGTCATCAAGGTCGTCGAGCTCGACCCCGCGTCCTCGGTCCAGCGCGAGCTCCTGCTCGTCAAGGTCAAGGCCGACGTCGCCACCCGCTCGCACGTGCTCGAGACCGTGCAGCTCTTCCGCGCCAAGGTCGTCGACGTCTCGCAGGACGCCGTGACCGTCGAGGCGACCGGCAACGCCGACAAGCTCGAGGCGCTCCTGCGCCTGCTCGAGCCGTTCGGCGTCAAGGAGCTCGTGCAGAGCGGCATGGTCGCCCTGCAGCGCGGACCCCGCTCCATGACCGACCGCTCGGTGCGCGCGGTGGACCGCCCGCACGAGCGCACCGCCTGACCCCGCACACCACCAACCCGAGGAGAACGCCCCCGTGGCCGAGCTGTTCTACGACGACGACGCCGACCTGTCCGTGATCCAGAACCGCGTGGTCGCGGTGATCGGCTACGGCAGCCAGGGCCACGCCCACGCGTTGAGCCTGCGCGACTCCGGCGTCGACGTGCGCGTCGGCCTGCCCGAGGGCTCCAAGAGCCGCGCCAAGGCCGAGGCCGAGGGGCTGCGGGTCGTCACGCCGGCCGAGGCCGCCGCCGAGGCGGACCTCATCATGCTGCTCACGCCGGACCACGTGCAGCGCCACGTCTACGCCGAGGCGATCGAGCCCAACCTGCAGGACGGCGACGCGCTGTTCTTCGGCCACGGCTTCAACATCCGCTTCGGCTACATCAAGCCGCCGGCCGGAGTCGACGTGGCGATGGTCGCCCCCAAGGGCCCCGGCCACCTGGTGCGCCGCGAGTACGTCGAGGGCCGCGGCGTCCCCGTCATCGTGGCGGTGGAGCAGGACGCGTCGGGCGAGGCGTGGGGGCTCGCGCTGTCCTACGCCAAGGGCATCGGCGGCCTGCGCGCCGGCGGCATCCGCACCACGTTCGCCGAGGAGACCGAGACCGACCTGTTCGGCGAGCAGGCCGTGCTCTGCGGCGGCGTCTCCCAGCTCGTCATGGCCGGCTTCGAGACGCTCACCGAGGCGGGCTACCAGCCCGAGGTGGCGTACTTCGAGTGCCTCCACGAGCTCAAGCTCATCGTCGACCTCATGTACGAGGGCGGCATCGCCAAGCAGCGCTGGTCCGTGTCCGACACCGCCGAGTACGGCGACTACGTCTCCGGCCCGCGGGTCATCGACGCGTCGGTGAAGCAGCGGATGCAGGAGGTGCTCGCCGACATCAAGGACGGCTCCTTCGCCGCCCGCTTCATCGCGGACCAGGACGCGGGCGCGCCGGAGTTCCAGCGCCTGCGCGCCGAGGGCGCCCAGCACCCCATCGAGGCCACCGGCAAGGAGCTGCGCCAGCTCATGGCGTGGGTGCGCACCGACGACGACTACACCGAGGGCAGCGCCGCGCGCTGACCCCGCGGTGCCCATGAGGGGCACCCCCAGGCGCGCACGTCCCTTGAGGGGCACCCTCAGCAGACTCGACCCTGCTGAGGGTGCCCCTCAGGCGTCCCCGGCGCGTGAGGGTGCCCCTCAGGCGTCCGTGCGGCGTGAGGGTGCCCCTCAGGCGGAGCCGCCGCGCGGGCGTACTGTCGCCCCGTGCCGGACGACGCCGCCCCCCACCTGCCCACGCCCGACGAGGTGCGCCTGCTCGACGGCGTGCTGGAGGAGTTCGACCGCCGGCACGGCGGGGAGCCCGAGGGGGTCTGGCTGGCGCCGGGGCGGGCCAACCTCATCGGCGAGCACACCGACTACAACGACGGCTGGGTCCTGCCGTTCGCCATCGACCGGGGCACGTACGCCGCCGTCCGCCGCCGCGACGACGGGCGGGTGTCGGTCGCGACGACCGCGCCGCTGCCCGCGCTCGAGGTCGGCCTCGACGACGTGGGCCCGGGGCGGGTCGAGGGGTGGGCGGCGTACCCGCTGGGCGTGCTCTGGTCGCTGCGCCAGGACGGCCACGACGTACCGGGCCTGGACCTGGTGCTGCACTCGACGGTGCCCTCGGGCGCCGGGCTGTCCTCGAGCGCCGCGCTGACCTGCTCCGTCGCGCTCGCCGTGGACGAGCTGCTCGGCCTGGGGCTGCACCGCTCGGACCTCGCCGCGCACGCGCGCCGCGCCGAGAACGAGGTGGCGGGCGCCCCGACCGGTCCCATGGACCAGCTCGCCTCGGTGCACGGCGCGCAGGACCACGCGGTGCTCATCGACTGCCGGTCCGTCGAGGTCACGCAGGTCGCCCTCGGGCTGGAGCAGGCCGGGCTGGCCCTGGTCGTCGTCGACACGAAGGCGTCGCACCAGCTGGTCGACGGCGGGTACGGCGACCGCCGCCGCGCCTGCGAGGAGGCTGCCCGCGCCCTCGGGGTGCCGGCCCTGCGCGACGCCATGCTCGACGCGCTGGCGGCGGCGGACCTCGACCCGGTGGTCGCCCGCCGCGCCCGGCACGTGGTCACCGAGGACGCCCGGGTGCTCGAGGTGGTGGACCTCGTCCGGGCCGGGCGACCGCGCGAGGTGGGGCCGCTGCTCGACGCCTCGCACGCGTCGCTGCGCGACGACTTCGAGGTGTCGGTGCCCGAGCTCGACGTCGCGGTCGACGCGGCCCACGAGGCGGGCGCCCTCGGGGCCCGCATGGTGGGGGGCGGCTTCGGCGGCTCGGTGCTCGCGCTCGTGCCCCAGGGGCAGGAGGAGGCCGTCGGGCAGCGGGCCCGGGAGCGGTTCGCCGAGCGCGGCTGGGACGCCCCCGAGGGCTTCGTCGTGGCGCCGGCCGCGGGGGCGCGCAGGGTCCGCTGACGCGGGGCCGTCTCGCGCAGCGGACGGGCCGTACCAGCTGGCGGACGCGGTCTACGATGGCAGCGGTCCCCGGTCCGACGTACGCGAAGGATGCCCTCGTGAGCAAGCCCGTCGTCCTGATCGCCGAAGAGCTCAGCCCCGCGACGGTCGAGGCCCTCGGGCCCGACTTCGAGGTGCGGCACTGCAACGGGGCCGACCGCTCCGAGCTGCTGCCGGCCATCGCGGACGTCGACGCGGTGCTCGTGCGGTCCGCGACGAAGGTCGACGCGGAGGCCATCGCCGCGGCGAAGCGGCTCAAGGTCGTCGCCCGCGCGGGCGTCGGCCTGGACAACGTGGACGTGCCCGCGGCGACGCAGGCCGGCGTCATGGTCGTCAACGCGCCGACCTCCAACATCGTCAGCGCCGCCGAGCTCGCCATCGGGCTGCTCATCGGCGTCGCGCGCAACATCCCCGCAGCCAGCGGCGCGCTGCGCGACGGGCAGTGGAAGCGCAGCAAGTACACCGGCGCGGAGCTCTACGAGAAGACCCTCGGTGTCGTGGGCCTCGGGCGCATCGGGGTGCTGGTCGCGCAGCGGCTGTCCGCGTTCGGGATGAAGGTCATCGCGTACGACCCCTACGTCCAGGCCGGGCGCGCCGCGCAGATGGGCGTGCGGCTCGTGTCGATGGACGAGCTGCTCGCCGAGGCCGACTTCATCACGGTGCACCTGCCCAAGACGCCGGAGACGGTCGGGCTCATCGGCGAGGAGGCGCTGCGCAAGGTCAAGCCGACCGTGCGCATCGTCAACGCCGCGCGCGGCGGGATCGTCGACGAGGGCGCCCTGCACGCCGCGCTCAAGGAGGGCCGCGTCGCCGGGGCCGGCCTCGACGTGTTCGCCAAGGAGCCCTGCACCGACTCGCCGCTCTTCGAGCTCGACAACGTCGTGGCCACCCCGCACCTGGGCGCCTCCACCGACGAGGCGCAGGAGCGCGCCGGCATCGCCGTCGCGAAGTCGGTGCGCCTGGCCCTGGCCGGGGAGCTCGTGCCCGACGCGGTCAACGTCAAGGGCGGCGTCATCGCCGAGGACGTGCGCCCCGGCATCCCGCTCGCCGAGAAGCTCGGGCGCATCTTCACCGCGCTGGCCGGTGGAGGGGCGCAGTCGCTCGACGTCGAGGTCCGCGGCGAGATCGCCGCGCTCGACGTCAAGGTGCTCGAGCTCGCCGCCCTCAAGGGCGTCTTCACCGACGTCGTCGAGGAGCAGGTGTCGTACGTCAACGCCCCCGTCCTCGCCGCCGAGCGCGGGCTCGAGGTGCGCCTCACGACCGACCCGGTCAGCGAGGACTACCGCAACGTCGTGACCCTGCGCGGGACGCTCGCGGACGGGCAGCAGGTGTCGGTGTCGGGCACGCTCTCCGGCCCGAAGCACATCGAGAAGATCGTCGAGGTCGACGGCTTCGACGTCGAGATCGTGCCGTCCGGGCACATGGCCTTCTTCCGCTACACCGACCGCCCCGGCGTCGTCGGGACCGTCGGGCGGATCCTCGGCGACGCCGGCGTCAACATCGCGGGCATGCAGGTCTCCCGCGACACCAAGGGCGGCCAGGCGCTCGTCGCCCTCACCGTGGACAGCGCTGTCCCGGCCCCGCTGCTGGCCGAGCTCGTCACCGAGATCGGCGCCGAGCAGGGCCGCACGGTCGACCTCGTGGACTGAGCCCCACCCTCGTGCGCCTCGGGGGCACCCTCACGCGCACGGTCGCCTGAGGGGCGCCCTCACGCGCACCGGTCGCCTGAGGGGCACCCTCACGCGTGCATCCCGCCTGAGGGGCACCCTCAGCAGACTCGACTCTGCTGAGGGTGCCCCTCAGGCGCGTACGGCGCCTGGGGGTGCCCCTCATGGGCCCGGCAGTCGTCCACTCCCCGGGACGCCGTGGCCAGCATGCGGACGCCCGCGCTAGGGTCGGGCCATGCCCACCCCGCTCCGCCTCGGCGTCATCCCCGGCGACGGCATCGGCCCGGAGGTCGTCGCCGAGGGCCTCAAGGTGCTCGACGCCGTGCTGGGCGGCGCGGCGGTGGAGACGACGCACTACGACCTCGGCGCCCGCCGCTGGCACGCGACGGGGGAGACGCTGCCGGACGCCGTGATGGAGGAGCTGCGCGGCTACGACGCGCTGCTGCTCGGGGCCGTCGGCGACCCGGGCGTGCCGAGCGGCGTCCTCGAGCGCGGGCTGCTGCTCAAGCTGCGCTTCGCCTTCGACCACTACGTCAACCTGCGCCCGTCCCGGCTCTACCCGGGCGTCGCGTCCCCGCTCGCCGCGCCCGGCGACGTCGACTTCGTCGTCGTCCGCGAGGGCACCGAGGGTCCCTACACCGGCAACGGCGGCGTCCTGCGCGCCGGCACCCCCGCCGAGGTCGCGACCGAGGTCAGCGTGAACACCGCGTACGGCGTGGAGCGCGTCGTCCGCGACGCGTTCGACCGCGCGCGCTCGCGCCGCGGGCACCTCACGCTCGTGCACAAGACGAACGTCCTGTCCCACGCCGGGCGCCTCTGGCAGCGCACCGTCGCCGCGGTCGGGCAGGAGTTCGCGGACGTCCGGGTCGACTACCTGCACGTCGACGCGGCGACCATCTTCCTCGTCACCGACCCGGCCCGCTTCGACGTCATCGTCACCGACAACCTCTTCGGCGACATCCTCACCGACCTCGCCGCCGCGGTCACCGGCGGCATCGGCCTCGCGGCCAGCGGCAACGTCAACGCCGCCGGCACGGCCCCCAGCATGTTCGAGCCGGTGCACGGCTCCGCCCCCGACATCGCGGGGCAGCAGAAGGCGGACCCGACGGCGACGGTCCTGTCCGTCGCGATGCTCCTCGAGCACGTCGGCCGCGTCGACGAGGCCCGCCGGGTCGAGGCGGCCGTCGAGGCCGACCTCGCCGAGCGGGGGGACCGAGTACGCAGCACGGCGCAGGTGGGCGACGCGATCGCCGCGCGCCTCGCCTGACGCCGTACCCCTCGCCCGACCGACCTCCGCCGCGCAGCGCCCCGCGCCGCCCCGCGGGGGTCGGCTACCGTCGTCCTGCCGCGCCACCAGGAGGTCCCCGTGTCCCTCGACATCGCCGTCCACGCCAGCACCAGCCCGCGCCCCGACGAGGAGCGCGCGTCCGTCCTCGCCGCCCCCGGCTTCGGCCAGACGTTCACCGACCACATGGTGACCGCCCGCTGGACCCCCGACGGCGGCTGGCACGAGGCGCAGGTCCGGCCGTACGCGCCCCTGCAGCTCGACCCCGCCACCGCGGTCCTGCACTACGCCCAGGCGATCTTCGAGGGGTTCAAGGCGTACCGGCACGCGGACGGGTCAGTCTGGACCTTCCGGCCCGAGGCCAACGGCGAGCGCTTCGCCCGCTCCGCCCGGCGCCTGGCCCTGCCCGAGCTGCCCGTCGAGGACTTCGTCGCCGCCGCCGACGCGCTCATCCGCACGGACGAGGCGTGGGTGCCCGAGGGCGGGGAGAAGAGCCTCTACCTGCGCCCGTTCATGTTCGCCCAGGAGGCGTTCCTCGGGGTCCGCCCGGCGAAGGACGTCCTGTTCTGCGTCATCGCCTCGCCCGCCGGGGCGTACTTCGCCCGCGGCGTCCGCCCGGTCTCCATCTGGCTCAGCGAGGACTACACGCGCGCGGCGCCGGGCGGCACCGGCGCGGCCAAGTGCGCCGGCAACTACGCCGCGAGCCTGGTCGCCCAGCAGGAGGCCATCGAGCAGGGCTGCGACCAGGTCGCCTTCCTCGACGCGGTGGAGCGGCGCTGGGTCGAGGAGCTCGGCGGGATGAACCTCTACTTCGTCCTCGACGACGACAGCATCGTCACCCCCGAGCTCACCGGGACCATCCTCGAGGGCATCACCCGCGCGTCGATCATCCAGCTGGCGGGCGAGCTCGGGCACAAGGTCGAGGAGCGCCGCGTCGGCATCGACGAGTGGCGCGAGGGCGCCGCGAGCGGGCGCATCCGCGAGGTCTTCGCCTGCGGCACGGCCGCGGTCGTCACCCCCGTCGGGCGCCTCGCCTGGCGCGGCGGCGAGGTCACCACCGGCGACGGCGAGACCGTCGGCCCCGTCACCAGCGCCGTCCGCCAGGCCCTGCTCGACGTCCAGCACGGCCGCCGCCCCGACGAGCACGGCTGGCTCCACCGCGTCTGCTGACGCCCCACCCCGCCGCGACCATGCGCAGGTGGCGCACCCCTCCTGCGGTGATCTTGCGCAGGTGGCGCACCCCTCCTGCGGCGATCATGCGCAGATGGCGCTGCCTGTGGACGGCGCCCGACGCCCGCCCGCCGTGCCCGGCACCCTGCCGCCGTGGACGCACCCCTGCTCGACGGCCGGCCCTCCACCTACCGGCAGGCGCTCGACGCCGGGCTGAGCCGGCACCGCCTGCGCAGCGCCGTCGCCGCCGGCACGGTCCGGCGGGTGGTGACCGGCGCCTACGTCGACGCGGCCGTGCCCGACGGCGCGGCCCTGCGGGCTGCGGCGGTACGGCTGGTCGCCCCGCCCGACGCGGTGGTGACCGGCCTGGCGGCGGCGTGGCTCCACGGCATCGACCTGCTGCTGCCGGGCCAGGAGGGGCGCGCGGTGCCGCTCGAGGTGTCCCGCCCCGCCGGCGCGGCGGCCCTGCGGCGCCCCGGCGTCGCGGCCCGGACCCGTGCGCTCGTCGCGGACGAGGTCGTCGACGTGCACGGCCTGCCCGTCGCGTCGCCCGCCCGTACGGTGGTGGACCTCGCGCGCGACCTCGAGCGCCCGGACGGGCTCGCGTACCTCGACGCCGCCCTGCGTCGCGGCCTGGTCGACGCCGACGAGCTCGTGGGCGTCGTCGAGCGGATGGCCGGCCTCGCCCGGGTCGACCAGGCGCGGGGGCTCGTGGCGCTGGCCGACGGCCGCTCCGGGTCCCCCGGGCGAGTCGTGGATGCGGCTGCGGTGGCACGACGCGGGCCTGCCCCCGCTGGACCTGCAGGTGCCCGTGGTGGAGCTGGGACGCGAGGTGGCCCGGCTCGACGCCGCGCTGCCGGGGACCGGCCTCGGCCTGGAGTACGACGGCGAGGCCTTCCACGGCCCGGAGCGGCAGGCGCACGACCTCGCCCGCCGGCGCCGGATGCGCGAGCGGCACGGGTGGGACGTCCTCGTCGTCGGCGAGGAGGCCGTGCTCGGGCGCTCGCACGCCTTCGAGGCGGCGGTGGCCGAGCGCACCGGGCTGGAGCCCCGGCTCGTCCCGTGGCCCCTGCGCCGGCGCTTCCCGCTGGCGCACTGGCGGCCCCGCGAGCGGCGCGGAGCGCCGCAGGCGAGCGCCATCCCCGCATGGTCGCCGCTGGTCGGGCCATCCCCCCTTGGTCGCCGCCCGTCCGGGCATGGTCGCCGCGGGAGCGCCGGTCAGGCGAGCAGGGCGTCCAGGGCGGCGACGAGCCGGGCGCGCAGCGGGGCGGCGCGCTCGGCGAAGGCGCGCTGGGCGGCGGCGTACTCGGCGCGCCCGGCCGGCTCCTCGACCGCCACCGGGGCGTAGCCGAGCGCGGAGAGGTCGTACGGGCTGGCCCGCATGTCGAGCTCGCGGACCTCGCGGGCGAGGGCGAAGCAGTCGCCGACGAGCTCAGAGGGGACCTGCGGCGAGTGCTTGTACGCCCACTTGTAGAGGTCCATCGTCGCGTGCAGGCAGCCCGGCTGCTCCAGGTCGGCCTGCGTCGCGCGCGTCGGCTGCAGCTCGTTGAGGGGGCGCGCCGTGGGCGTGAAGAAGCGGAACGCGTCGACGTGGCTGCACCGCACCCGCGAGCGCTCGACGACGGCGGTCGTCCCCTTGGGGCCGAGGCGCAGCGGCCACGCCGCGTGGCGCACCTCCGCCTGCTCCTGGCGGTGGACCATCGCCCACTCGTGCAGCCCGAAGCAGCCGTACGAGGGCGCCCGGCCGGCGGTGCGGGCCAGCAGGGTCCGCACCGACGCCGCCGCGGCGCGCCGGGCCGCCGGCAGCGGCTCGACCGCCGCGCCGCCGTCGACGGCGACGAAGCCCGGCGTCCCGAGCAGCTCGTCCCCGCCGGCGCAGACGACGCCGGCGCCGGGGGACCAGCGGCGCAGCCGCGCCGGGCGCTGGGAGTAGTACGTGAAGAGGAAGTCCTCCACCGGGTGGGCCCGGCCCGTGCGCGCCCGCTCGCGGTGGCCGGCGGTCCAGGCGTCCACGCGGGCCTCGTGCGCGGCCCGGCGGGCGCGCCACACGGGCTCGGCGAGGACCTCCACGAGGGTCCAGGGTACGAGCCCCGAGGGGCTCCCCGCCGTCCGCTAGCCTCGACGACCGTGCGCATCGCGAGGTTCTCCCACGGGGAGACGGTCTCCTTCGGCGCCGTGGGCGGTGAGCCCGACGACCTGTCGGTCGTGCCGCTCGACGGCCACCCCTTCGGCCAGCTGACGCCCGCGGGCATGCCCGTCAAGCTCAGCGAGGTGCGCCTGCTGGCGCCCGTGCTGCCGAGCAAGGTCGTCGCCATCGGGAGGAACTACGCCGACCACGCCAAGGAGATGGGCGGCGACGTCCCCGAGGTCCCCGTGGTCTTCCTCAAGCCGTCGACCTCGGTCGTCGGGCCCGGCGAGGCGATCCGCTACCCGGAGATCAGCAACGAGGTCTCGTACGAGGCCGAGCTCGCCGTCGTCATCGGCCGGCTGTGCCGCCAGGTGCCGGTCGAGAAGGTGCCGGAGGTCGTCCTCGGCTATACCTGCGCCAACGACGTGACCGCGCGCGACCTGCAGCGCGCCGAGGCGCAGTGGGGCCGGGCCAAGGGCTTCGACACCTTCTGCCCGCTGGGGCCGTGGGTCGTCACCGACGTGGACCCGGCCGACCTGCGCGTCACCTGCACGGTCGACGGCGAGGTGCGCCAGGACGGGCGGACGTCGCAGATGGTCCGCAGCGTCGCCGAGCTGGTGGCGCACGTGAGCGAGGCGATGACGCTGCTGCCCGGCGACGTCATCCTCACCGGCACCCCCGCCGGGGTCGGCCCGCTGCGCCCCGGCGACAGCGTGACCGTCGAGATCGAGGGCATCGGCTCCCTGACGAACGAGGTGGTCTCCCGTGGCTGAGGGCAGCAGCGTGCGCGTCCGGTTCGCGCCGTCGCCGTCGGGCGACCTGCACGTCGGCAACATCCGCACGGCGCTCTACGACTGGGCGTACGCCCGCCACACCGGCGGGACCTTCGTCTTCCGCATCGAGGACACCGACCGCTCGCGGGTGACGGACGAGTACATCGCCGCCGCGGCCGAGACGCTGCGCTGGCTGGGCCTGGACTGGGACGAGGGCCCCGAAGTCGGCGGCGACCGCGGGCCGTACCAGCAGTCCCAGCGGATGGACCTCTACCGCGAGTGGGCCCAGCGCTTCCTCGACGAGGGGCACGCGTACCGCTGCTACTGCTCGCCCGAGGAGCTCGACGAGCGCCGCGAGGAGCAGAAGCGCAAGGGGCTGCCGCCCGGCTACGACGGCCGCTGCCGCACCCTCAGCGCCGAGCAGGTCGCCGCGTTCGAGGCCGAGGGCCGCCAGCCGGTGCTGCGCTTCCGCATGCCCGAGGGGTCCACGACCTTCGTCGACGCGATCCGCGGCGAGGTCACCTTCGACCACGCCAACGTGCCCGACTTCGTGCTGGTGCGCGCCGACGGCTACCCGCTCTACACGCTCGCCGTCGCGGTCGACGACGTCCTCATGGGCATCACCCACATCCTGCGCGGCGAGGACCTGCTGTCCTCCACGCCGCGGCAGATCGCGGTCTACCGCGCCATGGGCGTCACCGAGGAGCGGACGCCGGTGTTCGGGCACCTGCCGTTCGTCATGGGCCAGGACAACGTCAAGCTGTCCAAGCGCAACGGCGAGGTGTCGATCGCCTGGTACCGCCGCGAGGGCTTCCTGCCGGAGGCGCTGTGCAACTACCTCGCGCTGCTGGGCTGGTCGCCGGGCGAGGACCGCGAGGACTTCACCCTCGAGGAGATGGCCCGCGACTTCACCATCGAGCGGGTCGGCAAGAACCCGGCGCGCTTCGACATGAAGAAGCTCGAGGCCATCAACGGCGACAAGGTCCGCGCGCTGCCCCTCGAGGACTTCGTCGGGCGGATCCTGCCGTTCCTGCAGCAGGCCGGCCTCGTGTCGGCGGAGCCGACCGCGCAGGAGCGCGCGCTCGTCGAGGGCCTGGCGCCGCACGTGCAGGAGCGCATCGCGCGCCTGTCCGAGGTGCCCGGGCTCATGGCGTTCCTGCTCGTCGACGACGCGCACTTCACCGTCGACCCCGAGGCGGCGGCCCGCCTGCTCACCCCCGAGCAGCGCCCGGTCCTCGAGGCGTCGGTCGCGGCGCTCGAGGCCCTGGGGGAGTGGACGCACGGCGCCATCGAGGCGGCGCTGCGCTCGGCGCTGCTCGCGGACGGGCTGGGCCTCAAGCCCAAGCACGCCTTCGGCCCCGTACGGGTCGCCGTCACCGGCGCGCGCATCTCCCCGCCGCTCTTCGAGTCGATGGAGCTGCTGGGCCGCGAGCGGTCCCTGGCGCGCCTGCGGGCCGCGCTGGAGCAGGCGGCCTGAGGGCTCAGGCCGCGCCGAAGGCCGTGTAGGCGGCCCAGCTCACGAGGTTCACCGGGTCGTCGAGGTCGACGGCGGCCCGGGCGCCGTGCAGCGCCACGGACATCGTGGCCCCGCGGGCGAGGCCCTCGTGCAGCGCCCGCATGAGCGGCACGCTCCCGACGTCGGGCACGGGCACCCCGCTGGCGACGAGCCCGGCGGTGCCCCGCTCGACGAGCGCGCCGACGAAGCCGAGCATCTCCCCGCCCGCGTACGTCGTGTCGGCGGCCGAGTCGCACGCGGCCAGGACGACCCGCCGCGGGGCCGCGCGGCGCAGCGCCAGCTCGTGGACGGTGAGCGGGCCGTCGCTGAGCAGCAGCGCGCTGAAGAGCGGGTTGTCCGCGCGCAGGACGCCGTGGCAGGCCAGGTGGGCGAGGTCCGCCCGGGCGAGGGACGCGGTGACCGCCGCGGCCGTGCTGCGCGGCGGCTCGAGCACCTCGGCGCCCGGGTGCAGCGCGGCGAGCGCGCGCACCTCCGGCACGGCGCCCTGCAGGTCCGGCCCGGCCGCGAGCAGCACGCCGCCCGCGCGCGGCGCGCCCGCGCGGGTGCGCGCCCACAGGGTCGCCGACGGCGCCGCCGCCACCGGCCCGTCGTGCAGCGCGCTCCACGGCACTCCGTGCAGCGCGGCGGACGGCACGACGACGAGCGGGGCGTCGGGCCGTACGCGCAGGGGGTCGAGCAGCGCCGCGCGCAGCCGGGCCAGCCCGCCCTCGGCGCTGCGGCGCAGGGCCGCGGTCACCGCCGGCGGGCGCGGCGTGGACAGGCCGCGCAGGGTGAACAGCAGCGCGTCGCGCTCCCGGCGCACCGGCTCGAGGGGGCCGAGCTCGACGACCCTGCTGCGCCGCGCCTCGAGGACGACCGCGAGGAGCCGGTCGTCCACGGCGGCCAGCTCGACGAGCGGCGTGCCGTCGAGCAGGCGCCGGAGCTCGGCCACGGGCACGGGCCGCTGGTGCCGCCGCGCGCGCTCGGCGCTGCGCGACCACGCGCCGCGGCGCAGCCGCTCCTCGACCTCCTGGACCTCCTGGCGCAGGGCCGGCGCCGCCGACGGGTCGTCGTCGACGCGGCGGTGCAGCAGGCGCAGGCGCGCCAGCAGCTCCTCCTGCTCCGGGTCGGCCGGGCGCGGGACGAGGGTGCGCTGCTCGGCGGGCGGGGCGGTGAGGGCGGCCGCGCGCGTGCGCTCCATCCAGTCGAGCAGCCGCACGGGGGCCGCGCCCCCCGCCGCCGAGCGCAGGGTGCGCAGCGCGAGCACGCCGAGCTCGGCCCCGTGCCCGGAGGCGAGCGCGCGCAGCTCCACCGAGCCGAGCGCGTCGCGGTGCTCGGCCAGGTCGCGCATCCCCGCCCGCGCCAGCTGCGTGACCCGGGCGACGTCGCCGCCCGCCGCGAGCGCCGCCGCGAGCCGCCCCTTGAGGCGCAGCAGGACCGTGCCGCCGCGGCTCAGCTCCTCGGCGCGGCGCAGCAGCGCCTGCGCGGGCACCTGCCGGTCCTGCGCCAGCGCGCAGCGCCCCGCCACGAGGTACGCGTCGACCGCCTCGCCGACCTGCCCCAGCCGGTCCAGCGTGCGCGCGCTGCGCCGGGCCCGGTCGAGCTCCTCCGCGGTGCAGCGACCCGTCGCCAGCCGCGCCTCCGCGAGGACCGCGCCCGCGCGGGCCCGCCACGCCGGGCGGTCCTGGCCGTCCAGCAGGGCCTCGAGCGCCTCCGCCTCGCGCAGGGCGTCGTCCGGCCGGCCCGCCCGCAGCGCGAGGCGCGCCACGCGGTGCTGCGCCTCCACCGCGAGGAGCAGGGCGCCGTGCTCGCGGAACGACGCGGCGGCCGCCCGCGCCAGCCCCAGCGCCTCCTCGACGAGGCGCAGGTCCGCGAGGGCGTCGGCCTGCTCGACGTACGGCTCCCCGGGGGGCAGCCCGGCCGCGCGCCACAGCGCGGCGGCCGTGTCGAGCTGGGCCATGCTGTCCGGCAGGCGGCCGGCGTGCAGGAGGACCCAGCCGCGGCTCTGCGCCACCACCGCCACGAGGGTCGTGCTCCCGCCCGCCACGGCGAGGGCGGCAGCCTCGTCGAGGTGCTGCAGGGCCGCGCCCGCGCGGCCCGTCTGCGCCTCGACGAGCGCCAGGTTGTTCGCCGCCTTGGCGCGGAGCAGCGCGGGGGCCGAGGGGTCGGCGAGCAGCGCGGCGTACAGCGCCTCGGCGCCCGCGCCGTCGCCGCTGTTCTGGCGCAGGACCGCCTGCTGCAGCGCCAGCTCGGGGCCGAGGGCGTGCCCGGCGCTGGCCAGCGCGCCCGCGGCGTCGAGGTCGCGGCGGGCGGCGGCGGCACGGCCGAGCTCCTGGTTCACCACCGCGCGGGTCGTCAGCACCTCCGGCAGGCGGTGCACCGGCCCGGAGCGGGCCAGCCGCACGGCCTCGTCGAGCAGCTCCTTGGCCGCGGGGGCCCGCAGCAGCGTGCGCTCCACCCAGGCGCTGGCGCGCAGCGCCACGACGAGGGCCTCGCGGTCGCGCGAGGCCCGCGCCTGCGCGACGAGGTCGACGACGTCACCGCGCCGGGCGCCGGGATCTGCGACGACCTCCTCGTACACGCGCTCGGCCTGTATCAGGATGGCCGTCGCGCTCTCCGCTCCCATGGTGCGCCCTCGGTGTGCCGGCTGGGACGGGAGCGACAGTAGCGCCCATCGGACGAGCGTGGAGGCCAGACGTGGCAGGCAGCGACTACCGGGACGGCTTCCCCGACCCGCGGCCCGAGGACGTGCGCGCGGCGCACCGCGCGGCGGTCGGCGCGCAGGTCGGCGCGCTCTCCTCCGGCGCGCAGCGCGAGGCCTTCGTGCGCCGGGTGGACGAGCGCCGGCTGGAGCGCCGCCGCGGGCGCCGGGACCTCGAGCCCGTGGAGGTGCTCGACGACGGCGCGGGGCGCACCCTCGTGCGCCCGGGGGACCTGCTGGCCGGGGCGACCGCCGCGGACGACGAGCGCGCGGTGCGCCTGCTCGCGGATGAGGGCTTCACCGTCGAGCCGGTCGCCGAGCTCGGCGGTCGCGTGCTGCGCTGCCGCCGCGACGGCGTCCCCCCGGCCCGCCTCGAGGGGCTCGCGGGCGAGCTGCGCGCGCTGGGGCACCTCGCCAGCGTCGACCACGTCGTGCCGCTCGCCCCCGTCGTCAAGGGCCTCAGCGGGCCGGAGCCCTCGCCGGTGGGCGTGCCCCGGCCCACCGCGTCCGCGCGGGCCGGGGCGGGCGTGCGGGTCGCGGTCGTCGACACCGGGATCACCCCGGAGCGCCGCGCGGACGGCTGGCTCGACGCGGTGCCGCGCGAGGGCGAGGTGGACCCGCTCGACGACCTGCCCGAGCCCAACGGCCTGCTCGACCTCGCCGCCGGGCACGGCACCTTCGTCGCCGGCGTGGTGGCGCAGGTGGCGCCGGGGGCGGAGCTGCGGGCGTACCGCGCCGTGGACAGCGACGGCATCGGCAGCGACCTCGAGATCGCCCTCGCCCTGGTCCGCGCGCTGCGCGACGGCGCCGACGTCGTCAACCTCTCCTTCGGGGTGCAGACCCCCGGCGACGTGCCGCCGGTCGCGCTGCAGGCCGCCGTCGACATCCTCGCCGAGGAGCACCCCGAGGCCCTCGTCGTGGCCGCCGCCGGCAACGACGGCAGCGACCGCCCGAGCTGGCCCGCGGCCTTCCGGGAGGTCGTCGCGGTCGGCGCGCTCGACGTCGACCTCGCGCCCGCGCCGTGGAGCAACCGGGGGCACTGGGTCGACTGCTCGGCGGTGGGGGAGGGCGTCCTGTCGACGTACGTGCCCGGCGTCGAGGACCCCGAGTTCGACCCGGCCCCGGACACGTACCCGGCCGACGCCTGGGCGGTGTGGACCGGCACGTCCTTCGCGGCGCCGCAGGTCGCCGGCCTCGTGGCGCGCGTCGCGGCCGAGCGCGGCACGGGCGTGCAGGAGGCCTGGCGGACGGTGCAGCGCGCCGCCGTGCGGGTGCCCGGCGCCGGGCGCGTGGTCCCGGTGCTGCAGGGCACGACGCGCGGCTGACCAGCCGGTTTGGTGCCGGGTCGGCGGGGCGGGTAACGTACTCCCCGTCGACACGGCCCCCGGGCCGTGGACCCATGGGGTATGGGGTAATTGGCAGCCCGGCTGATTCTGGTTCAGCTAGTCTAGGTTCGAGTCCTGGTACCCCAGCTGGTCGGGACGGCCGGAGCGATCCGGTAAGGTCTCAGACACCTCCTCCGGTTCGCCGGGGGAACGCCGCGGCCCCGTTGTGTAGCGGCCTAGCACGCCGCCCTCTCAAGGCGGTAGCGCCGGTTCGAATCCGGTCGGGGCTACGTAGAGCCGAAGGGCCCGTCCACCAGGACGGGCCCTTCGGCGTTCCCGGGGTCGTCGCGGGGCCGCCCTCCCTCCGCCGCCCTCCGCGCATGATCGCGGCGGGGTGGTGGGTCGTCTCCGCCGCGATCGTGCGCGGAGGGCGCCGGCGGGGTCAGGAGGGGCCGCCGGCCAGGGACTCGCTCAGGGCCGCGGCGGCGGCGAGGACGGGGGCGGCGTGCAGCCCCCCGGGCTGGCGGGTGAGGCGCTCGATGGGGCCCGAGATGGACACGGCCGCGACGACGCGCCCGCTGGGGCCGCGCACGGGTGCGGAGACCGACGCGACCCCGGCCTCGCGCTCGCCGACCGACTGGGCCCAGCCGCGGCGCCGTACGGCCGACAGGGCGGTCGCGCTGAACCGCGCGCCCTGCAGGCCGCGGTGCAGGCGGTCCGGCTCCTCCCAGGCGAGGAGCACCTGGGCCGCGGAGCCCGCGAGCATGGTGAGGGTCGCGCCCACGGGGACGCTGTCGCGCAGGCCCGACGGGCGCTCGGAGGCGGCGACGCAGACCCGGGCGTCGCCCTGGCGCCGGTAGAGCTGCGTGCTCTCCCCGGTGTGGTCGCGCAGGCCCGCGAGGACGGGGCCGGCGGCGGCCAGGAGGCGGTCCTCGCCGGCGGCCAGCGCGAGCTCGCCGAGGCGCGGGCCGAGGACGAAGCGGCCCTGCAGGTCGCGCGCGACGAGCCGGTGGTGCTCGAGGGCGACGGCCAGCCGGTGGGCCGTCGGGCGGGCCAGCCCGGTGGCCGCGACGAGCCCGGCGAGGGTCTGCGGGCCGGGCTCCAGGGCGGCCAGCACGGTGGCGGCCTTGTCGAGCACGCCGACGCCGCTAGACTTGTCCATGACTCGATACTGCAGTCTCAGCAAGTGAGACCGCAAGTCTGCAGGAGGTGGACGGTGGGACGCACGCTCGCGGAGAAGGTGTGGGACGCGCACGTGGTGCGCCGGGCCGAGGGCGAGCCCGACCTGCTCTACGTCGACCTGCACCTCGTGCACGAGGTCACCAGCCCGCAGGCCTTCGACGGGCTGCGCCTGGCCGGCCGGCCCGTCCACCGTCCCGACCTCACGATCGCGACCGAGGACCACAACGTCCCGACCGTCGACTGGGACCAGCCCATCGCCGACCCCGTCTCGCGCGCGCAGGTCGACACCCTGCGGCGCAACTGCGAGGAGTTCGGCGTCCGCCTGCACCCCATGGGCGACGCGGAGCAGGGCATCGTCCACGTCATCGGCCCGCAGTTGGGCCTGACCCAGCCGGGGATGACCATCGTCTGCGGCGACTCGCACACCTCGACGCACGGCGCCTTCGGCTCGCTCGGCATGGGCATCGGCACGAGCGAGGTCGAGCACGTGCTCGCCACGCAGACCCTGCCGCTCAAGCCCTTCAAGACCATGGCGGTCACCGTCGAGGGCTCGCTGGGCCCGGGCGTCACGGCGAAGGACATCATCCTCGCCGTCATCGCGCGGATCGGCACCGGCGGCGGCCAGGGGTACGTGCTCGAGTACCGCGGGCAGGCGGTCCGCGAGCTCTCCATGGAGGGCCGCATGACCATCTGCAACATGTCCATCGAGGCGGGCGCCCGCGCCGGGATGGTGGCGCCGGACGAGACCACGTTCGCGTACCTGCAGGGGCGCCCCCACGCGCCGCAGGGCGCCGACTGGGACGCCGCCGTCGCGTGGTGGCGCACCCTGCGCACCGACGACGACGCGGTCTTCGACGCGGAGGTCGTCCTCGACGCCGCCGAGCTCACGCCCTTCGTCACGTGGGGCACCAACCCCGGCCAGGGCGCGCCGCTCGGCGCGAGCGTCCCCGACCCGGCCTCGTTCGACGACGAGAGCGCACGCACCGCGGCCGAGCGGGCGCTGGCGTACATGGACCTGCGCCCCGGCACCCCGCTGCGCGACATCGCCGTCGACACCGTCTTCATGGGCTCGTGCACCAACGGGCGCCTGGAGGACCTGCGGGCCGCCGCCGCCGTCCTCAAGGGGCGCCGGGTGGCCGAGGGCGTACGGATGCTCGTCGTCCCCGGGTCGGCGCGGGTGCGGCTCGAGGCCGAGGCCGAGGGCCTCGACGTCGTGTTCAAGGACGCCGGCGCGGAGTGGCGGGGGGCGGGGTGCTCGATGTGCCTCGGCATGAACCCGGACCAGCTCGCCCCCGGCGAGCGCAGCGCGTCGACGTCCAACCGCAACTTCGAGGGCCGCCAGGGCAAGGGCGCGCGCACCCACCTGGTGTCGCCCCTCGTGGCGGCCGCCACCGCCGTCACCGGCCGGCTGTCCGCGCCGTCGGACCTGGACTGAGGGAGCTCACCGTGGAGAAGTTCGACGTCCACACCGGGACGGCCGTGCCCCTGCGGCGCAGCAACGTCGACACCGACCAGATCATCCCGGCGGTGTACCTCAAGCGCGTCACGCGCACCGGCTTCGAGGACGGCCTCTTCGCCGCCTGGCGCGGCGACCCGACCTTCGAGCTCAACCGCCCCGAGCACCAGGGGGCGACGATCCTCGTCGCGGGCCCCGACTTCGGCACCGGCTCCTCCCGGGAGCACGCGGTGTGGGCGCTGCAGGACTTCGGCTTCCGGGTCGTGCTGTCCTCGCGCTTCGCCGACATCTTCCGCGGCAACTCCCTCAAGGGGGGGCTGCTCACCGGTCAGCTCGACCAGGCCGACGTGGAGGCCCTCTGGGCCCTCGTGGAGGCGGACCCGGCCCTGCCGGTCACCGTCGACCTCGTCGCCAAGCAGGTGCGCGCCGGCGCCGCCGCGTTCCCCTTCGACATCGACGACTACGGGCGCTGGCGCCTGCTCGAGGGGCTCGACGACATCGGGCTGACCCTGCGGCACGAGGAGGAGGTCGCGCGCTTCGAGGCGCGACGCCCCTCCTTCCTGCCGACGACGCTGCCCGTCCGCTGAGGCCGGCGTGACCGCCGTGTGGGACGGCGAGCTCTACGCCGCCAACACCGCCCACCACCGCCGCTTCGACGACCACGTCCTCGCCGGCCTCGCCCCGCCGCCGGACGGCACCGTGCTCGACCTCGGCTGCGGCGCGGGCGACCTCACGCGCCGCCTCGTCGGGCTCGTCCCGCGGGGGCGGGTGCTCGGCGTGGACGCCGACCCGTCGATGGTGCGCGTCGCCGCCGCTGCCGGCGGCGGGCCCGAGTACGCGGTCGCGCGGGCGCAGGACCTGCGCGGCGCCGTCCCCGACGCGAGCGTCGACCTCGTCGTGAGCACGGCCGCCCTGCACTGGGTGCCGGCCGACGAGCAGGCGCTCGTGCTCGCGGAGGTCGCCCGGGTGCTGCGACCGGGCGGGACGTTCCGCGCCGAGCTCGGCGGCGCCGGCCAGATCGCCGCCGCCCGCGCGGTCCTCGACGAGGTCTCGCGCGAGCACGGCGGCGGCGCCGGCCCCTGGTGCTTCCCCTCGCCGCAGGAGTACGCGCCGCTGCTCGCAGCCGCGGGGCTCGGCACCGACGGCGGCTGGCTGCGCCTGGTCCACCAGCGCCGCTCGATGCCCGACGCGGACGCCCTCGTGGGATGGCTGCGGAGCCAGGTCCTCATCGCGTACGAGCCGGCGCTGGAACCCGCTTCCCGAGCGTCGTTCCGCGCCGAGGCCGAGCGCCGGGCGCTCGCGGCCCTGCGCCGGGACGACGGGACCTACGACCAGGACTACGTCCGGCTGGACCTGCTGGCCCGGCGCGCCGGCGAGCAGGAAGCCTTGCGCAGCAGGGGTTAGCGCCGCAGGGTTGGACCCCGCCACCCCGGGAACCGTTGCGACACAAGCGGTCCGCGTCCCCCGGGGTGTTTGTGCGTGCCCGCAGGGGGGCCTACCGTCGACGACAGTCGGATGAGGGTCCGGCACGTCTCCCCGGAGGGCATGGATGAACAAGGCTCAGCTGGTCGAGGAGCTGTCGGGCCGGTTCGAGGGCAACCGCAAGCAGGCCCAGCACGCGCTCGAGTCCGTCATCGACGTCATCCAGCGCGCGCTGGTCAAGGGCGAGAAGGTCGGCATCACCGGCTTCGGGTCCTTCGAGAAGGTCGAGCGCGCGGCGCGCACCGCGCGCAACCCCGCCACCGGTGCCGCGGTCCGCGTGAAGAAGACCTCCGTGCCGCGGTTCCGCGCGGGCACCGAGCTCAAGGCCGTCGTCAGCGGCGCGAAGAAGCTCCCCAAGGTGGCGCCCGGCGGCGCTCCCGCCCCGGCCCGCGGCCGTGCAGCCGCCGGCACGGCGGGCACCGCGGCGACGGGGGCGGCCGCGACGAGGGCGGCGGCGACGAAGGCGCCGGCGCGCACCGCGGCGTCGAGGTCCGCGACCACGGGGTCCGCCGCGACGGGGACGGCTGCGACGAAGGCGCCGGCCCGTACCGCCGCGACGAAGGCACCGGCGAAGACCGCCGCCACGAAGGCCGCCGCGACGAAGGCAGCGGCGAAGACCGCCGCCACGAAGGCCGCCGCGACGAAGGCGCCGGCGAGGTCGACGGCGGCGAAGTCGACGGCGGCGAAGTCGACCGCGGCGAAGAGCGCTCCCGCGAAGAGCGCGCCGGCGAAGTCCACCACCGCGAAGAGCCCGGCGAAGTCGACCGCGGCGAAGTCGACCGCGGCCAAGAGCGCGCCGGCGAAGAGCGCCGCGAAGTCGACGGCCTCGAAGGCCTCGAAGGCCGCGAAGGCCCCGACCGGGGCGGCGAAGGCCGCGGGCACGACGGCGAAGCGGGCCGCGAAGAAGTCCTGAGCGCCCGGCACGGCCGACGGGCCGGTCCCCACGGGGGCCGGCCCGTCGGCGTACGGGGACCGGCGCCGGACCCTCAGAAGGTCGCGAGCGTGAGGGCGAGGACGCGACCGGACGCGTCGAGGTCGAGCCGCACCCGCTGGCCCACGCGCAGGCGCAGGACCCGCAGCGGGTCGACCGTCCCCGGGCCGTACGCCAGCTCCACGCCGTCGTCGCTGAGCACGGTGCCCGAGCGGGTCGCCGCGTCGTAGGTCCGGACGGTCGCCTGCACGGGGCGCAGGCTACCCGCGCCCGCACCGCTCGGGGGTGGCGAGCGCGTGCGCAGCCAGTGCGGCCACGGCGGCCGCGGTGCGGGGCCCGGTGCCCAGCCGGACCGCGGCGGCGAGGTCCGCGGCGGTGTCGACGTCGCGGCGGAGCCCGTCCGCGGCCGGGAGGGGAGCGGCGCCGCCGCCGACGTGGCGCGCGGCCGAGCCCGGGCCGAAGGACGGGCGCAGCGCGCCGTCGGGCGCAGCGAGCAGCGTCGTGCCCGTCGCCTCGGCGTCGAGGACGCAGGCCCGGGCGCGCGCCGCGGCGAGGACCGCGGCGAGGTCGGCCGTACGGGCGGCGGGCAGGTCGGCGGTCAGGGCGGCGACGGGCCCCGGGGCGGCGGCCGCGGCGCCGGCCCGCAGCGCGGCGTCGAGGCCCCCGCCCGGGTCGGCCACCGTCCGGGCACCGAGGGCGGCCAGCGCGGGCCCCGCGACCGGGTCGCCGGTCACCACGAGCACCTCGCCCACCGCGGGCACCGCGAGGGCGGCCGCCACGACGTCGGCGGCGAAGGCCAGGGCGAGCGCCTCCCGCTCGGCCGGGGAGGGTCCGACGAGGCGGGTCTTGGCGGCCTCGAGGCGCTTCACCGGCACGACGACCGACCAGGGCGCGGGCAGGGGCACCGCACCAGCGTGCCAGGGCGCCGGGGTGCGCTCGACACCCGTGCGCGCCGCGAGCGAGGATGGGCGGGTGGGCAGCGGCGGGGGACGGCGACGGCGCGAGCGGGCCCGGCCCGCCCTGCGGGTCGCGGTGGCGCTCGTGGAGCCGCTGCTCCTGCTGCTCACGCGCCGGGACTGGCAGGGCGGCGAGCACGTGCCCCGCCGCGGCGGGGTCGTCCTGTGCCCCAACCACCTGTCGCACGTGGACCCGCTGACCTTCGCGCACTTCCTGTGGCGCCAGGGCCGCAGCCCCCGCTTCCTCGCCAAGGAGTCGCTGTTCCGCGCCCCCGTGCTGGGCGCGGTGATGCGCGGGGCGGAGCAGATCCCGGTGCTGCGCGGCGCCGGGTCCGCGGGCGGGGCGTACGCCGCGGCGCTGGAGGCGCTGCGCGGCGGCGCGGCCGTGTGCGTGTACCCCGAGGGCACCATCACCCGCGACCCCGACGGCTGGCCGATGCTCGCGAGGACCGGCGCCGCCCGGCTGGGCCTGGAGACCGGCGCGCCGGTCGTGCCCGTCGCGCAGTGGGGGCCGCAGGAGCTGCTGCCGCCCTACACGCTCCGGTTGCGCCTGCGGCCGCGCACGCTGGTGCACGTGCACGCCGGGCCGCCGGTGCCGCTCGACGACCTGCGCGGGCGGCCCGTGGACGCCGAGCTGCTCGCCGAGGCCGCGCGGCGCATCACCGACGCGACGACCGCCCTGCTGGCGCGGGTGCGCGGCGAGGCGCCGCCGCCGGAGCCGTACGACCCCCGGCGGCACGCCGGCCCCCTCCCGGGCGGGAGGATGCCGGCGTGAGCCCCGCCCCGACCCGCGTCGCGGTCATGGGCGCCGGGTCGTGGGGGACCGCCTTCAGCGTGGTCCTCGGCGACGCGGCCCCCTCGACCTCCGTCACCCTGTGGGGCCGCCGCCCCGAGCTGTGCGCGGCGGTGCAGAGCCGCCGCGAGAACCCGGACTACCTGCCGGGCGTGCGCCTGCCCGACGCGCTCACGGCCACGAGCGACCCGGCCCGCGCCCTCGACGGCGCCGCGGTGGTCGTGCTCGCCGTGCCGTCGCAGACCCTGCGCGCGGGCCTCGGGCAGTGGGCGCCCCACGTGCCGGCGGACGCGGTGCTCGTCAGCCTCATGAAGGGCCTCGAGCGCGGCACGGCCCGGCGGATGAGCGAGGTCGTGCGCGAGGTCACCGGGGCCGGCCCGGAGCGCGTGGCCGTGGTGAGCGGGCCGAACCTCGCCGGCGAGATCGCGGAGCGCCAGCCCGCCGCCTCGGTGGTCGCCTGCGCCGACGCGGGGGCGGCCCTGCGGCTCCAGGCCCTGACGCAGACCCCGTGGTTCCGGCCCTACACGACCCCCGACGTCGTCGGCGTGGAGCTGTGCGGGGTCGTCAAGAACGTCATCGCGCTGGCGTGCGGCATGGCCAAGGGCCTCGGGTACGGCGACAACACCGCCGCGTCGCTCGTCACCCGCGGCCTGGCGGAGACGACCCGGCTCGGGCTGGCGGTCGGCGCGCTGGCGCCGACCTTCCCGGGGCTCGCCGGCCTGGGCGACCTCGTGGCCACGTGCGCCTCGCCGCGCTCGCGCAACCGCACCTTCGGCGAGCAGCTCGGCCGGGGGCGCTCGGTGGCCGAGGTCGCCGGTGCCACCCGCCAGGTCGCCGAGGGGGTGACCTCGTGCGAGTCGGTGCTGCAGCTGGCGCGTGCGCACGGGGTCGACATGCCCATCGTCGAGGCCGTGGCCGCGGTGGTGCGCGGCGAGGCCACGGCGGGCGAGGCGACGGGGATGCTCATGGGGCGCGCGGCGACCGCCGAGCACGCCCACGACTGACTCACCCCATCGCAGCAAGCGCTTGCTCGAGGTCGGCCCAGAGGTCCTCGACGTCCTCGACACCGACCGAGAGCCGTACGAGCCCCTCGGGGATGGTCGGGCTCTCCGCCGGCCAGCGCCGTCGCCGCTCGAGGCTCGACTCGACACCGCCGAGGCTCGTCGCGTGCACCCAGAGGGAGCAGGCGGCGACGAGGCGGTCCGCCCGCTCGGCGCCGTCCACCTCCACGGCGACGACCCCGCCGAAGCCCGGGTAGCGGACCCGCTGCACCCCGGGCGCCCCCGCGAGCCGGCGCGCCAGCTCGCGCGCGTTGTCCTGCGAGCGCTCGACGCGCAGGTGCAGCGTCCGCAGCCCGCGCAGCGTGAGGAAGGCCTCCAGCGCGCCCGGCACGGCCCCGGTCGCGGAGCGGTGCGCGACGAGCGCCGCCGCGCGCGCGGGGTCGGTGACGACGGCGCCGAGCAGCGCGTCGGAGTGCCCGGCGAGCCACTTCGTGGCCGCGTGCACGACGAGGTCGGCCCCCTGCTCCAGCGGGCGCTGCAGCACCGGCGTCGCGAACGTGCCGTCCACGACGACCGTGGTGCCGTGGGCCCGCGCCGCGGCCGCCGCGGCGGGCACGTCGGCGACCTCGAGGGCCGGGTTGGTCGGCGTCTCGAGCCAGAGCAGGTCCGCGCCGTCCACGGCGGCGGCGACCGCCGCGGCGTCGTCCACGGCGACGTGCCGCACCGCGACCCGCCCGCGCTCCTGCCACTGCTGCAGCAGCGCCAGCGTCCCCGAGTACGCCCGGGCCGGCGCCACGACCGTCCCGCCGAGCGGCACCTGCTCCAGGACCGCGGCGACCGCGGCCATGCCGGAGGAGAACGCGACGGCGGTACCCCCGTCGAGCGCGCCGAGGGCCTCCTCCAGGGCGGCCCAGCCGGGGTTGGCGTACCGGCCGTAGCCCATCGCGCCGCCCGCGTGGTAGGTCGCCGCCGGCACCAGCGGGGCGTTGAGCGGCGCGTCGGGCAGGCGCCCGGGGCGCCCGGCGGTCACGGCGGTGGTCGACAGGCTGCGCGGGGTCGGCCGGTGCGTCATGCCCGGAGTCTGGCAGGCCCCGCCGGTAGGCTCGCGCGCGATGGACGAGCGACGCGACCCCCTGCCCGCAGCGCCCGCCGACCCGGCGCCCCCGGCGGCCCGGCGGCGCGTCGCCGTCGTCTTCGGGGGGCGCAGCACGGAGCACGCGGTGTCCTGCGTGTCGGCCGGCAGCGTGCTCGCCGCGCTCGACCGCGACGCGTGGGACGTGGTGCCGGTCGGGATCACCCCCGAGGGGCGGTGGGTGCTCGTCGCGGACGAGCCGGAGAAGCTCGCCATCCGCGGCGGCGCCCTGCCCGGCGTCGAGGAGTCCGGCACCGGCGTCGTCCTCGCGGGCGACCCCACCCGGCGGGGCCTCGTCGTGCAGGAGCCGGGGCGCGTACCGGCCCCCCTCGCCGAGGTCGACGTCGTGTTCCCCGTGCTGCACGGGCCGTACGGCGAGGACGGCACGCTGCAGGGGCTGCTCGAGCTGGCCGGGGTGCCCTACGTCGGCTCCGGCGTCCTCGCCTCCGCCGCGTCGATGGACAAGGGCGCGATGAAGGCGCTGCTGCGCGACGCCGGCCTGCCCGTCGGGCCGTACGTCGTGCTGACCCCGCGCGCCTGGGACCGCGACGCCGAGGCCTGCCTGGCGCGCGTGCGCGGGGAGCTGGCGCTGCCCGTCTTCGTCAAGCCGTGCCGCGGCGGGTCCAGCCTCGGGATCGTCAAGGTCACCGACTGGGACGACCTGCCGGCCGCGGTGGCGACCGCCCGGTCGCACGACCCGCGGGTCATCGTGGAGCAGGGCATCGCCGGGCGCGAGGTGGAGTGCGGCGTGCTCGACGCCCCCGGCGGGGAGCGCCCGCGGGCCAGCGCGCTCGCCGAGGTGCGGGTCACCGGCGACCACGCGTTCTACGACTTCACGGCGAAGTACCTCGACGGCTCCGCCGAGTGCGACGTGCCCGCGGACCTGCCCGGCGAGGTCGCGGACCGGGTGCGCGACCTCGCGGTCACCGCGTTCGAGGCGATGGGCTGCGAGGGGCTCGCCCGCGTCGACTTCTTCGTGCTCGACGACGGCGGCGTGCTCGTCAACGAGGTCAACACCATGCCGGGCTTCACGCCGACCTCGATGTTTCCCCGGATGTGGGCGGCGAGCGGGGTGGACTACCCCGAGCTCGTCGGGCTGCTGCTCGAGGACGCGCTGCGGCGGGGGACCGGGCTGCGCTGACGCCCCGCGCCGCCGGGCTGCGACCCGTCGGGGCCCGCCCCCCCGGGCAGCCTCAGCCGCCGGACGGGCCGACGCACTCGATGCCGGTGCGCGGCACCGGGGCGACGTGCCCGGCGAGCGGCACGAGCACCTCCGCCTCCGGGGCGTGCTCCGGGGGCACGACGACCTCGACGACCGGGTCGCGGCCGTAGGTCCGGAACGCGAAGCCGAACGGCGCCGGCCCCGCCGCGTCGGCCCCGTGCCCCGTGTGGCCGCCCGCGTGGCCCTCCCCGGCGTCCTCGCCGCGGCGCAGGAACGCCCAGTCGACCCCGTCGACGGCGACGCACTGCACCGTCACCGGGTCCGGGGGAGCGGCGCCGCAGCGCAGCACGATGGCCGGGTCGCCCCAGGCGGCGGTCGTGCCGTCGTCGGGCTCCACCTCGCGCCGCGCGGCCCCGTCGAGCTCCGCGGGCAGGCCGGCGACGAGGTCGCGGCACGCGGCGAGGGCCTCGCCCCGGGGCGCGGCGCTGTCGACCCGCGCCGGCCCCGGCGGACGCAGCAGCAGCACCACGGGCAGCGTCACCGCGGTGGCCGCGGCGGCCGCGGCGACGAGCGTCCACCGCCCCCGGCGCGCGGGGGCGCCGGGGGCCGCGGGCTCCTGGAGCTGGGTCAGAGGTGCACCACCGGGCAGGTCAGCGTGCGGGTGATGCCCTCCACGCCCTGGACCCGGGCCACGACGAGCTTGCCGAGCTCGTCGACGCTGCGCGCCTCGGCCCGGACGATGACGTCGTACGGCCCGGTGACGTCCTCGGCCAGCGTGACGCCGGTGATGCCGGCGATCTCGCCGGCGACGGCCGCGGCCTTGCCGACCTCGGTCTGGATGAGGATGTAGGCCTGGACGACCACGGGAGCACCTCTGCGCGCGAACGGGGGGCCAGCACCTGGCGCGCCCTCGCGCTGGCATCCTTCCGGTCGCCGACCCTACCGCCTCCGCGCGGTCCCCCCACGACAGGAGCACCCACCGCATGCAGCCCCCCTCCACCGGCGGCGACGGCACCGTCGCCGGCCTCGGCGAGCGCGCGCTCGTCGCGGCCGTCACGGCGCGCTACCCCCAGGGGGAGGGGGTCCTCGTCGGGCCCGGCGACGACGCCGCCGTCGTCGCCGCCCCCGACGCGCGCGTGGTCGTCACCACCGACGTGCTCGTCGAGGGCGTGCACTTCCGCCGCGACTGGTCCCCGGCGCACGACGTGGGCCGCAAGGCCGCGGCGCAGAGCCTGGCCGACGTCGCGGCCATGGGCGCGGTGACCACCTCGCTCGTCGTCGGCCTCGCCGCCCCGGCGGACCTGCCGGCGTCGTGGGCCCTCGAGCTCGCCGACGGCCTGCGCGAGGAGAGCGCGCTCGTCGGGGCGTCGGTCGTGGGCGGGGACGTCGTGTCCTCGCCCGTGCTCACCGTCGCGGTCACCGCGCTCGGCGACCTGCAGGGCCGCGCCCCGCTGACCCGTACGGGCGCCCGCCCCGGCGACGTCGTCGCCGTCGCCGGGCGCCTGGGCTGGTCCGCGGCGGGCCTCGCGGTCCTGCGCCGCGGCTTCCGCTCGCCGCGCGCGCTCGTGCAGGCCCACCGGTGCCCGGAGCCCCCGTACGCCGCCGGGCCGCTCGCCGCCGCCCTCGGCGCGACGAGCCTGGTCGACGTCAGCGACGGGCTCGTCCTGGACCTCGGGCACGTCGCCCGCGGCTCGGGGGTGGACCTGCTGCTGCGCCGCGACGCCCTCGAGGTGCCCGGCCCGGTCCGCGACGCGGCGGCCGCGCTGGGGGCGGACCCGTACGCCTGGCTGCTCGCCGGCGGGGAGGACCACGCCCTGGCCGGGACCTTCCCGGCCGGCGCGGAGCTCGGCGCCGCCTGGACCGTGCTCGGCGAGGCCGCTGCGGCGGGGGAGGGCGGCCCGCGGGTGCTCGTCGACGGCGCGCCCTGGGAGGGCGAGGCCGGGTACGACCACTTCGGCTAGCGGCGGCGCGGGCGCCACTCGCGGCCCCCGCGCACGACGGAGGGCCGGCCCCCTGCGGGACCGGCCCTCCGTCGTGCTCCGTGCGGGCGCTGCGTCAGCGCGAGACCTTGCCCGCCTTGATGCAGGAGGTGCAGACGTTGAGGCGCTTCGGCGTGCGACCGACCAGCGCGCGCACCGTCTGGATGTTCGGGTTCCAGCGGCGGCGGGTGCGGCGGTGCGAGTGCGACACGTTGTTGCCGAAGCCCGGGCCCTTGCCGCAGACGTCGCAGGTGGCAGCCACGGGAGAACTCCTAGCGGGGTGGTCGGGAAGGTCGTCGGGCCCGGGGTCGTCCCCGGGCAACCTGGCGAGGATAGCCGACCGCGCGCACCCGGCGCCAACCTGCCCGGCGGGCCCCGCCGGGACTAGGCTCCCCGCCCGTCCGGCGGGCCCGTCCGCCGGCCCTGCCGGGAGGGGGCGAGCCGTGGCCGCCGTCCTGGAGCGCCTCGACGCGCGGGCCGCGCGCGCCTGGCTGGCCGAGGCGCGCGCCGCCCTCGCCCGCGAGCGCACCGGCATCGACGGGCTCAACGTCTACCCGGTCCCGGACGCCGACACCGGCACCAACCTGCACCTCACCCTCGACGCGGGGGCGCGCGCGGTCGCGGCGCTGCCCGAGGACGCCGGGCTGCGGGCGGTGCTGCGCGCCCTCGCCGACGGCGCGCTGCGCGGTGCCCGCGGCAGCTCCGGCGCCATCCTCGCCCAGCTGCTGCGCGGGCTCGTGCCGGAGGCGGCACCGGCGGGCCCCGGGCACCGGCGCCAGGACGGGGAGGCGGCGGCGCTCGCCCGGGCGCTCGCCCGCGGCGCCGCCGCGGCCCGCCGGGCGGTGGCGCGGCCGGTCGAGGGCACGATGCTCACCGTCGCCCGCGCCGCGGGGGAGGCCGCGGAGGCGTCCGCCCGGCGCGCCGGCGCCGACCTGCCCGCGGTGGCGCGCGCCGCGGCCGGGGCCGCGCGCGAGGCGCTGCACGCCACCCCGCGCCAGCTCGAGGCCCTGCGCCGGGCCGGGGTCGTCGACGCCGGGGGCCGCGGCCTCACCGTCCTGTACGACGCCCTCGCGGCCGTCGTCGGCGGGGCCGCGGCGCTGCCGGCGCTGCCCCCGGCCGCGCCGGCGCGACCGGGCGCGACCGGGGCCCGCGACGCCGAGGACCCGGGGACGGGCGGGCCGCGGGCCGAGCTGACGTACCTCCTCGACGTGCCGCCGCGCGCGCCGCGCCCCGGCGCCCCGCGCGCCGCCGAGGCGCAGGACGGCCCCGCCGCGCTCGCCGGGGAGCTGGCCGCGCTGGGCGACGACGTGGTCGTCGGCGGCGGCAGGGGTGACGGCGACGACGGTGCGGGCACGTGGGCCGTGCACGTGCACGTCGCCCCGCAGGCGGTCGCCGCCGCGCTCGCCGCCGGCGCGGCGCGGGGCAGGGTCCACGCCGCCCGGCTCGAGCCGCTGGGCCCGGGGACGCTCCTCGTCCTCGTCGCCGAGGGCGAGGGCCTCGCCGCGCTCGCCGCGGGGGCCGGGGCCGCCGCGGTGCCGCCCGGCGCCCTGGCCGGCGCCGCGCACGGCGCGCTGCTGCTGCCGGCCGACGGCGCGGCCCTGCGGGCGGCCCGCGCGGCGGCCGCCGCGGACGGCGGCGCCGTGGTGCCCTGTGCGGCGGCACCGGCGGCGGTGGCCGCGCTCGCCGTCCACGACCCCGCGCTCGCGCCGGCCCGGGCGCTCGACGTGCTCGGGGCCGCGGCGCGCGCGGCGCGGTGCGGAGCCGTCCGCGCCGAGCGCGACGGCTGGCGGGCGGTCGCCGACGGCGCCGCCGTCGCGGCCGGGCGGGCCACGCACCCCGTCGACGCCGTGCTCGCCCTCGTGGACGCGCTGGCGCACGGCGGCGCCGAGCTCGTCACGCTCGTCGCGGGCCGCGGCGGCGCCGACGTCGCCCGGCGCGCGGCCGCGCTCGTGGCCCGGCGGCGCCCCCCGCTCGAGGTCGCGGTGCACCTCGGCGGGCAGCCCGGCGAGCTCGTCGCGGTCGGGGTGGAGTAGCGCGAGGGCGAGCGCCCGCGGGTCCCGCGCGCCGAGTGGCGCGCGCGGCGCGGGGTGACGTAGGACTACGACCGTGGCGACGGCAGGCGGCGACGGCTCCCTCGACCTGCGCACGCCCCTCGCGCGCGTCCTCGGCCCCCGCACGGCCACCGCCCTCGAGGAGGGGCTCGGCCTGCGCACCGTCGACGACCTCCTGCACCACTACCCCCGGCGCTACGACGAGCGGGGCCGGCTCACCGACCTGCGCGGGGTGGAGACCGGCGAGCAGGTGACGGTGCAGGCGGTGGTGCGCCGCACCCGGGTGCAGCGCATGACCAAGCGGCGCGGCACCCTGCTCGAGGTCGTCGTCGGCGACGCCGCCGGCGGGACGCTGCGGCTGACGTACTTCAACCAGCACTGGCGCGAGCGCGAGCTCGCCGTGGGGCGCGAGGGGCTCTTCGCGGGCAAGGTCACGACCTTCCGCGGCGAGCGCGAGCTGTCCCACCCGAGCTACCTGCTGCTCGACGCCGAGGACCCGGACGGGCAGGCGCGGGCGCAGGCCGACGCCTGGGCCCGCGGGCTGCTGCCCATCTACCCCGCGTCGGAGAAGGTCTCCACCTGGCAGGTGCAGAAGGCGGTGGCCGTCGTCCTCGACGTGCTCGGGCCGGTCCCCGACCCGGTGCCCGTGGACGTCCGGGTGCGCCAGGGCGTCGGCGACCTCGGCGACGCCCTGCGCCGGATCCACCAGCCGCGCAGCGTGGCCGAGCGCGGCGCGGCCGAGCGCCGGCTGCGCTTCGACGAGGCCCTCGTCCTGCAGCTGGCCCTGGCCCGGCGCCGCGCCGCCCAGCGGGCGCTGCCCGCGACCCCCCGGCGGGGGCGCACCGACGGCGTGCTGGCCGCCTTCGACGCCCGGCTGCCGTTCGCGCTGACCGAGGGCCAGCGGTCCGTCGGCGCCGAGGTCGAGCACGACCTCGCGCAGGAGCAGCCCATGCACCGGCTGCTGCAGGGCGAGGTGGGCTCCGGCAAGACCGTGGTGGCGCTGCGGGCCATGCTGGCCGTCGTCGACGCGGGGGGCCAGGCCGCGCTGCTGGCGCCCACCGAGGTCCTCGCCCAGCAGCACCACCGCTCGATCAGCGCGATGCTCGGCCCCCTCGCCCAGGGCGGCATGCTCGGCGGGGCGGACGGGGGCACCCGGGTCGCGCTGCTCACCGGCTCGCAGGGCGCCGCCGAGCGCCGGCGCAACCTGCTCGACGCGGCCTCCGGGGCCGCCGGCATCGTCGTGGGCACCCACGCGCTGCTGCAGGAGCACGTCGACTTCGCCGACCTCGGCCTCGTCGTCGTCGACGAGCAGCACCGCTTCGGTGTCGAGCAGCGCGACGCCCTGCGCGCCAAGGCGTCCCGGTCCCCGCACGTGCTCGTCATGACCGCCACCCCGATCCCGCGCACCGTCGCGATGACGGTGTTCGGCGACCTCGACGTCTCCACGCTCAGCGAGCTGCCCCGCGGGCGCTCGCCGATCGCCACGCACGTGGTGCCCGTGCGGGAGAAGCCGGCGTTCCTCGACCGCGCCTGGCAGCGGGTGCGCGAGGAGGTCGCGGCGGGGCACCGCGCGTACGTCGTGTGCCCCCGGATCGGCGACGAGCCGGGCGCGGCCCCCGCGCCGCGCCGGCGCGAGGACCCCGCCCGCGACGCCCAGGAGGAGGTCGAGCTGCTGCAGGCCCTCTGGGACGGCGAGGAGCCCGACGCCCCCGACGAGCGGCGACCCGCCGCGGCGGTGCTCGAGGTCGCGCCGATGCTCGCGGAGGGTCCGCTGCACGGGCTGCGGGTCGGCGTGCTGCACGGGCGGATGGCCCCGGAGCACAAGGACGAGGCGATGCGCCGGTTCGCCGAGGGCGAGACCGACGTCCTCGTCGCCACGACCGTCGTGGAGGTCGGCGTCGACGTGCCCGAGGCGACGGCGATGGTGGTCCTCGACGCCGACCGGTTCGGCGTCTCGCAGCTGCACCAGCTGCGCGGGCGGGTCGGCCGCGGCGCCGGCGCGTCGGTCTGCCTGCTCGTCACCGAGGTCGACGGGGAGAGCCCGGCCGGGGCGCGGCTGCAGGCCGTCGCCGCGACGACCGACGGGTTCGAGATCGCCCGGGTCGACCTCGAGACCCGCCGCGAGGGCGACGTGCTCGGCGCCTCGCAGTCGGGCCGGCGCTCCAGCCTCAAGCTGCTGCGGGTCCTGCGCGACGAGGACGTCATCCGCGGGGCCCGCGCCGAGGCGCAGGCGCTCGTCGACGCCGACCCGACCCTGGCGACGTACCCGGGCCTGCACGACAGCGTCGCCGCCTTCCTCGACGACGAGCGCACCGGCTTCCTCGAGAAGGGCTGAGGTGAGCCGCATCGTCGGGGGCGCGGCCGGGGGCCGTCGCCTGGCCGTCCCGCCGCGCGGCACCCGCCCCACGTCCGACCGGGCCCGCGAGGCGCTCGCCAGCGCCCTCGAGGCGCTGCTCGGCGGCCCCGGCGCCCTCGCCGGCGCGCGCGTGCTCGACCTGTACGCCGGCTCGGGGGCCCTCGGGCTCGAGGCGCTGAGCCGCGGCGCCGCCGCCGTGGACCTCGTGGAGTCCGACGCCCGCGCCGCGCGGGTGCTGCGCGCGAACGTCCGCGCCGTCGCGCTGCCCGGGGCGCAGGTCCTCGAGCGCCGGGTCGAGGACGTGCTCGCCGGTCCGCCGCCCGGGCCGCCGTACGACGCCGTGCTCGCCGACCCGCCGTACGCGCTGGGCGAGGACGCCCTGGCGGCGGTGCTCGCGCGCCTGGCCGACGGGTGGATCGCGCCCGGCGCGGTGCTCGTCGTGGAGCGCTCCTCGCGCGGCCCCGCGGTGCCGTGGCCGCCGGGCGTGGAGGGGCTGCGCTCGCGGCGCTACGGCGAGGCCGCGCTCTGGTACGGTCGCGCGGCCCCGCCCCCGACCGCCCAGCCGTAGGAGGACCCGGTGCGTCGGTGCGTGTGCCCCGGCTCGTTCGACCCCGTCACCAACGGGCACCTCGACGTGGTGCGCCGGGCGGCGGAGCTCTACGACGAGGTGACCGTCGCGGTCCTCGTCAACCGCTCCAAGCAGGGCCTGTTCACCGTCGAGGAGCGCATGGGGCTGCTGCGTGAGGTGACCGCGGACGTGGGCAACGTCGTCGTCGACTCGTTCCAAGGGCTGCTCGTCGACTTCTGCCGCGCCCGGGGCATCCCCGCCGTGGTCAAGGGCCTGCGCGCCGTCAGCGACTTCGACTACGAGCTGTCGATGGCGCAGATGAACCTGCGCCTCACCGGGGTCGAGACCCTGTTCCTCGCGACCAACCCCGAGTTCTCGTACCTCTCCTCGAGCCTGGTGAAGGAGGTCGCCCGCTGGGGCGGCGACGTCCAGGGGCTCGTGCCGCCGGCGGTGCTCGACGCGCTGGCCGGCAAGCTCGCCGGGGGCTGAGCCGCGGGTTCGCGCCGCGGCGGGCCCGTCCGGTAGTCTCGACGTTCGGCCCGGGCGACCGGGCCGGATCCATGTCGTCGCGAGCGAGGGAGCAAGGGGACCGTGGACCGCCTCGATCCGCGCGACCCCCTCGTGGTCGACACCCGCGAGCTGGGTCGGCGCGCCGGCTCGATGAAGCGCGTGGCGCGCACCGTGCCGGCGCCGGCGCACTTCGGCAACGACGTGCTGCAGGTGCCCGAGGGCGAGGACATCGCCCTCGAGCTGCGCCTCGAGGCCGTCATGGAGGGGGTCCTCGTCAGCGGCGAGGCCACCGCCCGGGTCACCGGCGAGTGCGTGCGCTGCCTCGACCCCGTCGAGCAGCGCCTCGACGCGGACTTCCAGGAGCTCTACGTCTACCCTGACGTGGAGGTCGAGGGGGAGGACCCCGACGACGTCCTGCGGCTGCACGGGGACCTGCTCGACCTCAACCAGGTGCTGCGGGACGCGGTGGTGCTCGCGCTGCCGCTCCTGCCGCTCTGCCGGGACGACTGCCCGGGCCTCTGCGTCGAGTGCGGCGCGCGGCTCGCGGACGACCCGGAGCACGACCACGCCGCCACCGATCCCCGGTGGGCGGCCCTGCACAGCATGTTCGACAGCGCGTCCAGCGCCGACCCCCAGGAGAAGTAGCCGTGGCCGTCCCGAAGCGGAAGATGTCGCGCAGCAACACCCGTTCGCGGCGCAGCCAGTGGAAGGCGAAGCTCCCGCAGCTCAACAAGCAGGTCGTCGGCGGGCGCACCGTCTGGTCCGTCTCGCACCGCGCGCGCGTGGTCGAGGACGCCAACGGCACGCCGATCCACCTCGAGTACGACGGCCGCCAGGTCCGCGACGCCTGACGGGCTGGCACCGACCCGGTGACGGTCACCACGACCCGCGCCCGACGCCCCCGGCCCCGCGGCCGGGGGCGTCGCGCTGCGCAGCCCGGCCGGGCGCCCGCGTGAGCGGCGCCCGCCGCCGGCGCGCCCTCGAGCCCGCGCCCGCCGCGGCGCTGCTGGAGCGCCTCGCCGAGCGGGTCGACGGGACCGGGCCCGGCGCGGCCCTGGCCGCGCGGCTGCGTGGCGACCTCGACGCGTCCCTGCTCGAGCGGGCCCTCGTGCACCGCTCCTACGCCTACGAGCACGGCGGCCTGCCCACCAACGAGCGCCTGGAGTTCCTCGGCGACTCGGTGCTCGGCCTCGTCGTCACCGACGCGCTGTTCCGGGGGCACCCCGACCTCCCCGAGGGGCAGCTGGCGAAGTTGCGCGCGGCCGTGGTCAACATGCGCGCCCTCGCGGACGTCGCCCGCGGGCTCGACCTCGGCGGCTTCCTGCGCCTCGGCCGCGGCGAGGAGACCACCGGCGGGCGGGACAAGTCCTCGATCCTCGCCGACACCCTCGAGGCCGTCATCGGCGCGGTCTACCTCGGCCTGGACCTCGAGTCCGCCGCGACGCTGGTGCGCCGGCTCTTCGACGAGCTCATCGCCACCGCCGCGACGCTCGGTGCGGGGCTGGACTGGAAGACGAGCCTGCAGGAGCTCGCGGCGACCCACGAGCTCGGCGTCCCGGAGTACTCCGTGCAGGAGAGCGGGCCGGACCACGCGAAGAGCTTCGTGGCGCTGGTGCGCCTCGGCGAGGCCGTGCGCGGCGAGGGGTCCGGGCGCAGCAAGAAGGAGGCCGAGCAGGGCGCGGCGGCCGCGGCGTGGGCCGCGGTGCGCGCCGAGCACGCCGCCGACGCGGTGGCGCCCCTGCCGGCCGCGTCCGACCGGGCCTGAGCCGAGGCCGCCGCGGCCCGTACGGGCTCAGGGGTGCGCGTCGCGCGGCCAGGGCTGGCAGGTCGGGCACCAGTACGCCGACCGGTTCATCCAGCGGTCGCGCCGGACCGGGGTGCCGCAGCGCCGGCAGGGCTCGCCGCCGCGGCCGTACGCGTCGAGGGAGCGGTCGAACCAGCCGGACTCGCCGTTGACGTTGACGTACAGCGCGTCGAAGGACGTGCCGCCGGCCGCGATGGCGTCGCCGAGCACCTCCCGGACCGCGGCGAGCAGGCGCCGCACCGCCGGGCGGGAGGCCGTGGCGGTGGGCAGCGCCCAGTGCAGGCGCGCGCGCCACAGCGCCTCGTCCGCGTAGATGTTGCCCACGCCCGAGACGAGCGTCTGGTCGAGCAGGGCGCGCTTGAGCCCGGTGCGCCGGCGCCGCACCCCCTCCACGAACGCCTCGTCGTCGAACTCCGGGTCCACCGGGTCGCGCGCGATGTGGGCGAGCGAGCCGGGCAGGGCCGCGCCGCCGGCGCTCACGGCGAGCCCGCCGAAGGTCCGCTGGTCGACGAAGCGCAGCTCGCGCCCGTCGTCGGCGAAGCGCAGCCGCACCCGCAGGTGGGCCTCGTCCGGGGCCTGCGGCGGCTGCACGAGCAGCTGCCCGCTCATCCCCAGGTGGCCCACGAGGGCGTCGCCGGAGTCGAGGGGCAGCCACAGGTACTTGCCGCGGCGCAGCGCCGCCTCGAGGACGCGGCCCTCGAGCAGCGCCGCGAAGTCCTCCTCGCCCGCGGGGTGGCGGCGGACGGCCCGCGGGTGCAGCACCTGCACGTCGCGCACCCGGCGCCCCACGACGTACCGCTCCAGGCCCCGGCGGACCGTCTCGACCTCGGGCAGCTCGGGCACCCCCCTAGTCTCGGGCACGCCCGGCACCGGGCCGGGCGGCGGGTACGGCGAGGGGGCGCTCGTGGAGGGGGCACGGCTCACGGCGTGGGTGCGCGGGCGGGTGCAGGGCGTCGGCTTCCGCTGGTGGGTGCGGGCGCGCGCCCTCGAGCTGGGGCTCGCCGGGACCGCCACCAACAAGGAGGACGGGCGGGTCGAGGTCGTCGCGGAGGGGTCGCGGGAGGCCTGCGAGCGGCTGCTGGCCCTGCTCGGCGAGGAGCCGTCGTCCACCGGCCGACCGGGCCGGGTGAGCGGCGTCACGTCCCGCTGGGACGCACCGCGGGGGCTGGCACCCGGCTTCCGCGAGTGCTGACGGGGAGGTTGACCGGGCGTCGCCGCGGTGCGACCCTGGAGGCACCCCGACCGGTCCGCCCGCCGCCCGACGTGCGCTCCGCGCCCCGCGGGCGACGGCGCCGCTGCCCGGTCGGCACCCGGCACACCGACCCCCCACGAGGGGCAGAGCACGAAGGACGTCCCATGGCGAAGGCGCTTCTCGGCCACATGGGTGGCACCGACCTGCGACTGGTCGCGGAGCTGCGCCGGCTCCAGCTGCGCGTGAAGGAGCTCGAGGCGGAGGTCGCCGACCTTCAGCGCGAGAACGACGCGCTGGGCGCGGAGGTCCAGGGCCTGCACGGCACCGGGCTCATCGAGCTCGAGGCCGAGGTCAACGGCTCGGCGCTGGCCGGCACCCGCGCCTGACGGCGCCCGCAGCACCCGCACGACCCGCACCACCGCCCGAGGGGGGCGCCGCACCGCGCGGCGCCCCCCTCGGCGCGCGGGGGCCGGGGTACGGTCGTCGCCGTCCGGACCGTCCCCCAGCGAGGCGAGCGCGTGCACCTGAAGAGCCTGACGCTCAAGGGCTTCAAGTCCTTCGCGAGCGCGACGACCCTGCGCTTCGAGCCGGGCATCACGTGCGTCGTCGGGCCCAACGGCTCGGGCAAGTCCAACGTCATCGACGCCCTCGCCTGGGTCATGGGCGAGCAGGGGGCCAAGTCCCTGCGCGGCGGCAAGATGGAGGACGTCATCTTCGCCGGCACGGCCGGGCGCCCGCCGCTGGGCCGCGCCGAGGTCAGCCTGACGATCGACAACACCGACGGGGCGCTGCCGATCGAGTACTCCGAGGTGACGATCACCCGGACGATGTTCCGCAACGGCGGGTCGGACTACGCCATCAACGGGCAGTCCTGCCGCCTGCTCGACGTGCAGGAGCTGCTCAGCGACTCCGGCATCGGCCGCGAGATGCACGTCATCGTCGGGCAGGGCCAGCTCGACTCGGTGCTCTCCGCCTCGCCCGAGGAGCGGCGCGGCTTCGTCGAGGAGGCCGCGGGCGTCCTCAAGCACCGCAAGCGCAAGGAGAAGGCCCTGCGCAAGCTCGACGCGATGCAGGCCAACCTCACGCGCGTGCAGGACCTCACCGCGGAGCTGCGCCGCCAGCTCGGCCCGCTCGGGCGCCAGGCCGAGCTCGCCCGCCGCGCCGCGACGGTGCAGGCCGACGCGCGCGACGCGCGCTCGCGGCTGCTCGCCGACGACCTCGTGCAGCTGCGCTCGTCCGCGGGGGCCGGGCGCGAGGACCGCGCCGCGCTGCAGCAGCGCCGCGAGGAGGCCGAGCGCGCGCTCGCCGCGGTCGCCGGGGAGCAGCGCGCCCTCGAGGAGCAGGGGCGCGACGCCGCCCCGCGCCTGGCGCGGGCGCAGCAGACGTGGTTCGAGCTCTCCGCCCTGCGCGAGCGGCTGCGCGGCACCGCCGGGCTGGCCCGCGAGCGGCTGCGCGCCGCGTCGGCGCAGGACGGGGCGGACGACCCGCGAGGGCGCGACCCGGAGGAGCTCGAGCGCTCGGCCGCGCGGGTGCGCGAGGAGGAGGCCGCGCTCACCGCCGAGGTCGCCGCCCTGCGCGGGCGCCTCGAGGAGGCGCTGGCGCAGCGCGAGGCCGCCGAGCGCGCCTTCGCCGAGGAGGACCGCCGGGTCGTCGCCGCCGCCCGCGCCGCCGCCGACCGCCGGGAGGGCCTGGCCCGGCTGCGCGGCACCGTCGACGCGCGCCGCTCCCGCGTCGAGGCCGGCGAGGCCGAGGCCGGCCGCCTGGGCGAGGCCCTCGCCGGCGCCGCCGAGCGCGCCCGCCGCGCCCAGCAGGACTACGCGGCCCTGGAGACGCAGGTCGCGGGCCTGGACGAGGGCGAGGAGGACCTCGACGCGGCGCACGAGGACGCCGCGGCGGCCCTCGGCGCCACCGAGGAGCGCCTCGCGGCGCTGCGGGTGCAGGAGCAGGAGGCCGAGCGGGAGCGCGCCGCGGCCACGGCCCGGCGCGACGCCCTGCGCCAGGGCCTGGTGCGCGACGGCACGGGCGCGCTGCTGGGCGCGACCGACGGCGCGACCGACGGCGCTCCCCGCGGCGTGCTCGGCACCGTCGCGCAGCTCCTCGAGGTCGAGCCCGGGCACGAGGCCGTCGTCGCGGCGGCGCTCGGCGCGGTCGCCGACGGCGTCGCGGTGGCCGACGCGGCCGCCGCCGCGGGGGCGCTCGCGGCGCTGCGCGGCGCCGACGCGGGGCGCGCCGCCCTGCTCGTCGGCGGCGGAGCACCGGGAGCACCGGGAGCGCCGGCGCCCGCCCTGGCCGGCGGGCTGCCCGCGGGAGCCCGGCCGGTGCTCGAGCTCGTCACGGCCCCGGACGGCCTCGCCGGGGCGGTGCGGCGCCTGCTCGGCGCCGCGGTCGCCGTCGAGGACCTCGACGCCGCCCGGGCGCTCGTCGCCGAGCACCCCGCGCTCGTGGCCGTGACGTCCCTGGGGGACGTCCTCGGCAGCGCCAGCGCGGCCGGTGGCGCCGGCGCCGGCCAGTCGCTGCTGGAGGTGCAGGCCGCCGTCGACGCGGCCGAGGCCGCGGCCACGGAGGCGGCGCACCGCTGCGAGCGGCTGCGGTTCGAGCTCGGCGGCCTCGAGGAGGAGCGCCGCGCCGCGGCCGAGCGCGTCGAGGCCAGCCTCGAGCGGCTCCACGAGTCCGACGCGCGCATGTCCGCCGTCGCCGAGCAGCTCGCCCAGCTCGGCGGCGCCGTGCGCGCCGCGGGCGGGGAGACCCAGCGCCTCGAGCGGGCGCGCGAGGCGGCCCTCACCCAGCTCGCCGCGGACCGCGAGGCGCTCGCGGGGCTGCAGGAGCGCCTCGCCGCCGCCGAGGCCGCCCCGGACGAGGGGGAGCCGGGGCACGAGGAGCGCGACCGGCTGTCCGCGGTGGCCGTGGAGGCCCGCCGGCAGGAGACCGAGCTGCGCCTCGCCGCGCGCACGGCGGAGGAGCGGGTCAAGGGCCTGGGCGGGCGCGCCGAGGGCCTGGAGCGGGCCGCCCGCCAGGAGCGCGAGGCGCGGGCCCGCGCGGCCCGCCGCCGCGCGCGGCGCCTGCAGGAGGTGGAGCTGGCCACCGCCGTGGCCACGGCCACGGCACGGGTCCTCGAGGTGCTCGACCGCTCGCTCACCGCAGCCGCCGCGGCCCGCGACGAGGCCGAGGCGTCGCGCGGCGCCCGCGAGGGCGCGCTGGGGGAGCTGCGCCGGCGCGAGCGGGCGCTCGGCGAGGAGCTCGAGCGCCTCGTCGACGCCGCGCACCGCGACGAGGTGGCCCGCACCGAGCACAGGCTGCGCACCGAGGCGCTCGAGCAGCGCATCCGCGACGAGCTCGGCGTCGACCCGGACGTCCTCGTCGAGGAGCACGGGCCCCACCGGCCGGTGCCGCTGCCGCGGCCCGAGGGGGAGGCGGGCGCCGAGGGCGCCGCCGCCGGGCCGCACGACGACGACGCGGAGCCGCGCACCGCGCCGTACGTCCGCGCGGAGCAGGAGAAGCGGCTGCGCACCGCCGAGCGCGCCCTGGCCCGCCTGGGCCGGGTCAACCCGCTGGCGCTCGAGGAGTTCGCGGCGCTCGAGGAGCGGCACCGGTTCCTCGTGGAGCAGCTCGAGGACCTCAAGAGCACGCGCAGGGACCTGCTCGACATCGTCGCGGAGGTCGACGCCCGGGTGCAGGAGGTGTTCGCCGCGGCGTACGAGGACACCGCGCGCGAGTTCGAGCACGTCTTCGCCCGACTGTTCCCGGGCGGCGAGGGCCGGCTCGTGCTCACGCAGCCGGACGACATGCTCGCCACGGGCATCGAGGTCGAGGCGCGCCCGCCCGGCAAGAAGGTCAAGCGGCTCTCGCTGCTGTCCGGCGGCGAGCGCTCGCTCACCGCCGTCGCGCTGCTCGTGGCGATCTTCAAGGCCCGCCCGAGCCCGTTCTACGTCATGGACGAGGTCGAGGCCGCGCTCGACGACACCAACCTCGGCCGGTTGCTCGTCATCCTCGAGGAGCTGCGCGCCTCCTCCCAGCTCATCGTCATCACGCACCAGAAGCGCACGATGGAGGTCGCCGACGCGCTGTACGGCGTCTCGATGCGCGGCGACGGCGTGACCACGGTGATCAGCCAGCGGCTGCGCGAGCCGGGGGAGGCGCCCGCCGCCGCGCCCTCCCAGCAGGCGGAGCGGGCGCCGGCCGGCGTCGGCGCCTGACGGCCCGCGCGCCGGGGCCGGGCGACGCGCCGGGCCCCGCGACGTGCACGGGCGCGGGGGCGTGCGCGCTGCATCATGGGCGCATGCTCGTGCTGGGCGTCTCGCTGGTCGTCATCGCGGTGGTCGGCGCGGTCGTGCTGGTGCTCGCCGCGGGCCCGAGCCGCGTCGGTGCCGTCCCCGTCGTCAACGACCTGCGCGAGCGGGCCCGGCGGGCGCTGCCGGAGGGGGAGGCCTCGCCGGCGTACGGGGTGCTGTCCGACCCCGACGCCGCGCGGCGCGCCGCCGAGCGGTTCCTGCGGGTCGAGACCCGGGTCCAGCGGGCGGTGCGCCTCACCCTGCTCGTGCTCACCGCCCCGGTCGTGCTGCCCGTGCGCCTCGTGCTCCTGCTCGCCCGGCGGGCGCGCGCCGCCGCCCGCGCGACGGCGGCGGCCCTGGCCGCCGCCCGGCTCCGCCGCGACGAGCGGCGCCGCGCGGCCGCCGTGCGCCACGCCACGGCGGTCCGCGAGCGGGCCGAGCGCCGCGCCGCCGCGGCCGCCGCGGCCGAGGCCGCGGCGGCCCGGCGGGCCGCCGAGCGGGCGCAGGCCGAGCGGCTGGCGGCGCAGCGGCTCGCCGAGGAGCGGCCCGCCCCCGCCCCCGCCCCCGTCACCGCCCCCGCCCCCGTCACCGAGCACCGGGTCCCGGCCCGGCCGCCCGTACGGCCGCCCGCGCCGCGGAGCCGCGCCGCGGCGGCCGCCCCGGCGCGCCGCAGCGGGGCGGGCCCGGCGCGCCACGCGGCCTGAGCCGCCCGCGCCCGGCCGGCCGAGCCCGCCCGAGCGCGCCCCGGCGCCGCGGGCGCGCCCCCGCCGCGGCGGTGGTGCGGGCGGGGGCGCCGTCGTCTGGGAGACTGCGGCCCCGTGGACCTCGTCGACTACCTGATCCTGGGCATCACCGTCCTCGTCGTCGCCGTCGGCACGACGGTGGGGCTGCTCACCGGCGCCCGCCGGCGCCGCCGCGAGCTGCCGCCCCCGCCCGCGACCCGCCCGCGGCCCGGCACCGACTACGCGCCCGGCGTCGGCGACGACGCCGAGGTGCCGCGCGACACGCCGCTGCGCACCGTCGACACGGTCGAGCTGCCCGACGACGTCGTGCTCGAGGAGCCGGCGCCGGCGCTGGAGCGCCCCGAGCCCGTGCAGGGCCGTCTCGTGCGCCTGCGCGCCCGGCTGGCGCGCTCGCAGACCTCGCTGGGGAGGGGCCTGCTCGCGCTGCTCTCGCGCGACCACCTCGACGAGGACGCCTGGGAGGAGGTCGAGGACGTCCTGCTCTCCGCCGACGTCGGCGTGCGCCCCACCCAGGAGCTCGTCGAGCGCCTGCGCACCCGCGTGCAGGTGCTCGGCACCCGCAGCCCGCAGGAGGTGCGCGACCTGCTGCGCGAGGAGCTCGTCGCGCTCGTCGGGCCTGACCTGGACCGCTCGCTGCGCACGGCGCGCCACGACGGGCGCCCGGCCGTCGTCCTCGTCGTCGGCGTCAACGGCACCGGCAAGACGACCACGGTGGGCAAGCTCGCCCGCGTGCTCGTCGCGGAGGACAAGGACGTGCTGCTGGGCGCCGCCGACACCTTCCGCGCCGCGGCCGCGGACCAGCTGCAGACCTGGGGCGAGCGGGTCGGCGTGCCGACGGTGCGCGGCCCGGAGGGCGGCGACCCCGCCAGCGTCGCCTTCGAGGCGGTCAAGGCCGGCATCGAGGCCGAGGCCGACGTGGTCCTCGTCGACACCGCGGGGCGCCTGCAGAACAAGGCCGGCCTCATGGACGAGCTCGGCAAGGTCAAGCGGGTCGTGGAGAAGCACGGCCCGGTCGACGAGGTGCTCCTCGTCCTCGACGCGACGACGGGCCAGAACGGCCTCGTCCAGGCCCGGGTGTTCGCCGAGGTCGTCGAGGTGACCGGCATCGTCCTCACCAAGCTCGACGGCACCGCGAAGGGCGGCATCGTCGTCGCCGTGCAGCGCGAGCTGGGGGTGCCCGTGAAGCTCGTCGGGCTCGGCGAGGGCGCGGACGACCTCGCCCCCTTCGAGCCGGGCGCGTTCGTCGACGCGCTGCTCGCCGACTGACCCGTGCGCCCGAGGGCGTCACCGGCCGTGACGAGCCCGGCCCCGGCGGTGCGAGCCGCGGGGGCCGGGGTCGTGGCCGTAACGGACCCGTAACCGCGCCGTGCCGGACGTCACGGCCCGGAAACAGCGGCGGGCACGACCCGCAACACGGCGGGCCGACCCTCCTGGGGAGCGTTCCGACCTCCTGGTCCCGACCTCTTCGAGGGAGTCCCGTCCGATGCCCGAAGCCTTCAGCGCCGGCGACACCGCCTGGCTGCTCACGAGCGCAGCGCTCGTGCTGCTCATGACCCCCGGCCTCGCCCTGTTCTACGGCGGCATGGTCCGCGCCAAGAGCGTGCTCAACATGATGATGATGAGCTTCGGCGCGATGGCCGTCGTCACCGTCCTGTGGGTGCTCTTCGGCTACTCCATGGCCTTCGGCGACGACGTGGGCGCCGGCCTGCTCGGCGACCCCACGCAGTTCCTCGGCCTCGACGGCCTGATGAGCGCCGACTCGCTGGTGTTCGGCATCCCGAGCCTGGTCTTCGTCGGCTTCCAGGGCTGCTTCGCCGTCCTCACCGTCGCGCTCATCAGCGGCGCCATCGCGGACCGCGCGAAGTTCAGCGCCTGGATGGTCTTCGTGGCCGTCTGGTCCGTCGTCGTCTACTTCCCGGTGGCGCACTGGGTCTTCGCCTTCGACGGCGCCACCGCGGGCGAGGACAGCCTCGGCGGCTGGATCGCCAACGACCTGCTGGCCCTGGACTTCGCCGGCGGCACGGCGGTCCACATCAACGCCGGTGCCGCGGGCCTGGCGTGCGCGCTCGTGCTCGGCAAGCGCATCGGCTTCGGCAAGGAGCCGCTGCGCCCGCACAACCTCACGCTCGTCATGCTCGGCGCGGGCCTGCTGTGGTTCGGCTGGTTCGGCTTCAACGCCGGCTCCGCCGTCGCGGCCAACGACTTCACCGCGCTGGCCTGGATCAACACCTTCGTCGCCCCCGGCGCGGCCGTCCTCGGCTGGCTGCTCGTCGAGCGCCTGCGCGACGGGCACGCCACCTCGCTCGGCGCGGCCAGCGGCGTCGTCGCGGGCCTGGTCGGCATCACGCCCGCCGCCGCCTCGGTCACGCCCGTCGGCGCGATCGTCCTCGGCGCGGTCGTCGGCGCGGTGTGCGCCCTCGCGGTGGGGCTGAAGTACCGCTTCGGCTACGACGACTCGCTCGACGTCGTCGGCGTGCACCTCGTCGGCGGCCTCGTCGGCACCCTGCTCATCGGCCTGCTGGCCTCGGACAGCACCCCGGCCGGCGTGGCCGGCCTGCTGTACGGCGGCGGGGTCGACCAGCTCTGGCGCCAGGCCGTCGGCGCGTTCGCGGTCCTCGCCTTCTCCTTCGTGCTCTCCTGGGTCATCGCCAAGGCCGTCGACGTGGCGATGGGCTTCCGGATCACCGAGGAGGACGAGGTGACCGGCGTCGACGTCACGACGCACGCCGAGTCCGCGTACGAGCTCGGCACCGGCCCCACCGGCTCGGGCTTCCACCCGACCCGCAGCACCACCCCCACCAGCGAGATCCCCGGGCAGAAGGTGGACGCATGAAGCTCGTGACCGCGGTCATCAAGCCGTTCAAGCTCGACGACGTCAAGACCGCCCTGGAGTCCTTCGGGGTCAACGGCCTCACCGTGACCGAGGCCAGCGGCTACGGCCGGCAGAAGGGCCACACCGAGGTCTACCGCGGCGCCGAGTACACCGTGGACCTCGTCCCCAAGGTCCGCATCGAGGTGCTCGTCGACGACGCCGACGCGCAGGACGTCATCGACGTCGTCGTCAAGAGCGCGCAGACCGGGCGCATCGGCGACGGCAAGGTCTGGTCGGTCCCCGTGGAGACGGCCGTGCGGGTGCGCACGGGCGAGCGGGGGCCCGAGGCGCTGTGAGCCGCCACCACCGGAGCCCCCGGGGCCCCCGGGCCGGCCGGGGGCCCCGGTGAGCGGTCTGGTCGCCGAGCTCGGGGCCTCGTACGGGGCCCAGCGCGCCCGCCTGCTGGCCCGGCCCGGTCCCTCCGGGCCGGGCCGCCGGCGCGCCCTGGCCGACCTCACCGACTCCTGGCTGCGCGGGGTCGCCGGCGCCGCCCCGGGCTGGGACGACGAGGGCCTGGCCCTCGTCGCGGTCGGCGGGTACGGCCGCCGCCAGCTCTCGCCGGGCAGCGACGTCGACCTGCTCCTGCTGCACGACGGGCGCGAGGGCGTCTCCGCGGTGGCCGACGCGGTCTGGTACCCGGTGTGGGACGCGGGGGTGCGCCTCGACCACGCGGTGCGCCGTCCGGCCGAGGCGCGCGCCGTGGCGACCGAGGACCTCCCCGCGCTGCTGGGCTTGCTCGACGCGCGCTGCGTGGCCGGCGACGACGGGCTCGTGCAGGCCCTGCGCGCCCAGGTGCTGGCGGACTGGCGCGCGGCGGCCCGGCGCCGGCTGCCGGCGCTGCGCGAGGGGTGCCGCGAGCGCGGCGAGCGCGCGGGCGACGTGGCGTTCGCGCTCGAGCCCGACCTCAAGGAGGGCGCCGGCGGCCTGCGCGACGTGCACTGCCTGCGCGCCGTCGCGGCCTCGTGGGTCGCCGACCGGCCGCACGGCGACGTCGACGGGGCGCTGGAGCAGCTGCTCGACGTGCGCGACGCGCTGCACCTGACGACCGGGAGGGCGCTGGACCGGCTGCTCCTGCAGGAGCAGGACGCGGTCGCCTCGCGGCTCGGCCTGGCCGACGCGGACTCGGTGCTGCGGGTCGTGGCGAGCGCCGCGCGCACCGTGGACTACGCCGCCGACGTCACCTGGCGGCGGGTGGAGCGCGTGCTGGCCCCGCCGCGGCGGGGGCTGCGCCTGCGCCGCCCGCCGCGCCTCGTCCCGCTCGGGGGCGGGCTGTTCGAGCACGAGGGCGAGGTCGTCCTCGGCGACGGCGCCCGCCCCGACGACCCCGTCCTGCCGCTGCGGGCCGCCGCCGCCGCCGCCCAGCGCGGGCTGCCGCTCTCGCCCGGGGCCGTGGCGCGCCTGGCCGCCGCCCCACCGCTGCCCGACCCCTGGCCGGACGAGGCGCGCGACCTGCTCGTGGCGCTGCTCGGGGCCGGTCCCGGCACCCGCGCGGTGTGGGAGGCGCTCGACCAGGAGGGCGTCGTCACCGCGCTGCTGCCCGAGTGGGCGCCGGTGCGCAGCCGGCCCCAGCGCACGGCCGTGCACCGCTGGACCGTGGACCGCCACCTCGTGGAGACGGCCGTCGAGGCGGCCGCCCGCGCGCGGCGCACCGACCGGCCGGACCTGCTGCTCGTCGCGGCCCTGCTGCACGACCTCGGCAAGGGGCGCCGGCGCGGCGACCACTCCCGCGAGGGGGCCAAGATCGTGCGCCCGCTGGCGCGCCGGATGGGCTTCGCGCCCGTCGACGTCGACGTGCTGTGCGACCTCGTGCTGCACCACCTGCTGCTCGTCGACACCGCCACGCGGCGCGACCTCGACGACCCCGCCACCGCGGCGGCGGTCGCGCAGGCGGTCGGCAGCGCGCAGGTGCTCGAGCTGCTGCACGCGCTCACCGAGTCCGACGCGGTCGCGACGGGCACCGGCGTGTGGACCGACTGGCGCGCCGGCCTCGTCGCGGACCTCGTGCGCCGCGCCGGCGCGGCGCTGCGGGGGGAGCAGCCCGGCCCGGGCGCGCCCCGCGAGGCCGAGCTGGCCGAGCAGGCCGACCTCGTCGCGCGGGTCGCCGAGGACGGGGCGCCGCTGCTGACCGTACGGGCCCGCGGGCGCCACCACGCGGTCACCGTCGTCGCCCCCGACCAGCGCGGGCTCATCGCCGCCGCGGCCGGCGTGCTCGCCCTGCACCGGCTGTCGGTGCGCTCGGCGGACATGCGCACGCGCCCGGCGCCCTCCGGGGAGGGCGCCGACGTCGCGGTCGACACCTGGCTCGTCGTCCCCGAGTACGACGACGAGCCCGTCGCCGACCGGCTGCGCGAGGACCTCGTACGGGCCCTCGAGGGCCGCCTCGACGTCAACGGCCTGCTCGACCGCCGCGAGGCCGCGCGGGGGCCGGTCCGCGTGCCGGTGCAGCCGGCCCGGGTCGAGGTGGTGCCGGGGGCCTCGGGCAGCGCGACCGTCCTGGAGGTGCGCGCGCACGACCGCCCGGCGCTGCTGCACCGCCTCGGCCGGGCGCTGTCGCTGTCCGGGCTCGACGTGCGCGCGGCGCGGGTGGCGACGATGGGCGCCGAGGTGGTCGACGTGTTCTACGTCGTCGACGGCGAGGGCCGGCCCCTCACCGACGACCGCGCCCGCGAGACCGCGCGCATCCTGCGCGACGTCGCGGGCTGACGCCCCCCCCGGGCGCCCGCGGCCGGGCTCCGGGCCCGCGCCCGGCGGCTACCCTGGGCCCATCCCACCGCCTCTCTCGAGGGACGCCTGTGTTCGACACGCTGCACGACCGCCTCGCCGCGACCTTCCGCGACCTGCGCGGCAAGGGCCGGCTCTCCGACGCCGACATCGACGCGACCGCGCGCGAGATCCGCGTCGCGCTGCTCGAGGCCGACGTCGCGCTGCCGGTCGTCAAGGCGTTCATCGCCGCGGTCAAGGAGCGCGCCCGGGGCGCGGAGGTCTCGCAGGCCCTGAACCCGGCGCAGCAGGTCGTCAAGATCGTCAACGACGAGCTGGTGCGCATCCTCGGCGGCGAGACCCGCCGGCTGCGCTTCGCGAAGAACCCGCCGACCGTCGTCATGCTCGCCGGCCTGCAGGGCGCGGGCAAGACCACGCTCGCCGGCAAGCTCGCCCTCTGGCTGCGCGAGCAGGGCCACCAGCCGCTGCTCGTCGCCGCCGACCTGCAGCGCCCCAACGCCGTCAACCAGCTGCAGGTGGTGGGGGAGCGGGCCGGGGTCTCCGTGTACGCCCCCGAGCCCGGCAACGGCGTCGGCGACCCGGTCGCCGTCGCGCGCGGCTCGCTCGAGCACGCGCGGGCCAAGCAGTACGACGTCGTCGTCGTCGACACCGCCGGGCGCCTCGGCATCGACGCCGACCTCATGCAGCAGGCCGCGGACATCCGCGACGCCGTGCAGCCCGACGAGGTCCTCTTCGTCCTCGACGCCATGATCGGCCAGGACGCCGTCGTCACGGCCCAGGCGTTCCTGGACGGCGTCGGCTTCGACGGCGTGGTGCTGACCAAGCTCGACGGCGACGCGCGCGGCGGTGCGGCGCTGTCGGTCGCCCAGCTCACCGGCCGCTCGGTGATGTTCGCGTCCAACGGCGAGAAGCTGCAGGACTTCGACGTCTTCCACCCCGAGCGCATGGCCTCGCGCATCCTCGGCATGGGCGACGTGCTCACGCTCATCGAGCAGGCCGAGAAGACCTTCGACGCCGAGCAGTCGGCGAAGATGGCCGGCAAGCTCCAGAGCGGCGAGGACTTCACCCTCGACGACTTCCTCGCCCAGATGCAGGCCGTGCGCAAGATGGGCAGCTTCGGCAAGATCCTCGGGATGCTGCCCGGGATGGGGCAGTTCCGCGAGCAGATCGACAACCTCGACGAGCGCGAGCTCGACCGGGTCACGGCGATCATCCAGTCCATGACGCCGGCCGAGCGCGCCGCGCCGAAGATCCTCAACGGCTCGCGGCGCGCGCGCATCGCCCGCGGGTCCGGCACCAAGGTCTCGGACGTCAACGGCCTGGTCGACCGCTTCGCCGAGGCGCAGAAGATGATGCGCAGCCTCGCGGGCGGCGGCGGGATGCCGGGCATGCCGGGGATGCCCGGGATGCCGGGCATGGGCGGCGGCGGCAAGAAGTCCCGCGGCCGCGCCATGGCCGCGGCGCCGAAGCAGAAGGGCAAGGGCGGGCGCAAGGGCGGGGCGCGCTCGGGCAACCCCGCCAAGCGGGCCCTCGAGCTCCAGCAGGCCGCCGAGCGCTCGGCCGAGCGCCGCGCCGGCGCCCTGGAGGTGCCGGCCGACCTCGAGCTGCCGCCGGAGCTCAAGGGGATGCTGCCGCCGTCGCAGCGCTGAGCGGCGGGCGCCCGGCGCACGCGACGGGGTGGGCGCGGGGGAGGGCGGGAGGTCCCGCGCGGGCCGGAGCACCCCCCGGCGTCTGGCACAATGGCAGGCTGAACCGACTCGTGCACGGGCCCTCTTCCCCGCACGGGACGCGTCCACCGGGCCGACGGCACCGCCCCCCACGCGGCGCCCGACGCCCACCCGTACCCGATGTGGCAGGAGACACCACTTCCGTGGCAGTCAAGATCAAGCTGATGCGCCTGGGCAAGATCCGGGCCCCGCACTACCGCATCGTCGTCGCCGACGCGCGCACCAAGCGCGACGGCCGGGCGATCGAGACGATCGGCAAGTACCACCCGACGGAGGAGCCCTCGCTCATCGAGGTCGACTCCGAGCGGGCGCAGTACTGGCTCGGCGTGGGGGCCCAGCCCACGGAGCCGGTCCAGGCGATCCTCAAGGTCACCGGCGACTGGCAGCGCTTCAAGGGCGAGCCGGGCGCGGAGGGCACCCTGCGCACGGCGGCCCCGCGGGCCGACAAGCGCGCGGCCTTCGAGGCGGCGGCGAAGTCCTCCGAGGCGCAGGGCGACGGCGGCGCGACCACCCCCCGGGGCGGGCGCAAGGGCGACGAGACCGCCCCCGACTCGGCCGTGTCCCCCGCCGAGGCGGCCGCGGCCGCCGACGCCCCGGCCACCGAGGGCTGACGTGCTCGACGAGGCCCTCGAGCACCTGGTCAAGGGCATCGTGGAGCACCCCGACGAGGTGCAGGTGCGCGACCGCGCCCTGCGCCGGGGCCGGGTGCTCGAGGTCCGGGTGCACCCCGACGACCTCGGCAAGGTGATCGGGCGCGGCGGGCGCACCGCCAAGGCGCTGCGCACCGTGCTCGGGGCCCTCGGCGGCGGGCGCTCGGTCCGCGTCGACTTCCTCGACGTCGACGAGGTCCGCTGACCGGTCGGAGCCACGCTCCGCCGCCCGGCAGCACCCGCACCGCCGCACCACCCGTACGACCCCGACGCCCCGGCCCGCCCGTCGAGCCGGGGCGTCGGCGCGCCCACCCCCTCGACCACCCGGAGGTCCCGTGCAGCTCGTCGTCGGCCGCGTCGGGCGCGCGCACGGCATCCGCGGCGACGTGGCGGTCGAGGTGCGCACCGACGACCCCGAGCGCCGGCTCGGCCCCGGGGCCGTGCTCGCCACCGACCCGCCCGAGCGGGGCCCCCTCGTGGTGGCCACCGGTCGGGTGCACTCGGGGCGGCTGCTCCTGCGCTTCGAGGGCGTGCACGACCGGACCGGCGCCGAGGCGCTGCGCGGCACCCTCCTCGTCGCCGACGTGGACCCCGAGGAGCGGCCCGAGGACCCCGAGGACTTCTACGACCACCAGCTCGAGGACCTCGAGGTCGTCCTCGCCGACGGCACGGTGCTCGGGCGGGTCGAGGAGATGCTGCACCCGCCCGGGCAGGACCTCGTGCTCGTGCGGCGCCCGGACGGCGCCGAGCTGCTCGTCCCGTTCGTCGCCGCGATCGTGCCGGAGGTCGACCTCGAGGCCGGGCGGATGGTCCTCGACCCGCCGCCGGGCCTGCTCGGCGACGCCCCGGACGAGGGGGCCTGAGTGCGCGTCGACGTCGTGACGATCTTCCCGGACTACCTCGCGCCGCTCGGGCTCTCGCTCATCGGCCGTGCGCGCGAGGCCGGCCTGCTCGACCTGCGCGTGCACGACCTGCGCGACTGGACGCACGACCGCCACCGCACCGTCGACGACACCCCGTACGGCGGGGGCGCCGGCATGGTCATGCGCCCGGAGCCCTGGGGGGAGGCGCTCGACGCGCTCACCCCGGCGCCTGGCGGGGGCGCGGGCCCGCGGCTCGTCGTGCCCACCCCCGCGGGGCGCCGGTTCGACCAGGCGATGGCCCACGAGCTCGCCGCGGAGCCCTGGCTGCTCTTCGCCTGCGGGCGGTACGAGGGCATCGACGCCCGCGTCGTGGAGGAGGCGGCTGGCTCGGGGCGGGTGTCCCGCGTCGACGAGGTCTCGCTCGGCGACTACGTGCTCAACGGCGGCGAGGTCGCCGTGCTCGCGGTCGTCGAGGCGGTCGCCCGGCTGCTGCCCGGCGTCGTCGGCAACGCGGAGAGCCTCGTCGAGGAGAGCCACGCCGCCTCGCGCCACGGCCTGCTCGAGCACCCCGTCTACACCAAGCCGGCCGCCTGGCGCGGGCGCGAGGTCCCGCCGGTGCTCCTCTCGGGCGACCACGGCGCCGTCGCGCGCTGGCGCCGCGACGAGGCGCTGCGCCGCACGGCCGCGCGCCGCCCCGACCTCGTCGCGCGCCTGGACCCGGCGGCCCTCGACCGGCGCGACCTCGCGGTGCTCGCGGACGCGGGCTGGGCCCCCGGCGCCGACGGGCGATTCGGCCGCACGTCCCCCGCTGTGGCAGACTGACCCGGTTGCCGCCGGTCCGCCGCGCCCCGCCACGGGGGAAGCGCACCCGCCGACCCGGTGGCCAGACCGACCACACGCCGCCCGGGCGACCCGCCCGGGCCCTGTTCCGCGGGTGACCTGTGGCACCCGTGAGGAGACCGAGATGAACACCCTCGACGCGCTCGACGCCGGCAGCCTGCGCTCCGACGTCCCGAGCTTCCGCCCCGGCGACACCCTGAAGGTCCACGTGCGCGTGGTCGAGGGCTCGCGCTCGCGCATCCAGGTCTTCCAGGGCGTGGTCATCCGCCGCCAGGGCGACGGCGTGCGCGAGACCTTCACGGTCCGCAAGGTCAGCTTCGGCGTCGGCGTCGAGCGCACCTTCCCGGTGCACACCCCGATCGTGGACAAGATCGAGGTCGTGACCCGCGGCGACGTGCGCCGCGCGAAGCTCTACTACCTGCGCGACCTGCGCGGCAAGGCCGCCAAGATCAAGGAGAAGCGGGAGCCCGCGGGCCGCTGAGCCCGTCCCGCCCCTGCACGCCGGCCCGGCGCACCACCGGGCCGGCGTGCCTAGGATCGACCCCCGGCGGGGCACCCGCCGGCCCGCCGCGGGCGGGCACCGCCGACCGAGGAGCAGCATGGGCGACTGGCGGCGCAGGCACCGCGACGGGACCGCCCCCGACGAGCCGCCGCGCGAGGGCCAGGACAGCGGGCCCGCCGGCCCCGGCGACGCGCGCGACGAGGGCGCGGGCGAGCCCGCCGGTGCCCCCCGGCGCCCCGCGCGGCGCGGCTCCTTCCTGCGCGAGCTGCCCGTCATCCTCGTCGCGGCGCTGGTGCTGAGCCTGCTCATCAAGAGCTTCCTCGTGCAGGCGTTCTACATCCCCTCCGGCTCGATGGAGGAGACCCTCGCCGTCGGCGACCGGGTGTTCGTCAACAAGCTGGCGACCCGCTTCGGCGAGGTCGAGCGGGGCGACATCGTCGTGTTCCGCGACCCAGCCGACTGGCTGCCCGACGTGCAGGAGCCCGAGGGCGCCGGCCGGCTCGGGGACGCCCTGCGCGACGGCCTGGAGTTCGTCGGCCTCGCCCCGTCCGCCAGCGGCGACGACCTCATCAAGCGCGTCATCGGCGTGGGCGGCGACACCGTGGCGTGCTGCGACGCCGAGGGCCGGGTCACGGTCAACGGCGTGCCGCTCGACGAGGAGGGGTACCTCTTCCCGGGCAACGAGCCCAGCGCGTCGCCCTTCGAGGTCGAGGTCCCCGAGGGCTACCTCTGGGTCATGGGCGACCACCGGGAGGAGAGCCTCGACAGCCGCGCCCACACCGGCGAGCCCGGCGGCGGGTTCCTGCCCGAGGACGACGTGGTCGGGCGCGCCTTCGTCGTCGTGTGGCCCTTCGACCGTTTCAAGGGCCTGACGCGCCCGGACACGTTCGACCAGGCCGGCCTGTCCGGGGACTGAGGGCCGGCCCCTGCCCGCCGACGACGCCCCGCCGCCCGGCCAGGGCTGGCGGCGCTCGGCCAAGGCCCTGCTCGTCGACCCCGCCGGGCGCGTCCTGCTCCTGCACGTCCACGACCCGCTCGACCCGGCGCTCGGGCGGTGGTGGGAGCTGCCCGGCGGCGGGGTGGAGCCGGGCGAGACCGACGAGGCGGCGTGCGCGCGCGAGGTGCGCGAGGAGACCGGCTACGCCGTGGACCCGGCCGACGTCGGCCCGGCCCTGTGGCGGCGCCGAGCGACCTTCCGCTGGCTGGGGGTGCGGCGCTGGCAGGTCGAGACGGTGCACGTGGTGCGCCTCGCGCCGGGCGCCGTGCCGGCCGCGACGGCGCCGACCGACGAGGAGACCGGCGCCTTCCTCGGCCTGCGCTGGTGGTCGCCGGCGGACCTGGGTGCCCTCGCGGCCTCCGGCGAGCGGCTCTACCCCGGCCGCCTGGACGAGCTCGCGCCGCGGCTGCTGCGCGGCGAGGTCCTGCCCGACGGCTTCGAGCGGTGGAGCTAGGCTCGGCACCCGTGCAGGACGAGGTCCCCGAGGTCGAGCCGCGGCGCCGCGAGGCGGCCCGCGTGCTCCTGCTCGACGGGCACGACCGGCTCCTGCTGTTCCGCGGCTGCGACCCCGACCGCCCCGCGGCCACCTTCTGGTTCACCCCCGGCGGCGGGCTCGACCCGGGGGAGTCGTACGAGGACGCGGCCCGGCGCGAGGTGCGGGAGGAGACCGGCCTCGAGGACCTCGTCCTCGGTCCCGCGGTGTGGCGCCGCCGGGCCCGCTTCACGTTCCTCGGCGTGCCGTACGACCAGCGCGAGGTCTTCTTCCTGGCCCGCTGCGCGCCCTTCGCCGTCGACGCCGCCGGCTGGGGCCCGGTGGAGCGCCGGGCGATCAGCGCGCACCGCTGGTGGACGCTCGAGGAGCTGCGCGCGACCGGCGAGGAGCTGGCGCCGGCGGACCTGCCCGAGCGGCTGGCCGCGCTGCTGGCCGACGGTCCCCCGCAGGCGCTCGTCGAGGTGGCGGGGGCGGCGGCGCCGTGACGCTCCCGCGCGGGACCGCGGTGCGGCGCGACGCGGGCCTCTACGGCTACGAGCGCGCGCTGGCCCGGCACGGCCTGAGCCCGGTCGCCGGTGCCGACGAGGCCGGGCGCGGCGCGTGCGCCGGCCCGCTCGTCGTGGCGGCCGTCGTGCTGCCCGAGGGGCGGCGCGGGCAGGTCCCGGGGCTCGCGGACTCCAAGCTGCTCACGGCGGCGGCCCGCGAGCGGGTCCACGCCGAGGTCGTGGCCCGGGCGCTCGCCTGGTCGGTCGTGGTCGTCCCGGCGGCGGAGGTCGACGCGACCGGGCTGCACCGGGCCAACCTGCAGGCGATGCGCCGGGCGCTGTGGACGCTGGCGGTCGAGCCGGCGTACGTGCTCACCGACGGCTTCCCGGTCCCCGGCGGGCCCGCGCCCGGCCTCGCGGTCTGGAAGGGCGACCGGGTCGCGGCGTGCGTCGCCGCCGCGTCGGTCGTGGCGAAGGTGACGCGGGACCGGATGATGCGCGACCTGCACGAGCGCTGGCCGGAGTACGACTTCGCGGGGCACAAGGGCTACTCGACGCCGGTGCACCAGGAGGCGCTGCGCCGGTACGGTCCGTGCCCGGAGCACCGCTTCTCGTACGTCAACGTGGCGTCGGCGGTGCGTGGCGGCGCGGCGCCGGCGGCAGGGGATGATGGGTCCTCCGCCGCGACGGCGGGGACGACGTACGGACCCGGCCCCCTGCGGGCCGACCACCGGGAGAGTGCATGAGCGCCGAGGACCTCGAGAAGTACGAGACCGAGATGGAGCTGCAGCTCTACCGGGAGTACCGCGACGTCGTGGGGCTCTTCTCGTACGTCGTCGAGACCGAGCGGCGCTTCTACCTCACCAACACCGTCGACCTGCAGGTGCGCTCGACGGACGGCGGCGAGGTCTACTTCGAGGTGACGATGTCCGACGCCTGGGTGTGGGACATGTACCGTCCGGCGCGCTTCGTGAAGAACGTCAAGGTCGTGACGTTCAAGGACGTCAACGTCGAGGAGCTCGCTAAGGCCGACATCGAGCTGCCGCGCGCCGAGGGGATGTCCTGATGGACGCGGCGACCCTGCAGGCCACGGACGCCTTCCTGGTCCGCCAGCGCATCACCGCGATGGTCAACCGCTACGACGTGAGCGCCGCGCGGCCGGACTGGTCGGCGGGCGAGCCCGTCGCCTTCGCGCAGCAGAAGCGGATGGCGCTGCGCGAGCAGATCACGCTCTACACCGACGAGTCCCGCCGGGCGGAGCTCTGCGCGTTCCGGGCCCGGCAGGTCATGGACGTGCGGGCGCAGTACGACGTGACGGCGCCGGACGGCACGGTCATCGGCGGCTTCCGCAAGGACTTCGCGCGGTCGCTGCTGGTGTCCACGTTCCACCTCGAGCAGGCCGGGGGCCCGGCGGCGACGGGCTCGGAGCGCAACCTCCTCGTGGCGCTGCTGCGCCGGGTCAGCGACGTCCCGCTGGCCGTGCACTTCGACTTCACCACCGTCGAGGGCGAGCCGGTGCTCTCCAGCGAGCGCACGTGGGGGCTGCGCGACGCGTACCGGGTGTCGGTGCACGCGCCGTGGCTGGACCGTCGGCTGGCGCTGTCGCTGGCGATCGGGCTGGACGCGCTGCTCGCGCGTTGAGCGGGGCCCGTCCACAGGGTCCGGCGGGGGCGGTCCTCCACAGCCGGTCGTGGTGCGGGCCCGGCGGGCCGGGCCGCGCGGGTTGGCTCCGGCGCGGAGGTGGTGCCGGTGCGCGCCAAGGACGGGGTGGGGCGGTACGGCGAGCGGGTCGCCGCCCGGCACCTGGTGGACGCCGGGCTGGTGGTGCTGGAGCGGAACTGGCGCTGCGAGCTGGGCGAGATCGACATCGTGGCCCGTGAGGGCGGCGTGCTCGTGGTGTGCGAGGTCAAGACCCGCTCGAGCGGGGCGTACGGGCCGCCGGCGGAGGCGGTGACGCCGGCCAAGGCGGCGCGGCTGCGCCGACTGGCGGCGCGGTGGGTGCACGAGCGCGGGGTGCACCCGCAGGAGCTGCGGGTCGACGTGGTGGCGGTGCTGCGCCGCCCGCGGGGCGCGGCGCTCGTGGAGCACCTGCGGGGCGTGGCGTGAGCGGCGGGGTGCCGGCGGGCTCGCTGGGCCGGGCGGGGGCGGTGACGCTGCTCGGGGTCGAGGGCCACGTGGTGGGGGTGGAGGCGCACCTGGCGCAGGGGCTGCCGGCGTTCATCCTCGTGGGGCTGCCGGACGCGGCGCTGTCGGAGTCGCGCGACCGGGTGCGCGCGGCGGTGGTGAACTCGGGGATCGGCTGGCCCAACCGGCGGATCACGGTGAGCCTGGTGCCGGCGTCGCTGCCCAAGGGCGGCTCGCACTTCGACCTGCCCGTGGCGTGCGCGGTGCTGGCGGCGGCGGGGGTGGTGCCGCAGGGCGCGCTGGACGGGGCGGTGCTGCTCGGGGAGCTCGGCCTGGACGGGCGGGTCCGCCCGGTGCGCGGGGTGCTGCCGGCGGTGCTGGCTGCGGCTGCGGGCGGGGCGCGGCGGGTCGTGGTCCCGGCGGGCAACGCCCGCGAGGCGGCGCTGGTGCCGGACGTGGAGGTCGTGCCGGTGCGCACCCTCGGTGCGCTCGTCGGGCTGCTGCGCGGGGAGCGGGCCGCCGAGCCGGGGCAGGGGCCCGAGGAGCCGGCGCCGGAGGGTGCGGGTGCGGGCAAGGACCTGTCCGACGTGCTGGGCCAGCCGGAGGGGCGCGCCGCGCTCGAGGTGTGCGCGGCCGGCGGGCACCACCTGTTCCTCCTCGGCCCGCCCGGCGCGGGCAAGACGATGCTCGCCGAGCGGCTGCCGGGGCTCCTGCCCGAGCTGGACCGCGAGGCGGCGCTCGAGGTCTCGGCGATCCACTCGGTGGCCGGGACGCTGCCGCCGGGGGCGCCCCTCGTGCGCCGCCCGCCCTTCGAGGACCCGCACCACAGCGCCACGGCCGCCGCGGTCGTGGGCGGCGGTTCGGGCATGCCCCGGCCCGGCGCGATCAGCCTCGCCCACCGCGGGGTGCTCCTCCTCGACGAGGCGCCGGAGTTCGCCCGCCCGGTGCTCGACGCGCTGCGCCAGCCCCTCGAGTCGGGGGTGGTCGTGGTGCGTCGCGCGGCGGGCGCGGCGCGCTACCCGGCGCGGTTCCAGCTCGTCCTCGCCGCCAACCCCTGCCCGTGCGGGCTGTCCGGCGGCTCCCGCGAGCAGGACCTGCGCTGCCGGTGCTCGCCGCACGCGCGGCTGCGCTACGTCGGGAAGCTGTCGGGGCCGCTGCTCGACCGGGTCGACCTGCGCGTGCGGGTGCCGCCCGTCGCCCGCGGCGCGCTCCTCGAGGACGCGGCGGTGGAGGGGACCGCGGTGGTGCGCGAGCGGGTCCTCGCGGCCCGCGAGCGGGCCCTGCACCGGCTGCGGGCCCTCGACCTCAGCGCGCCGCCACGCACCAACGCCGAGGTCCCCGGGCCGGTGCTGCGCCGCCGCTGGGCCGTGCCCGAGCCCGTGGTGCGCCTGCTGGACCAGCACCTGCAGCGCGGCACGCTCTCCGCGCGCGGCCTGGACCGGGTGCTGCGGGTCGCCTGGACGCTGGCCGACCTCGCCGGGCGCGACGTGGTCGGGCCCGACGACGTGCTCACGGCGGTGCTGTGGCGCGAGACGAGCACGGCGGGAGCGGCGTGAGCGCGGGGACGGGCGCGCGCGCCGCGCGCGCGGCGCTGGCCGCGGTGTCCGAGCCCGGGGACGCGCTCGTGCACGACGCCGTCGCCCTGCACGGCCCGGAGGAGGTGCTGTCCCGGCTGCGCGCGGGCGACGGCACGGTGCTGCCGGGCCGCGCGTCGGCGCGGCGGCTCGAGGGGTACGGCCACCGGCTGGCCGCGCTCGACGAGGCCGCTGCTGCGCCCGACGGGGCCGGGAGCGCCGGCGGAGGCGCCGGCGCCGCGGACGGCGACCCCGCGCGCGCCCTGCGGCTCGTGTGCCCGGGCGACGAGGAGTGGCCGTCCCAGCTCGACGACCTGGCGCTCGCGGGTGCGAGCGGGGGCTTCCCCCTGCGCCCGCCGCTGTGCTTGTGGGTGCGCGGGGCGGCCGACCTGCGCGCGCTCGCCGCGCGCTCGGTGGCCGTCATCGGCGCCCGGGCGGCGACGGCGTACGGCGAGCACGTCGCCGCCGACCTCGCCGCGGAGGTCGCCGAGCGCGGGTGGACGGTCCTCAGCGGCGCGGCGTACGGGGTGGACGCCGCCGCGCACCGCGGCGCCGTGGCCGGCGGCGGGTCGACGGTGGCCGTGCTGGCCTGCGGGGCGGACGCCGTCTACCCCCGGGGCCACGAGCTGCTGCTGCACCGCGTCGCGCAGTCGGGGGCGGTGGTGTCGGAGCTGCCGCCGGGAGCGACGGTGACCCGGTCCCGCCTGCTGCAGCGCAACCGGCTCGTGGCCGCGCTGACGCGCGGGACGGTCGTCGTGGAGGCGGCGGTGCGCAGCGGCACGGCCTCCACCGCCGGCCACGCGGCGGCGCTCGGGCGGACGGTGATGGCGGTGCCCGGGCCGGTGACCGCGCCGACGTCGGCCGGCTGCCACGCGCTCGTGCGCGCCGGGCGCGCGGTGCTGGTCACCAGCGGCGCGGAGGTCGTGGACGCCGTCGGCCGGCTCGGCGACGACGCGGCGCCGGCGCCGCGCGGTGAGGAGCGGCCGGAGGACGGGCTCACCCCCGTGCAGCTGCGGGTGCTCGACGCGCTGCCGGTCCGCCGCGGCGCTCCGGTGGCGCGGCTGGCGCGCGAGGCCGGGCTGGACCTCGGGTCGGTGCGCGCCGCGCTGGGGCTGCTCGTGCTCGAGGGGCTCGCCGAGGCCGACGAGCACGGGCACCGGGTGTCCGCGGCCCTGCGCGCGCGTCGGCGGCCGGAGCGGGCCTGAGCCGTGCGCCCGCGGACGGCGTGGGACGTTGCGCCGCGGGGGCGCGCTCGGCAGCGTGGCCGCGTGGCCGACGACGCGCAGGGGACCGGCTCGGCAGGGATCGGAGCGGCCAGCGCGGGCGCTCCCGGTGCGGGCCGTGCGGCGGGTGCCGGGGGTGGGGCCGCTGCCCCGTCCGCGGCGCCCCCGGACCCGCCGGTGGACCCCCTCGCGGACGCCCCGGCCCTGCGCGAGGCGCTGGACGGCTTCGTGGTGCACCTGCGCGACGAGCGCGGGCTGTCGGCCCACTCGGTGCGCGCGTACGCCGGCGACGCGGCGGACCTGCTGGCGCACGCGTCCCGCAGGGGGGCCCGCACCCCCGCCGACCTCGACCTGCGGCTGCTCCGCTCGTGGCTCGCGGGGCTGCAGGCGCGCGGGCTCGCGCGCACCACGCTCGCCCGGCGGGCCAGCGCGGCGCGCGCCCTGACCGCTTGGTGCGCCCGGCGCGGGCTGGCCGACGCCGACGCCGGTGCGCTGCTGGCCTCGCCCAAGCCGCACCGCACGCTGCCGGGCGTGCTGCGCCAGGAGCAGGCCGGCGCCGTCCTCGACGCCGCGGGCGAGCGCGCGCAGCGGGCCGCCGGCGCGCACGACCCGGCCGCGGCCGCGCTGGCGCTGCGCGACCGCGCGGTGCTCGAGCTGCTCTACGCGACCGGCGTGCGGGTCGGCGAGCTGTGCGGGCTCGACCTGGGCGACGTCGACGACGCCCGCCGGCTGGTGCGCGTCGTCGGCAAGGGCGACAAGGAGCGGGCGGTGCCGCTCGGCGTGCCGGCGCTCGCCGCGCTCGACGCGTGGCGGGCGCGGGGCCGCCCGGTGCTGGAGGGGCCGCGCAGCGGGGCCGCCCTGCTGCTGGGCCGTCGCGGCGGGCGGCTCGACCAGCGCGCGGCGCGGGAGGTGGTCCACCGCGCGGTGCGCTCGGTCCCGGGGGCACCCGACCTCGCCCCGCACGGGCTGCGCCACAGCGCCGCCACGCACCTGCTCGAGGGCGGCGCCGACCTGCGCACGGTCCAGGAGCTCCTCGGTCACGCTACGCTCACCACGACGCAGGTCTACACCCACGTCACGGCCGAACGGCTGCGGTCGACCTATGCCCGGGCCCACCCCCGGGCGTGAGGTCCTCCGTCGGGGGAAGGTCGGCCCAGCAGGGCCGTGCGCAGAGGGGGAGGTGGCCGGTGGGCGACGCCGAGGAGACCGAGGGTGCGCTGCGGTCCCTGTGGGAGGACTACAAGTCCACCGGGGACCCCGCCCTGCGCGAGCGGCTGATCCTGCACTACTCGCCGCTGGTGAAGTACGTCGCCGGCCGCGTCGGCGTGGGCCTGCCGTCGAACATCGAGCAGGCCGACCTCGTCTCGTACGGGATCTTCGGGCTCATCGACGCCATCGACAAGTTCGACATCGAGCGCGCGATCAAGTTCGAGACGTACGCGATCAACCGCATCCGCGGCGCGATCATCGACGAGCTGCGGGCCATCGACTGGATCCCGCGCTCGGTCCGCTACAAGGCGCGCGAGGTCGAGAAGGCGTACGCGCTGCTCGAGGGCCGGCTGCACCGCACGCCGACCGAGGCCGAGGTCGCCCAGGAGATGGGCATCCGGCTCGACGAGCTGCACGCCATCTTCAGCCAGGTGTCGTACGTCAACGTCGTCGCGCTCGACGAGCTGCTCAGCGTCGGCGGCGAGAAGGGCGACAAGCTCAGCCTCGTCGACACCCTCGAGGACACCAAGGCCGAGGACCCCGTGCTCGCCTTCGAGTCCGAGGAGACGAAGTACCTCCTCGCCAAGGCGATCAACCAGCTCCCCGAGCGGGAGAAGATCGTCGTGACGCTCTACTACTACGAGGGCCTGACGCTCGCGGAGATCGGCAAGGTCCTCGGCGTGACCGAGTCGCGCATCTGCCAGATGCACACCAAGGCGGTGCTGCAGATGCGCGGCAAGCTGAGCGAGGTCAAGGACTGACCGCCGGCACCACCACCCCGGCCGGCGCGCCAGCCGGTCGGGGCTTCACAGGTGCGGCGCGAGTGACTACCTTCCCGGCCACAGCAGGGGTCGCGCCCGCGGCGCGTCCCGCACTCCACGGCAGCGGCGACCTGCCGCTGCTCCGGCGCAGCGTGGCCCCGGACGAAGGAGGAGCCCATGTGCAACGGCCCTGCCCAGCACCCGGCGCGCCCCGAGGAGGTGGCCGCGCTCGCGTCGCGCCGCGGCTTCCTCAAGGCGGCAGCCGGCACCGCCGCGCTCGCGGGGGCCGGTGGTGCGCTCGCCGCCCCCGCCCGTGCCGCCGACGACCACGGCGACCACGGCGACCAGCGGATCCCGGTCCGGCGGATCAGCATCCAGCTCTACACGGTCCGCGACATCCTCAGCCAGGACGTCGACCTCACGCTCTCCACCCTGCGGGACATCGGCTACCGCAACGTGGAGACCGCGGGCGCCCCGGCGGGCCTGACGGTGCAGGAGTTCCGCGAGGCGCTCGACGACCACGGGCTCAGGGCGACCTCGGCCCACATCGGCATCCCGCAGCCGTTCGACGCCGCGGCGTGGCGGCAGTCGCTGCGCGACGCCCGCACGCTCGGCGCGACCTACGTCAACCACCCGTACTTCGGCACTGACGAGGACGGCCCGATCCGCGACGCCGCCCGGTACGAGGCGCTGGCCCGCGACCTCGACCGCGCCGGGCGGATCGCGCGCAACCACCGGATCCAGTTCGGCTACCACAACCACCACAACGAGTTCCTGCGCATGGACGACGGGTCCGGGCGCACGGGCATGGACATCCTGCTCGAGGAGACGGACCCGGCGCTGGTGCACTTCCAGCTCGACCTGTACTGGGTCTGGCGCGGGGCGCACGACCCCGTGGACGTCATCAGGGCGCACCCCGGGCGGTTCCGCCAGTTCCACGTCAAGGACATGGGGCTGGACGCGCTCTTCGAGGACCCGGGGCAGGGGCTCATCGACTTCCCGCGCATCTTCCGCCAGGCGCGCCGGGGCGGGACGGTCGAGTTCATCGTCGAGCGGGACGACGCGGGCACCGACCCGCGCGAGCCCGAGGACGCGCTCGAGACCGCCGAGGTCGGTTTCGACTTCCTGCGCGGCGTCCGCTACTGAGGGGTCAGCCGGGTCAGCCGGGGGCGCACCGGTGCCCCCGGTGCGCCTCGTCCGGGCCCGCGGTGGCCCGGCCGGCGCGCAGCAAGGGCGCAGGGGCCTGGCGTGGTGCAGCTCGACGCCGTCACGCCGCGGCGCGCCGGGCGGCGGCTCCGGCCAGGCCCGCACCGGCGAGCGCCAGCCCGCCCGCCACCGGCAGGAGGAGCCCGCCGCGCCCGTCGCGGTCCGCCGGCCCCGCTGTCGCCCCGCCCGCGGGGACCCCGGAGCCCGTGCAGGCGCCGGGGGTACCGCGCGCGCGGGCGCGCCGCCCCCGGGCGCAGCGAGCAGCGGCAGGAGCCGCGGCGGGCCCGCGTGGAGCAGCGCCATCGGGTCGGCGTAGTCGAGCAGGCCGGGGCCGACCCGGAGCCCCCAGTGCAGGCACGCGGCGGGCGGGCAGTGCGAGCCCGACGGCACGAGGGCGCCGAGCGGGTCCCCCGCGGCCACGGCGTCGCCGCGGCGCACCGACGCCTGCACGGGCTCGTAGGTCGTCCGCACCCCGCCCGGGTGGTCGACCGACACGACCGGGCGCCCGCCCACCCGCCCGGCGAACGCCACCCTGCCGGCGCCGGCGACCCGCACGGCGGCGCCGGCGGGTGCGGGCAGGTCGACGCCGCGGTGCCCGGGGCCGTAGCGGTGCGCGGGCGCGACGAAGCGGCGCAGCGGTCCCCGCGGGTCCAGCGGGACGGGGGCGACCCACGCGGCGGGCGCGGGCGGGCCCTGCGCCGGCGCGGCGGACGCGCCGGCGGAGCCCACCGGGGCGGCGCGCGCGGGCACCGCCAGCGCCCCGGCGCCGAGCAGCGCGAGCGCGGCACCGGCAGCGGCGGCGGCGAGCAGGGCGAGCAGGGGGACGGGAGCGGTCGGCACGCGAGGACCCTGCCGGGGACCGGACCTGCGGCGGGCCGGCGCGCGGGCGGGCTGTGGACGGCGGGCGCCGGCGGGACCTGGGGACGGCGGGCCGACGAGGTCACGAAACCGTCACGATGCGCCGCCGGGCGGGCGCGGCAGGGCGACCCGCTGCTCCGGATGGGGGAGGAAGGACGGGACCGGCTGCCGTACCCACGGACGGGGGAGCCCCATGCGGACCACCGCGAGCACGCCCACCACCCGAGCGCCCGGCCGACGGCGGGCCCGCGCGCTCGCCGCCGCGGCCGCCGCGGCCCTGCTCGCCGGCGCCTGCTCGGGCGGCGGGGACGACGTCGACGTCGAGGGCGGCGGCTCCGGCGGGAGCGGGGGCGGCGGTGGCGGCGGCGACGGCACCTTCGTCGCGGCGATCAGCGGCCGTCCCGACCAGCTCGACCCGCACAAGACGTCGGCGTACCCGAGCTTCCAGGTGCTCGAGAACGTCTACGACACGCTCGTCGTGCCGGACCCGGAGGACCTGACCTACCAGCCGTCGCTCGCCACGGAGTGGACGACCAGCGAGGACGGCCTCACCTGGTCGTTCACCCTCCGCGACGGGGTCGTGTTCCACGACGGGTCGGAGTTCGACGCGGCCGACGTGGTCTACAGCTACGACCGCATCGTCGACGAGGAGCTGCAGAACGCGTACCGCTTCGCCACCGTCGAGGACGTCGTGGCGGTGGACCCGCGCACGGTGGAGCTGCGCCTGTCCGCGCCGACGCCGAACCTGCTCGACCAGATCGGCAACTTCAAGGGCATGGCGATCCTGCCCGAGGGCGCCGCGGAGCAGGTCGACCTGAACCAGGAGGCGGTGGGCACGGGGCCGTACCGGCTGGCGTCGGTCAACCCGGGCGACGTGCAGCTCACGGCGTTCGAGGACTACTGGGGCGACGCGCCGGGCGTGGGCGAGGTGGAGGTCCGCTTCGTCGCCGAGCCGACGCAGGCGCTGACCGCGCTGCGCACCGGCGAGGTGCAGTGGACGGACAACGTGCCGCCGCAGGACATCACGTCGCTGGAGGACGAGGACGGCGTCACGCTCGGGCGCACCCCGAGCGTCGACTACTGGTACATGGCGTTCAACATCGCCCAGGAGCCGTGGTCGGACGTGCGGGCCCGCCAGGCGATGGCGTACGCCGTCGACCGCGAGGCGGTGACGCAGGCCGCCCGCTTCGACGCCGCCACGGTCAACCAGGCCGCGATCCCCGAGCAGAGCTTCTGGTACTACGACTACGCCCCGTTCGAGCCCGACCCGGACCGCGCGCGCAGCCTGCTGCAGGAGGCCGGCGTGCAGGACGGGCAGGCGATGCGGCTCATGGTCACCGACGAGTTCCCGGAGACCGTGCAGGCGGCGCAGGTGATCGCCGCGCAGCTCGGCGAGGTCGGGGTGGACGTGCAGGTGGAGACGGTCGACTTCGCGACCTGGCTCGACCGGCAGGGTCGCGGCGACTTCGACGCCTTCATGCTCGGCTGGCTCGGCAACAACGACCCGTTCGGCTGGTACGACTCCCAGCACCGCTGCGAGGGCGGCAACAACTACCAGGGCTACTGCAACCCGGAGGTCGACCGGCTGCTCGACGAGGCGGCCACGGAGACCGACCGCGACCGGCGCAAGGAGCTCTACGACCAGGCGGCGACGACGATCGTCGACGAGGTCAGCTACCTGTACTTCTACAACCCCGACGTGGTCCAGGCCTGGTCCGACGACGTGACCGGGTACGAGGTCCGCGCCGACCGGGCGGTGAACTTCGAGACGGTCGAGCTCTCGCAGTGAGCCGCACGGGGGTGCGGGCGTGACCGCGTACGTCCTGCGCCGCGCGCTGCAGGCGCTGCTCGTCCTCGTCGGGGTGAGCGTGGCGGTGTTCTCGCTGGTGCACCTCGTCCCCGGCGACCCGGTCCGCCTCGCGCTGGGCACGCGGTTCGACCAGGAGACGTACGACGCCCTGCGCGAGCGGTCGGGCCTCGACGAGCCGCTGCTCGTGCAGTACCTCGACTGGGCGGGGCGCGCCCTCACCGGCGACCTCGGGGTGAGCTTCCGGTCCGGCGAGACGGTCACCGGCCTGGTCGCCGAGCGGCTGCCGGCGACCCTGAGCCTCGCCCTCGGGGCCATCGTCGTCGCGCTGCTCATGGCGTTCCCGCTGGGGCTGCTGGCGGCGCGGCGGCGGGGGACGGCGACGGACCACGCCGCGACGGTCGTGAGCCAGGCGGGCATCAGCATCCCGGACTTCTGGCTCGGGATCCTGCTCATCCTCGTCTTCTCGCTGACGCTCGGCTGGCTGCCCTCGGGCGGCTACGTACCGCTGACCGAGGACCCGCTCGGCTGGCTGCAGCGCCTGGTGCTGCCGGCCGTCACCGTCGGCGTCGTGTCCGGGTCGATCCTCACCCGGTTCGTGCGCGCCTCGGTGCTCGAGGTCATGGCGCAGGACCACACGCGCACCGCGCGGGCCAAGGGGCTGCGCGAGCGCGTCGTGCTCGGCCGGCACGTGGTGCGCAACGCGCTCGTCCCCGTCGTCACGGTGACGGGCATCCAGCTGGCCTACCTGCTCTCCGGCGTCGTCGTCGTCGAGGTCGTCTTCGCCTTCCCCGGCCTCGGCGAGCTGGCGCTGCTGGCCGTGCGCCAGCGCGACTACCCGGTGCTGCAGGGCGCCGTCCTCCTCTTCGCGGTGGTGTTCCTCCTGGTGAACCTGCTCGTCGACCTGCTGTACGCCGCCCTCGACCCGCGGATCGGCACCTCGTGAGCGCCGCCGACGGCCCCCTGCCGGTGCGCGAGGCCGGCGACCTCGCCGCTCCCGCGGAGGCCACGGGCTGGCGCCTCGTGGTGCGCGACCTGCTGCGCGACCCCGCCGCCGTCGGGGCGCTGGTGGTCCTGCTCGTCCTGGTCCTCGCGGCCGTCCTCGGCGGCGTGCTCGCCCCGTACGGCGCCAACGAGGTCGACGTGCAGGAGCGGCTGCAGGCGCCCAGCGGCGCCCACCCCTTCGGCACGGACGAGCTCGGCCGCGACGTCCTGTCCCGCGTGCTGCTCGGCGCGGCGGCCTCGCTGCGCGTGGGGCTCGTGGCCGTCGGGATCGCGCTGGTGGCGGGCGTGCTGTGCGGGCTCGTCGCGGGCTACTACGGCCGCTGGGTCGACGACGTCGTCATGCGCGTCATGGACGTGCTCTTCGCGTTCCCGGCGATCCTGCTCGCCATCGCGGTGCTCGCCGTCCTGGGCCCCGGCACCACCAACGCGATGGTGGCCATCGGCGTCGTCTACACGCCGATCTTCGCCCGCGTGACCCGCGCCAGCGTGCTGAGCGTGCGCGAGGAGGTCTTCGTGCGGGCCTCCCGGTCCGCGGGGGCGTCCGACGTGCGGATCCTCGGCCTGCACGTGCTGCCCAACGTCGCCGGCCCGATCATCGTCCAGACCTCGATCAGCCTCGCGTTCGCGATCCTCTCCGAGGCGGCCCTGTCGTTCATCGGCCTCGGCACGCAGCCCCCGGAGCCCTCGTGGGGCCGGATGCTCGTGGAGGGCCGCGGCTTCATCGAGCAGGCGTGGTGGATGGCGCTCTTCCCCGGCCTGGCGATCTTCCTCGTCGTGCTCGCCTTCAACGTGCTGGGCGACCGCCTGCGCGACGTCCTCGACCCGCGCTCGAGGAGCCGCGCATGACCCCGCCCGCCCCCGCCGCCCCCGTCGCCGGCACGGACGTGCCCGCCCTCGCGGTCCGGGACCTCGCCGTGCGCTTCCCCGGGCGCCGCGGGCGCCCCGACGCGCGGGTGGTCAACGGCATCTCGTACGACGTGCGGCGCGGCGAGACCCTCGCCGTCGTCGGCGAGTCCGGCAGCGGCAAGACGGTCAGCGTGCTCTCGATGCTGGGCCTCGTGCCCGGCGGCGCGGAGGTGACCGGCCGGGCGCTGCTCGACGGGCGCGACCTGCTGGCGATGGCCCCGGAGGAGCTGCGCCGCGTCCGGGGGCCCGGCGTCGGGGTGGTCTTCCAGGACCCCATGACCTCGCTCAACCCGGTGCTGACGGTCGGCCGCCAGCTCACCGAGGGCATGCAGGAGCACCTCGGGCTCAGCGGCGCCGCCGCCCGCGAGCGCGCGCTGGACCTGCTCGGGCGGGTCGGCATCCCCGACCCGCGCCGCCGGCTCGACGAGCACCCCCACCAGCTCTCCGGCGGCATGCGCCAGCGCGTCATGATCGCGATCGGCATCTCCTGCGACCCCGACGTCCTCGTCGCCGACGAGGCGACGACCGCCCTCGACGTCACGGTGCAGGCGCAGATCCTCGAGCTCGTGGCCGACCTGCAGCGCGAGCTGGGCACCGCCGTCGTCTGGATCACCCACGACCTCGGCGTCGTCGCCGGCATCGCCGACCGCGTCGTGGTCATGTACGCCGGCCGGGTCGTCGAGGACGGGCCGGTCGAGGCGCTCTTCGACGACCCGCGCCACCCGTACACCGTCGGGCTGCTCGGGTCGCTGCCCGTGCTCGGGCGCGAGGACGAGGAGCTGGCCGCGATCCCCGGCCTGCCGCCGGACCCGGCGCGGCTGCCGCCCGGGTGCGCCTTCCGCCCCCGCTGCCCCGTCGCCGCGGCGGGCCGCGGGGACGCCCGCTGCGACGAGCAGGTGCCCCCGCTGCGCCCGGTCGGCCCCGCGCACGCCGCCGCGACGTTCTGCGAGGTGCGCCGGTGAGCGCGGACGAGCTGCTGCGGGTCCGGGGGCTCGAGGTGCACTTCCCGGTGCGCGGGCGCGGCGTGCTGCGCCGCCCTGCCGGCGCCGTGCGCGCGGTCGACGGCGTCGACCTCGACGTGCGCCGCGGCGAGACGCTGGGGCTGGTGGGGGAGAGCGGCTGCGGCAAGTCGACCCTCGGGCAGGCGGTGCTGCGCCTCGTCGAGCCGACGGCGGGCCGGGTGGTCCTCGACGGGACCGACGTCACCGCGCTCGGCCAGCGGGACCTGCGCGCGCTGCGGCGCCGCGTCGCGATGGTCTTCCAGGACCCGTACGCGTCGCTCGACCCCCGCCGCACGGTGGGGCAGGCGGTGAGCGAGCCGCTGGAGGTGCACGGCCTGCACCGCGCCGACCGGCGGGGCCGCGTCGGCGAGCTGCTCGAGCTCGTGGGCCTGGACCCGGACTGGCGCGAGCGGCACCCGCACGAGCTCTCCGGCGGCCAGCGCCAGCGCGTCGGCATCGCCCGCGCCCTCGCCGGCGAGCCCGACTTCATCGTGCTCGACGAGCCGGTCGCGTCGCTGGACGTGTCCATCCAGGCCCAGGTCCTCAACCTGCTGCGCCGCCTGCAGCGCGAGCTGGGGCTCACGTACCTGTTCATCGCCCACGACCTCGCGGCGGTCGCCCACGTCAGCGACCGGGTGGCGGTGATGTACCTCGGGCGCGTCGTGGAGGTCGCCGCGCGGGCGGACCTCGAGGCCGAGCCGGCCCACCCGTACGCCCGCGCCCTGCTCTCGGCCGTGCCGGTGCCGGACCCGCGCCGCGAGCGCGCCCGCCGGCGCGTGGTGCTGCGCGGCGACGTCCCGAGCCCGACCGCGCCGCCGAGCGGCTGCCGGTTCCGCACCCGCTGCCCGGACGCCTTCGAGCCCTGCCCGCTGGTGGACCCCGCGCTGCAGGGGGTCGGCGCCGGGACGGGGCACGTCGCGGCCTGCCACCTGCACGGCGTGGTCGGCCGCCCGGTGGAGCCCGGCGCCGGCGGCGGGTGAGGCGGGGCGCCGCGTCCCCTACACTGGCCGGAGCGACCCGTCCGTGCGGGTCGACTTCGCACGCCCGCTTCCCGCCGCGACGGCGGGGGAGCGCCCTCCGGTCCGCGTCCCCTCGCGGCACGGGCGCCGCCGCGGGCGTCAGGCGCACCGGCCGCCCGGCCGGCGCGAGGAACCGAGAGCGCGCCCGCCGCGTCCCCGTCCGGGGCTCGCCGCGGGCGCAGGAGGAGCGCGGCCATGGCCGTCGTCACCATGCGGCAGCTGCTCGAGAGCGGCGTCCACTTCGGGCACCAGACCCGTCGGTGGAACCCGAAGATGAAGCGCTTCATCTTCACCGAGCGCAACGGCATCTACATCATCGACATCCAGCAGTCGCTGAGCTACATCGACCGCGCCTACGACTTCGTCAAGGAGACCGTGGCGCACGGCGGCTCGCTGCTGTTCGTCGGCACCAAGAAGCAGGCGCAGGAGGCGATCGCCGAGCAGGCGACGCGCGTGGGCATGCCCTACGTCAACCAGCGCTGGCTCGGCGGCATGCTGACGAACTTCCAGACGGTCTACAAGCGGCTCCAGCGCCTCAAGGAGCTCGAGGAGATCGACTTCGCCGACGTGGCGGGCTCGGGGATGACCAAGAAGGAGCTCCTCGTCCTGCAGCGCGAGAAGGAGAAGCTCGAGCGCACCCTCGGCGGCATCCGCGACATGGCCCGCGTCCCGAGCGCGGTCTGGATCGTGGACACCAAGAAGGAGCACATCGCGGTCGGCGAGGCCAAGAAGCTCGGCATCCCGGTCGTGGCGATCCTCGACACCAACTGCGACCCGGACGAGGTCGACTACCCGATCCCGGGCAACGACGACGCGATCCGCTCGGTCACGCTGCTCACCCGCGTGCTCGCCGACGCCGTCGCCGACGGCCTCATGGCCCGCGCGGGCGGCAACGACGCGGCCCAGGCCGCGGCCGGCGCCGAGCTCGGCGGCGACGAGCCGCTGCCGGAGTGGGAGCAGGCGCTCCTCGCGGGCGACGCGGCCGGTGCCGCTCCGGAGGCCGCCGCGGCCGCCGCTGCCGAGGCCCCCGCGGCCGACGCTCCGGCCGAGGCCGCGGCCGCGGAGACCGCCTCCGCCGAGGACACCGGCGGCACGCCGGCCGGCGGCCCGGGTGTCGTCGAGCCGACCGCCCCGCAGGCCTGAGGCACACCACCAGCAGCGGTCCCCGACGGCCCGGCACCCCACGAGGGTGCCGGGCCGTCGGGGGCGCGCCCGGTACGAACGAGACGAGGGGACCGACCACCATGGCGAACTTCACCGCCGCGGACGTCAAGAAGCTCCGCGACGCCACCGGCGCCGGGATGATGGACGCGAAGAAGGCGCTCACCGAGACCGACGGCGACTTCGAGAAGGCCATCGAGGAGCTGCGCGTCAAGGGTGCGGCCAAGGCCCAGAAGCGCGGCGCCGAGCGCAGCGCGTCCAACGGCCTCGTGGCCGCGGCCGAGGGCGCGATGATCGAGCTCGCCTGCGAGACCGACTTCGTCGCCAAGAACGAGCAGTTCCAGCAGCTCGCCAACGACATCGTCGCCCACGTCGCGGCCCGGCGCCTCGACGACGTGCAGGCCGTGCTCGGCGAGCAGCTGGCCGACGGGCGCACCGTCGAGGAGAGCATCTCCGCCGCCTCCGCCGTCATCGGCGAGAAGCTCGAGCTGCGCCGCGTGGCGCTGCTCGGCGGCGAGGGCAAGCAGGTCGCCGCGTACATGCACAAGCGCTCCTCGGACCTGCCCGCGCAGGTCGGCGTGCTCGTGGAGTTCGAGGGCGGCGACGCCGAGGCGGCGCGCGGCGCGGCCATGCAGGTCGCGGCCATGCGCCCGCAGTTCACCACCCGCGACGAGGTCCCGGCCGAGACGGTCGAGAACGAGCGGCGCATCGCCGAGGCCACGGCCCGCGAGGAGGGCAAGCCCGAGCAGGCGCTGCCCAAGATCGTGGAGGGCCGGGTCAACGGTTTCTTCAAGGACGTCGTCCTGCTCGAGCAGGCCTCGGTCCAGGACAGCAAGAAGACCGTCAAGGCGGTCCTCGACGCCGCCGGCGTGAGCGTCAGCCGCTTCGCGCGCTTCGAGGTCGGCCAGGCCTGAGGCCGGCCGGACCGCGGTGCGACCGGTCCCCGTCCCCGACCCGGGGGCGGGGACCGGCGCGCACCCGGCCCCGGGCGACCGGCCCCCGGCGGGCCACCACCGGCGAGCGACCACCGGCGAGCGACCCAGACCCAGCCCGACGAGCCGTACGACCGAGGAGCGAGCGTGGAGCTGACCGTGACGCAGGACGGGGCGCAGGACCGGGCCCAGGACGGGGCGCCGGACCGGGCGCAGGACGAGGGGCGGGCCGCGGCGCCGTACCGGCGGGTCCTGCTCAAGATGTCCGGCGAGGTGTTCGGCGGCGGTGGCGTCGGGGTCGACCCGGACGTCGTGCAGGACATGGCCCGGCAGGTGGCCGACGTGGTGCGCGGCGGCACGGAGGTCGCCATCGTCGTCGGCGGGGGCAACTTCTTCCGCGGCGCGGAGCTGTCCCAGCGCGGCATCGACCGGGCCCGCGCGGACTACATGGGCATGCTCGGCACGGTCATGAACTGCCTCGCGCTGCAGGACTTCCTCGAGAAGCAGGGCATCGACACGCGGGTGCAGACCGCGATCGCCATGGGCCAGGTCGCCGAGCCGTACATCCCGCGCCGCGCGATCCGCCACCTCGAGAAGGGCCGCGTCGTGATCTTCGGCGCCGGCGCCGGGATGCCGTACTTCTCCACCGACACCGTCTCGGCCCAGCGCGCGCTGGAGATCCACTGCGACGCGCTGCTCATGGGCAAGAACGGCACCGACGGCGTGTACGACGCCGACCCGCGCAGGGTGCCGGACGCGCGCCGCTACGAGCGCGTGAGCTACGCCGAGGTGCTGCGCCGCGACCTCAAGGTCGCCGACGCCGCGGCGTTCAGCCTCTGCCAGGAGAACGCGCTGCCCATCGTGGTGTTCGACCTCATGCGGGACGGCAACATCGCGCGGGTCGTGCGTGGTGAGAGGATCGGGACGCTCGTCACCGGGGACGACGCCGCCGCCTGAGCGGCGGCGGGCGCGGGACGGGCCGAGGCGGACGAGCGACAGGAGCGCAGCGTGATCGAGGAGACCCTCTTCGAGGCCGAGGAGAAGATGGAGAAGGCGGTGGGCGTGGCCCGCGAGGACTTCTCCACGATCCGCACCGGCCGGGCGACGCCCGCGATGTTCTCCAAGGTGGTCGTCGACTACTACGGCGCGCCGACGCCGGTGAACCAGCTGGCGTCGTTCCAGACGCCCGAGGCGCGCATGATCATCGTGCAGCCGTACGACAAGTCGTCGCTGCCGGCGGTCGAGCGCGCGATCCGCGACTCCGACCTGGGCGTCAACCCGACCAACGACGGCAGCATCATCCGCGTCGTGCTCCCGCAGCTCACCGAGGAGCGCCGGCGGGAGTACATAAAGGTCGCGCGCAGCAAGGCCGAGGACGCGCGCGTCTCGATCCGCAACGTGCGCCGGCACGCCAAGGAGGCGCTCGACCGCCTCGTGCGCGACGGCGACGCCGGCGAGGACGAGGTGCGCCGCGCGGAGAAGTCGCTCGAGGAGGTCACGGGCCGCTACGTGGCGAACGTCGACGACCTGCTCAAGCACAAGGAAGCCGAGCTCCTCGAGGTCTAGGCGGACCCGCACGTGCAGGAGACGCCCGACCCGCCCGTCCCCGGCGGGCTGCCGCCCTCGCCGCCGAGCGTCCACGAGCCGACCTCGCCGGTGGAGCCGGTGCCGGTCGAGCCGGTGCCGCCGCCGGAGAAGCGCAGCCGCGCCGGGCGCGACCTGCCCGCGGCGGTGGGCGTGGGCGTCGCGCTGGCCGCGGCCGTGGTGGCGAGCCTCGTCGTCGAGCCGGTCGCGTTCGTCGTGCTCGTCGGCGCGGTGCTCGCCGCGGGGCTGTGGGAGCTGCGCAACGCCCTGCTCGCCGGCGGCATCCGCGTGCCGCTGCCGCCCGTCCTCGTCGGCGGCGCCGCGATGCTCGCCGGCGCCTGGGCCGGCGGCGCGGAGGCGCTCGTCGTGGCGCTGGCGGCCACCGTCGCCGCGGTGCTGCTGTGGCGGCTGCCGGAGGGGGCGCGCGGGTACGCCCGCGACGCGACCGCGGCCGTGTTCGCCGCGGTCTACGTCCCGTTCCTCGCCGGCTTCGCCGTGCTCATGCTGCGCGAGGACGACGGCGTCAGCCGCGTCGTCCTGTTCATCCTCGTCACCGTCGCCTCCGACACCGGCGGGTACGCCGCGGGGGTGCTCCTCGGCCGGCACCCGATGGCGCCCACGGTGTCGCCGAAGAAGTCGTGGGAGGGCGTCGGCGGCTCGGTGCTGGCGGCCGTGCTGGTCGGGTGGCTCGCGGGCGGGGCGCTCGTCGGCCTGGCGCCGTGGCAGGGGGCGCTGCTCGGCCTGCTCGCGGTGCTCACCGCGACCGTGGGCGACCTCGGCGAGTCGATGGTCAAGCGCGACCTCGGCATCAAGGACATGGGCTCGCTGCTGCCCGGGCACGGCGGCTTCATGGACCGCCTCGACTCGCTGCTGCCCACCGCGCCGGTCGTGCACCTCGTGCTCGCCGCGGCGCTCGGGGCCGGCTGACGCCCGGCGCTCAGCCCGCCGCCACGACCTCCCGCACCTGCCGCGCGATCTCCAGGTCCTCGCGCGCCGTCACGACGGCGACCGCCACGGGGGAGCCGTCGGGGGACACGACGGCGTCGCCGTGGGCCGCGTCGTTCGCCGCGTCGTCGACGGCGGCACCGAGGTGCGCCAGGCGCGCGGCGAGGTCGCGCCGCACCGGCGCGGAGTGCTCGCCGATGCCGCCGGTCAGCACGAGCAGGTCGAGCCCGCCGGTCGCCGCCGTCATCGCCGCGGCCTCCCTCGCCAGCCGGTGCACGAAGACGTCGTACGCCAGCGCCGCGCCGTCGTCGCCGGCGTCGCGCGCGGCGAGCACGTCGCGCAGGTCGCCCGAGGTGCCGGACAGCCCGGCCAGGCCGGACTCGCGCAGGAGGGTGCGCTCGAGGCCGTCGACGTCGACGCCGTCCTGGCGCAGCAGCCAGAGCAGCATCCCGGGGTCGACCGTCCCCGACCGGGTGACCATGACGAGGCCCTCGAGCGGGGTGAAGCCCATCGTGGTGTCCACCGAGCGCCCGCCGCGGACCGCGGCGAGGGAGGCGCCGGCGCCGAGGTGGCAGGTCACCGCGCGCAGGTCCTCCAGCGGCCGCCCGGCGAGCTCGGCCCCGCGGCGCGCCGCGTAGGCGTGGCTCAGGCCGTGGAAGCCGTAGCGGCGCAGCCCGTAGCGCTCGGTGAGCCCCCGCGGGAGGGCGTACGTCGCGGCGGCGGCCGGCAGGGTCGCGTGGAAGGCGGTGTCGAAGCAGGCGACCGCGGGCACCCCGGGCAGGGCCTCGCGGACCGCGCGCACCGCGGCGAGCGCGGGCGGGTTGTGCAGCGGCGCGAGCGCGACGGTCTCGTCGAGCGCGGCCAGCGCCGCGTCGTCGACGAGCACCGGCGCCTCGTAGCGCCCGCCGCCGTGCACCACCCGGTGCCCGACGGCGTCGGCCCCGCCGGCCTCGTCGAGCAGCGCCCGCAGCGGGGCGAGGTCGTCCCGCGACCACCGCTCGACGGTGCGCGCGGCGAGGACGGCCCCGCCGCGGTCGAGCACGGCGAGCTTGAGGCTGCTCGACCCGGCGTTGACGACGAGGACGCGGGCGGGGGACGGGTCGGGCAGGTCGGGCACGGGACCTCCGGGGCTTCGTACGGCTGCGTCGCGCTCGTGCGGCGTGACGTCGGTCTCGACGTGCGGGCCGGGCGCGCGCCGCGTGCCAGACTGGCAGGACGATGCCTGTCCAGCCCGCCACCCCCGACGTGCCCGCTGCGGACCCGCTCGACGCCCCCGTGCCGGCGCTCGCCGCCGTCCCGCCGGCCGAGCCGCCCGCGTCGGCGCCCGACGCCGGCAGCGCCGCCGCCGCGCCCGCCGCGCCGCCGCGCCCCGGCCTGCTGACCTTCGCCGCGCCGCGGCGGGCCAAGCCGCCGCGGCACCTCGCGGACCTCGCCCCGGCCGACCGGCGCGCCGCTGTGGAGGAGCTCGGCGAGAAGGGCTTCCGGGCCGCGCAGCTCTCGACGCACTACTTCGGGCACCTCACCGCCGACCCGGCGCGCATGCCCGACCTTCCGGCGGCGCTGCGCGAGCGCCTCGGCGCGTCCCTGCTGCCGCCGCTGCTGACGCCGGTGCGCACGCTCGAGGCCGACGGCGGCACGACCCGCAAGACGGTGTGGCGCCTCTTCGACGGCGCGCTCGTCGAGTCGGTGCTCATGCGCTACCCGGACCGGGCCACCGTGTGCGTCTCCTCGCAGGCCGGCTGCGGCATGAACTGCCCCTTCTGCGCCACCGGGCAGGCGGGCCTGACCCGCAACATGTCCGCCGCGGAGATCGTGGACCAGGTCCGCGCCGCCGCGGCCGCCCTGCGCGACGGCGAGGTGCCCGGCGGGCCGGCGCGCCTGTCCAACGTCGTGTTCATGGGCATGGGCGAGCCGCTGGCGAACTACAAGGCGGTCCTCGGCGCGGTGCGGCGCATCACCGACCCCGCCCCCGACGGCCTCGGCATCAGCCAGCGCTCGGTGACGGTCTCCACGGTCGGCCTCGTGCCGGCCATCGACCGCCTGCGCGAGGAGGGGCTCTCGGTGCGCCTCGCCGTGTCGCTGCACGCGCCCGACGACGCGCTGCGCGACGAGCTCGTCCCGGTGAACACCCGGTGGAAGGTGCGCGAGGTGCTCGACGCGGCGTGGCGCTACACGCGGGCGACCGGGCGGCGTGCCAGCATCGAGTACGCCCTCATCAAGGACGTGAACGACCAGGCGTGGCGCGCCGACCTGCTCGGCGAGCTGCTCTCCGGGCACCTCGTGCACGTGAACCTCATCCCCCTCAACCCCACCCCGGGGTCGCGGTGGACGGCCTCCCGGCCGGAGGACGAGCGCGAGTTCGTGCGGCGGCTGCAGCGCCACGGCGTGGCCGTGACCGTCCGCGACACCCGGGGGCGCGAGATCGACGGGGCGTGCGGACAGCTCGCCGCGACGAGCGAGGCCGGCGACTGACAGGAGCGGTAGCGGTGGCGAGCTTCCCGAGGGCCACGGGCATGACGCGGGGGTACGCCCGCCCGCAGGTCGACCGGTTCCTCGCCAGGGTGCAGGAGGCGCTCGAGGGCGCCCCCGGGGCCGCCGGCGTCACCGCCGCGGAGATCCGTCGCGCCGGCTTCGACCTGGTGCGCGGCGGCTACGACGTGACGGCCGTCGACGCCCACCTCGACGTGCTCGAGCTGCGCGCGCTCGCCGCCGAGCGGCGCGCCGCCGTGCCCGGTGCGCGCACCGCGGCCGACGACGCCGGCGCAGGGGTGCCCGAGGAGCTCCTCGACGTCCTCGACGCCGCCCCGGGCACGCGCTTCGCGCGCGCCGGCGGGCTGCGCCGCGGCTACGCCCCGCGCGAGGTCGACGCGTTCCTCGCCGAGCTCGCCGCGACGCTCGACGGCGCGCCGGTCGGCGAGCCGCTCGACGCGGAGTCCGTGCGCCGGGCCGTCTTCCACGTGCGGTTCCGGGGCTACGACGAGGCGCAGGTCGACGACGCGCTCGACCTCGCCGTCGACGTGCTCCTGCGCCGCGACCGCCTCCAGGACGCGCCGCCCGCCGCGCACCCGGGCCCCGCCGCGGCGCACGACGCCGAGGACGAGCGGACGGCCCGCGTCGAGGGGGCGCCCCGCGAGGTCGACCTCGCCGACGCCGCCCCGCTCAGCGACGACACGGTCGTCATCGACCGGCGCATCGACCGGGTCTCCTGACCCGTGCGGCGGCCGGGCCACCCGGCACGGGCGCCCGCCGTCCCGCGGGGGACCCTCAGCCGCGGGGCGCGGGACGCTCGACGAGGCCCAGCACCCGGTCGACGGCGACCTCGAGCACGACGCGCTCGGGGTTCTCCCGCGGCGGCCGGTACCGCTCGGCGTAGCGCTGCACCGCGTCCTGCACGGACGCAGGGTCGTCGAGCACCCGCACCGGGCCCTCGAGGCTCAGCCAGCGCCAGCCGTCGACCTGGCACAGGACGGCCCGCCCGCCGGCCGCGGCGTTGCGCGCCTTGCGGGTGCCCCCGCCGGTGATGACCCGGGCGACCCGCGCCCTCTCGTCCCAGGTGAAGCCGACCGGCACCACGTGCGGCGTGCCGTCCGGGCGCAGCGTCGTGAGCGTGGCGAGGTGGCGCTCGGCGAGGAAGGCCAGCGCGGGCCCGGGCAGGGCCGCCGGGTCGAGGGCCATCAGCGGAACGCCCCGATGCCGGTGAGCGCCTGCCCGACGACGAGCTGGTGGACCTCGTGGGTCCCCTCGTACGTCAGCACGGTCTCCAGGTTCGCCATGTGCCGCATCACCGGGTGGTCGAGGGTGATCCCGGCGCCGCCGAGCAGCGCGCGGCAGGTGCGCGCGACCTCGAGCGCGGCGCGGACGTTGTTGAGCTTGCCGAGGCTGACCTGCTCGGGGCGCAGGACCCCCGCCTCGGCGATGCGGCCCAGGTGCACGGCGAGCAGCGCCGCGCCGGTGAGGGCGGCCGTCATGTCCGCGAGCTTCGCCTGGGTCAGCTGGAAGGCGGCGAGCGGCCGGCCGAACTGCCGGCGCTCCCCGGTGTAGCGCAGCGCCGTCTCGAGGCACTCCCGCCCGGCGCCCACCACGCCGGCGACGATGCCGAGCCGGGCCTGCACCAGGCACGAGAGCGGCGCCGACAGCCCGCGCGCCCCGGGCAGCCGCGCGTCGGCCGGCACCTGCACCCCGTCGAGGGACAGCTCGGCGGTCACGGACGCGCGCAGCGAGAGCTTGCGCGGCACCTCGCGGACGGTGAGCCCGGGGGCGCCGGCCGGCACGAGGAACCCCCGTACGCCGTCCTCGGTGCGGGCCCAGACGACGGCGACGTCGGCGACGGTGCCGTTGGTGATCCACATCTTCGTGCCGCTGAGCACCCAGTCGTCGCCGTCGCGCTCGGCGCGGGTGCGCATCGAGCCCGGGTCCGACCCGGCGTCGGGCTCGGTGAGACCGAAGCAGCCGAGGACCTCGCCGCGCGCCATCGGCGGCAGCCAGCGCTCGCGCTGCTCCTCGCTGCCGTAGGCGTGCACGGCGTGCATCGCCAGCGAGCCCTGCACCGACACCAGGCTGCGCACGCCCGAGTCGCCGGCCTCGAGCTCGGCGCAAGCCAGGCCGTACGCGACCGCGCCCAGCCCGGCGCAGCCGTACCCCTCGAGCTGCATGCCGAGCAGCCCGAGGGCGCCGGCCTCGCGGGCGAGCTCCCGGGCCGGGACCGTGCCGGCCTCCCACCAGCCCGCGACGTGCGGGCGCACCCGCGCGTCGACGAAGCGGCGGGTGCTGTCCCGGACGTCGCGCTCCTCGGGGGTGAGGAGGCGGTCGAGGTCGAGCAGGTCGAGGGGGCGGGCGCTCACGCGCGGATCCTGCCAGGCCGCGGGGCAGGGCGCGGGGCAGGGCGCGGGGCCGGGCGCCGGCTCAGAGGCGCGCCCACGCCTCGGTGAGGACCGAGCGCAGCACCTGCTCGATCTCGTCGAAGTGCGACTGGTCGCACACCAGCGGCGGCGCGAGCTGCACCACCGGGTCGCCGCGGTCGTCGGCGCGGCAGTAGAGCCCGGCGTCGAAGAGGGCCTTGGACAGGAACCCGCGCAGCAGCCGCTCGGACTCGTCGTCGTCGAACGTCTCCTTGGTGGCCTTGTCCTTGACCATCTCGATGCCGTAGAAGAAGCCGTCGCCGCGCACGTCGCCGACGATGGGCAGGTCGAGCAGCTTCTCCAGCGTCGCCCGGAACGCGCCCTCGGTGTCGAGCACGTGCTGGTTCAGGCCCTCGCGGTCGAAGATGTCGAGGTTGGCCATCGCCACCGCCGCGGAGACCGGGTGCCCGCCGAAGGTGTAGCCGTGGGCGAAGTAGCTCTGCCCGTGCAGGAACGGCTCCATGACTCGGTCGGAGGCGATCATCGCGCCGATGGGGGAGTAGCCGGACGTCATGCCCTTGGCGCAGGTCAGCAGGTCGGGGACGTAGCCGAACTTGTCGCAGGCGAACGTCGTCCCGAGCCGGCCGAAGGCGCAGATGACCTCGTCGCTGACGAGGAGCACGTCGTGGCGGTCGCAGATCTCGCGCACCCGCTGGAAGTAGCCGGGCGGCGGCGGGAAGCAGCCGCCGGAGTTCTGCACCGGCTCGAGGAACACGGCGGCGACGGTCTCCGGGCCCTCGAAGAGGATCGCCTCCTCGATGCGGTCCGCGGCCCAGCGCCCGAACGCCTCGAGGTCGTCCCCGTGCTCGGTCGCCCGGTAGAAGTTCGTGTTGGGCGCCTTGTGAGCGCCGGGCACGAGCGGCTCGAAGTACTTCTTCGCGTCGGGGATGCCGGTGATGGACAGCGCGCCCTGGGGGGTGCCGTGGTACGCCACCGCGCGGCTGATGACCTTGTGCTTCATCGGCTTGCCGGTGAGCTTGAAGTACTGCTTGGCGACCTTCCACGCGGTCTCGACGGCCTCGCCGCCGCCCGTGGTGAAGAAGACGCGGTTGAGGTCGCCCGGCGCGGCGGCGGCGAGCCGCTCGGCGAGCCGCACGGCCTGCGGGTGGGCGTAGGACCACAGCGGGAAGAAGCCGAGGTCGGTGGCCTGGCGGGCCGCGGCCTCGGCCAGCTCGCGCCGCCCGTGCCCGACCTGCACGACGAACAGCCCCGACAGCGCGTCGAGGTAGCGCTTGCCGCGCTCGTCGAACACGTACGGCCCCTCGCCGCGCACGATCACCGGGACCGCGCCGCCCTCCTCGTACGTCGAGTGGCGCGTGAAGTGCATCCAGAGGTGGCGGCGGGCGGCCTCGGAGAGCTCCGACGGCCCGCCGGGGTCGGTGCCGGTGGAGGTCGGGGTGACGATCTGCTCGGTCGCGGTCATGCGGTGTCCCGTGTCTGTGGTGGTGGGGCCCGGCTGCGGCTTCCGCAGCCCCGAGGGCTCTCAGGCAGCGTATCCAGTCGTCAGCGATCGGTCCAGCGACGCTTTCCGTCGTCCAGCGGGCCCGACGGGCGTCAGCGCGTCCCCCAGTCGTACTGCTGCTTGCGCAGGCGCAGGTAGACGAACGTCTCGGTGGTGCGGACCTGCGGCAGCGAGCGGATCCGCCGGGACAGCAGCTCGAGCAGGTGGTCGTCGTCCTCGCACACGACCTCGACGAGCAGGTCGAAGGACCCGGCGGTGATGACCACGTAGTCGACCTCGGGCATCGCGGCGATCTCGTCCGCGACGACCTCCATGTCCCCGTCGACGCGCAGCCCGATCATCGCCTGGCGGGTGAAGCCCACCTGGAGCGGGTCGGTGACGGCCACGACCTGCATGACGCCGCCCTCGAGGAGGCGCTGCACCCGCTGGCGCACGGCCGCCTCGGACAGCCCCACCGCCTTGCCGATCGCCGCGTACGGCCGCCGGCCGTCCTCCTGCAGCTGCTCGATGATCGCCTTCGACACGTCGTCGAGGGCCGGTCGCCTGCCCGCAGTCCCTGCCACCGCACGATGGTCGGGGAGCGGCGCCGCCGCGGGCAAGCGCGACAGGCGGATTCCGTCGTCACGATGCCGTCACGTCCCGGTTTCCGTCGTCCGGGCTCTCCGGGACCGCTTGATGCCGCGTCCGGGCGCACCTAGGCTGCGCGACGCCGCACCAGCCCGGACAGGAGACCCGATGAGCGACCAGCGCGTCCTGCGCAACTTCGTCGGCGGGGAGCACGTCGACCCCCGCGACGGCCGCACCTCCGACCTCGTCGACCCCTCGACGGGCGAGGTCTTCGCCACCGCCCCGGTCTCGGGCGCGGAGGACGTCGACGCGGCGTACGCCGCCGCCGCGAAGGCGTTCGAGGAGTGGGGGAGCACCACCCCCGCGGAGCGGCAGCGGGCCCTGCTGCGCATCGCCGACGCCGTCGAGGCGCGCGCCGAGGAGTTCGTCGAGGCCGAGAGCCTCAACACCGGCAAGCCGGTGGCGCTGACCCGCAGCGAGGAGGTGCCGCCGTCGGTGGACCAGCTGCGGTTCTTCGCCGGCGCCGCCCGGGTGCTCGAGGGCCGCTCCGCCGGGGAGTACATGGCCGGGCACACCTCCTGGGTGCGCCGCGAGCCGGTGGGCGTGGTCGGGCAGGTGACGCCGTGGAACTACCCGCTGATGATGGCGGTCTGGAAGATCGCGCCCGCGCTCGCGGCGGGCAACACGATCGTGCTCAAGCCGAGCGACACCACCCCGCTGAGCACGCTGCTGCTCGCGGAGGTCGCCGCCGAGCACCTGCCGCCGGGCGTCCTCAACGTCGTCTGCGGCGACCGGGCCACCGGGCGGCAGCTGGTCGAGCACCCGACCCCGCAGATGGTCGCGATCACCGGCTCGGTGCGCGCGGGCATGCAGGTCGCCGAGTCCGCCTCGCGCGACCTCAAGCGCGTGCACCTCGAGCTCGGCGGCAAGGCGCCCGTCGTGGTGTTCGACGACGCCGACGTCGAGGCCGCCGCCGCCGGCATCGCCGAGGCCGGCTACTTCAACGCCGGGCAGGACTGCACCGCGGCCACCCGCGTGCTCGCGGGCCCGGGGCTCTACGACGACTTCGTCGCCGCGCTCACCGAGCAGGCGAGGGCGACGACGACCACGTACGAGGGCGGGCGCACCGACGAGGACGCGTACGTCCCGCCGGTCAACAACGCCCTGCAGCTCGAGCGGGTCACCGGGTTCCTCGACCGCGCGCCCGAGCACGCCCAGGTGACCGCGGGCGGGCACCGCCTGGGCGACCGCGGCTTCTACGTCGAGCCGACCGTCGTCGCCGGGCTGCGCCAGGACGACGAGATGGTGCAGAACGAGGTCTTCGGGCCGGTCATCACCGTCCAGCGCTTCACCGACGAGGACGAGGCGGTCCGGTGGGCCAACGGCGTGCCGTACGGCCTGGCCTCCAGCGTCTGGACCAAGGACTTCGGCCGGGCGATGCGCATGAGCAAGCGGCTGGACTTCGGCTGCGTGTGGATCAACACGCACATCCCCATCGTCGCGGAGATGCCGCACGGCGGCTTCAAGCACTCGGGCTACGGCAAGGACCTCTCGCTCTACGGCCTCGAGGACTACACGCGCATCAAGCACGTCATGGCCAACATCGAGGCGTGAGCGGCACCCTCTTCCGCGGGGGCACCGTCCTCACGCTGGACCCGGCGGCGCCGCGGGCGCGGGCGCTCCTGGCGCGGGACGGGCGGGTGGTCGCCCTCGACGACGACGCGCTCGAGCTCGCCGGCGCCGCCGCGGAGGTCGACCTCGGCGGCGGCTGCCTGCTGCCGGCCTTCGCGGACGGGCACGCCCACCCGTCGCACGGGGGCGTCGAGCTGCTCGACGCCCCCCTGCGCGACTGCGGCTCGGTGGACGAGGTCGTCGCGGCGGTGCGCCGGCACGCGGCGCAGCACCCGGGCGCCGAGTGGGTGCTGGGGTCCTCGTACGACCCCGCGCTGGCCCCCGGCGGCCGGTTCGACGCGCGCTGGCTGGACGCCGCGGTGCCGGACCGGCCGGTCGCGCTCACCTCGGCCGACCACCACGTGCTGTGGGTGAACACGGCTGCGCTGCGCCGGGCCGGCGTCGACCGCGCGACGCCCGACCCGCCCGCCGCGCAGGTCCTGCGGCGCGAGGACGGCGAGCCGCTGGGGACGCTCGTGGAGTGGGGCGCCATGGACCTCGTCCGCGCCCACCTGCCCGAGCGGGGCGAGGACGACCTGCGCCGCGGCCTGCTCCGGGCCTGGCAGCTGCTCGCCGACGCGGGCGTCGCCTGGGTCCAGGACGCGCTGTGCGGCCCGGACGACGTGCAGCGCGCGCTCGCCCTGTCGCGCGCCGGCGCGCTGCCGGTGCGCACCGACCTGTGCCTGCGGGCCGAGCCGGGCACCTGGCAGCGCCAGCGGGCGGGGTTCCGGGCGGCCCGCGACGCCGCCGAGGGCGACCCGCAGGTGTCCGCGCGCACCGTGAAGCTCTTCGCCGACGGCGTGCTCGAGGCGGGCACCGCCGCGCTGCTCGAGCCCTACGCCGGCGGCGGGTGCTCGCACCACGGGATGCCGGTGTGGGAGCCGGACGAGCTCGCCGCCGCCGCCGAGGCCTTCGACGCCGACGGGTTCGGCCTGCACGTGCACGCGATCGGCGACGCCGCCGTGCGCAGTGCCCTCGACGCCGTGGAGGGGGTGCGGCGCGCCCGAGGGCGCACCGCGCGGCGGCCGGTCGTGGCGCACACCCAGCTGGTCGACGACGCGGACCTGCCGCGCTTCGCCGCCCTCGGCGTCGTCGCGAACTTCTCGCCGCTGTGGGCCTGCCTCGACGCCTGCCAGACCGACCTCACGCTGCCGCGGCTCGGTCCCGAGCGCGGCGGGCGGCAGTACCCGATGGCCTCCCTGCTGCGCACCGGTGCCGTGCTCTCCTTCGGCTCGGACTGGCCGGTGTCCTCGCTGCGCCCGCTCGACGGGGTCGGCGTCGCGGTGACCCGCCGCACGCCCGACGGCGGCGAGCCGCCGGGGGGCTGGGTTCCGCACGAGCGCCTCCCGGTCGCCGCGGCCCTGTCGGCGGCGGTCCAGGGGCCGGCGTACCAGGCGCACGAGGAGCACCTGCGCGGCACCTTCGCCCCCGGGCTGCGTGCGGACCTCGTGCACCTCGACGCCGACCCGACCCGGGTGGACGCCCAGGAGTGGCCGGGCATCGGCGTGCTGGGGACGTGGGTCGCCGGCCGGCGCACCGCCTGAGGGGACCCCTCAGCGGCGCACCGCGTCGAGGGCGAGCAGCGCGACGTGCAGCGAGAGGCACGACTCCACCCCGTCGAGGTCCACGCCGAGCACCTGCTCGACCTTGCGCAGCCGCTCGTAGAACGCCGGCCGGGACAGGTGGGCGGCCTCCGCCGCCGCGCTCTTGTTGCGCCCGTGGGCGAGGTACGTCCCCAGCGCCGCGACGAGCGCCGTGCCGTGCGCCTCGTCCCAGGCGAGCAGCGGGCCGAGCTCGCGCTCGACGTACGTCTGCAGCCGCGGGTCGTCGCGCAGCAGGTGCAGCAGGCCGCGGACGCGCACGTCCGGCAGCCGGTGGTACGCCCGTCCCGCCCCGCCACCCTGCGCCAGGGCGGCGTCGGCGACCTGGGCGGCCTCCTCGAGCGAGCGCCGGGCGTCGGTGACGGCCCCGACGGCGCAGCCGGCGGCGACCACCACCCCTCCGGCGTCCGGCCGGGCCCGTACGGCCGCCGCCAGCGCGGTGAGGACGTCGTCCTCGCGGTCGCGCGCGGACAGCGACAGGAGCATGCCGACCGCGTCGGGCACGCCCCGGGGCGCGGCCGCGTCGAGCGGCGCGGTCAGCGCGGGCACCCCGGCACCCCGCGCCGCGGCCGCGGCCTGCTCGGCGAGGTCGCGCAGCCGCTCCTGCACGTCGCGCGGAGCGGGGGAGCCGCCCGTGGGCGAGCCCGGTGGCGCCACGAGGCGCAGCACCACGCCGACGAGGCGCCGGCCCTCCAGCGGCACGCCGAGGGCCCGCGCCCGCAGGGCGACCTCGGCCCCGGGGGCGGCGTGGGCGAGCAGACCGGCGAGGAGCGTGCCGTGGGTGCGCCGCTCGAGCGACTCCTCGTCGCGGCGCACCAGCCGGTCCAGGGCCAGCGCCGAGGCGGCCCGCTCCAGGACGACCGCGAGGCGCGCCGGCGGCGGGCCGTCGCCCTCGAGGACGAGCACGAGGCGCCCCCAGTCCTGCCCGCGGGCGCCGACGGCCGTGACCAGCCACCCCTGCGCCGCGTCGTGCCCGGTCCGCCCGGCGTCGCCCGCGACGGCGGCGGCCGCCGCGCGCGAGCGCGCCTCCCACCGCTCGAGCAGCGCCTGCGGGTCCTGCCCCGCGGCGTCGTACGCGAGCACCCGGTGCGCCAGGTTCTCGAGCACGACGGGCGAGCCGGCCATGCGCGCCACCTCGCGCAGCACCTGCGCCGCGTCGGCCCCCTCCACGGACAGCTCGGTGAAGGTGCGGTGGACCTCGTCGGTCGCCCGCAGCTCGGCCACCTGCGCGTCGACGATGCGCCCGTGCACCGCCTCGGTGACCGCGACGAAGGGCGTGGGCCGGGTCAGCGCGACGAGCGGCAGCGCGCGGCGCTCGCACCGCCCGGTGAGGGCCTGCGGGAGCCGCTCCCAGCGGCGGCCGAGCTCGACCGCGAGCCCGGCCGCCCCGACGTCGGCGAGGGTGTCGACGTAGCGGGCGAGCCCCTCCTGGTCGTCCGGCAGGCCGAGGCCGGTGGTGAGGACCAGCTCGCCGCCGGACAGCTCGCGGGCGATGTCGGGCACCTCGGCGATGTGCACCCAGCGGACGGGGCGGTCCAGGGCGGCGCCCGCGGCGGCGACGCGCGCCCCCGCCCGGCGCAGCGGCCCGAGGGCGAGCACCTCGCCGAGGGTCGGCAGGACGTGCAGGACGCCCAGGGCGGGGCCCGGCACCGTCACGGGCGCGTCACGATCGGGGCTCAGGGTCGGCCACCTCCCACGGGCGGGGGCGCCCAGTGTGGCAGGGTGCGCGCGGGGCCGCGGAGTGCGCTCCGTCACGCTGGCGCACGGGGGCGTCGCGGACGGTGCGCCCGCTGGGCGGGTCAGGTTCCGGGCGTGTGGCGTTCCCGTTGCGGGACGGCCGCGACGCTGCGGAATCGCTTGTCCTGGCCCCGCACGGATGACACCATCGGCTCCCGTTCGGGCGCGGCACGACGGATGCCGCAGCCGGACCCGTACGCCGCACCACCGCCGGAGGAGCAGCCCATGCGCGACCCCCACGCCCGCCCGCAGCGCGGGCTGCCGCCCCTGCCGCCGGCCCTCGCCGGCCTGCCGCTGAGCCGCCGGCGCTTCCTGCGCGGCGCGGCCGCGGGCGGCGCGGCGCTGGCCGGCAGCGGCCTGCTCGCCGCCTGCGGCACCGAGGGGACGGCGGCGGCGCCGCAGGACCAGGCCGCCCAGGACCGGTCCGACACCGACAAGCGCCTGACGGTGTCCAACTGGCCGCTCTACATCGACGTCGACGAGGCGGACCCGTCGAAGCGCCCGACGCTCGAGGCGTTCACGGCGGAGACCGGCATCGAGGTCGACTACACCGAGGACGTCAACGACAACAACGAGTTCTTCGGCAAGGTCCGGCCCCAGCTCTCGGCGGGGCAGGACACCGGCCGCGACGTCGTCGTCCTGACGGACTGGATGGCCGGGCGGCTCATCCGCCTCAACTGGGTGCAGGAGCTGGACAAGGACAACCTGCCGCAGGTGACCGCGAACCTCCTCGGGGCCCTCGAGGACCCCGGCTTCGACCCGGGCCGGCGCTACTCGGTGCCGTGGCAGAGCGGGCTGACCGGCATCGCGTACAACGCGGCCCTCACCGGCGAGGTCCGCACCGTCGACGAGCTGCTGACCCGCCCCGACCTCAAGGGCAAGGTCACCGCGCTGTCCGAGATGCGCGACACGATGCTGCTGGTGCTGCGCAGCCTCGACAAGGACCCCACCGACTTCACCGACGACGACTTCGCCGAGGCCGTCGACAAGCTCCAGCGGGCCGTGGACTCCGGGCAGATCCGCCGGTTCACCGGCAACGAGTACGCGCAGGACCTCGCCGCGGGCAACATCGCCGCCTGCGTGGCCTGGTCCGGCGACGTCATCCAGCTGCAGCTGGAGAACCCCGACATCAAGTTCGTCGCCCCGGAGGAGGGGATGGCGCTCTTCAGCGACAACATGCTCGTGCCCAACCGCGCCCAGCACAAGAAGAACGCCGAGCGCTTCATGGACCACTACTACGACCCTGCGGTCGCCGCGCAGCTGGCCGCGTGGGTCAACTACATCTGCCCGGTCGAGGGCGCGCAGGCGGAGATGGAGAAGATCGACCCCGCCCTGGCGGAGAACCCGCTGATCTTCCCCACCCAGGAGCAGCTGTCCCAGGCGTACGTCTTCCGCAGCCTGTCCGAGGACGAGGAGCGCTCGTACGAGGACCAGTTCCAGAAGGTCATCGGTGCCTGAGGCGGCGGGCGCCCCCGGCGTCGACCTGCGCCTGGAGGGGGTCACCAAGCGGTTCGGCCCGTTCACCGCGGTCGACGACCTCTCCCTCGTCGTGCCGGCGGGCAGCTTCTTCGCGCTGCTGGGCCCGTCGGGCTGCGGCAAGACGACGACGCTGCGCATGGTCGCCGGGCTCGAGGTGCCGACCGAGGGGCGGGTGCTGCTCGGCGACCAGGACGTGACCCGGGCGCGGCCGTACAAGCGGCCCGTGAACACGGTCTTCCAGAGCTACGCGCTCTTCCCGCACCTCGACATCTTCGAGAACGTGGCCTTCGGCCTGCGGCGGCGCCGCGTCAAGGACGTCGGCCCGCAGGTGGAGCGCATGCTCGAGCTCGTCGAGCTGGCCGGGTACGGCCGGCGCAAGCCCGCGCAGCTCTCCGGCGGCCAGCAGCAGCGCGTCGCCCTCGCCCGCGCGCTCATCAACCACCCGCAGGTCCTCCTGCTCGACGAGCCGCTCGGCGCGCTCGACCTCAAGCTGCGCCGGCAGATGCAGCTGGAGGTCAAGCGGATCCAGACCGGCGTCGGGATCACGTTCGTCCACGTGACGCACGACCAGGAGGAGGCCATGACCATGGCCGACACCATCGCGGTCATGAACCAGGGCCGGGTGGAGCAGATGGGTCCGCCGGCCGAGCTCTACGAGAACCCCGCCACCACCTTCGTCGCGAACTTCCTCGGCCAGTCCAACCTCCTGCGCGGGCGCGTGACGGGGCGCAGCGGCGACGACGTCCTCGTCGAGGTCGGCGGGCACCGCCTCGCGGTGCCGGCGCGGCGGTGCGCCCAGGGGACCGACGCGCTCTGGCTGGGCGTACGGCCGGAGAAGGTGCACCTCGGGCGCGCCGGGGACGGCGCCGCGGCGGCGAACGCCCTGCCCGGCACGCTCGTCGACTCGAGCTTCACCGGGGTGAGCACGCAGCACGTGGTGCGCACGCCCTGGGGCCAGGACGTCGTGGTGTTCGCGCAGAACCTCGGGCGCGACGCCGGGGTGCGCCCGGGCGACGCGGTCGTGGTGAGCTGGGAGCCGCGGCACGGCTTCGCGCTCGACGCGGCGCAGGACGCCGCGGCGGGGGCGGACCTCGACGAGGACGCGGCCGCCCCGGTCGCGGCGCCGGTCGCGTGAGCGTCACCGGTCACCTGCCGCCGGCGGGCGCCCGGCTCACCGGGTCGCCGGCGCCGCCGCGCGGCAGCCGGGCGGGCCGGCGCTGGGTGCCGTACGCGCTGCTGCTCCCGGGCCTGGCCTGGCTCGCGGTCTTCTTCGTCGCGCCGACCGTGCAGCTCGTGGCGACCAGCCTGTACGACCCCTCGGGCTCCCTGGAGACCGGCTACCGCGCCGCCTTCGCGGTGGGCAACTACGCCTCGGCCCTCGCGGACTACGCCCCGCAGCTCGGGCGCTCCTTCCTCTACGCCGGCACGGCCACGGTCCTGGCGCTGCTGCTGGCGTACCCGCTCGCGTACACCCTCGCCTTCAAGGCCGGTCGCTGGCGCGGCGTGCTGCTCGTGCTCGTCATCGCGCCGTTCTTCACGAGCTTCCTGCTGCGCACCCTCGCCTGGACCACGGTCCTGGCGGACAACGGCTGGGTCGTCGACGTGCTGCGCGCGCTGGGGGTGGTGCCGGAGGGCGGGCGGCTGCTCGCGACGCCCGTCGCGGTCGTGACCGGCCTGACCTACAACTTCCTGCCGTTCATGGTGCTGCCGCTCTACGCCTCGCTCGAGCGCCTGGACCACCGCCTCGTCGAGGCGGCCGGCGACCTGTACGCGGGCGCGTGGACCGCGTTCCGGAAGGTCACCTTCCCGCTGTCGCTGCCGGGCGTGGTCGCGGGCACGCTGCTGACGTTCATCCCGGCGGCGGGGGACTACATCAACGCCGAGCTCCTCGGGACGCCGAACCAGTACATGCTCGGCAACGTCATCGACAGCTCGTTCCTCGTCCGGCTGGACTACCCGGAGGCGGCCGCCCTGTCCTGCGTCCTCATGGTCAGCATCGTCGTGCTCGTCAGCCTGTACGTGCGCCGCGCCGGCACCGAGGAGCTGGTGTGAGCGGGCTGCGCCGCTGGGCGGGGGACCACCTCGTCCAGGTGGCCGCCGGGCTGGTGCTGCTCTACATGTGCCTGCCCGTGCTCGTGGTCGTCGCGCTGTCGTTCAACGAGCCGCGGGGCCGGCTGAGCTACGTGTTCGGCGGCTTCACCCTCGACAACTGGCTCGATCCCTGCGCGGCGCCGGGCATGTGCGCCGCGCTGGGCACGAGCCTGCGGATCGCGTTCCTGGCGACCGTCGTGAGCACGCTGCTCGGCACGCTCATGGCCTTCGCGCTGGGCCGGCACCGCTTCCGCGGGCGCGGCTCCACGAACCTGCTGGTGTTCCTGCCCATGGCGACCCCCGAGGTGGTCATGGGGTCCTCGCTGCTGACGCTGTTCGTCGCGGCCGGGGCGCAGCCGGGCTTCTGGACGATCCTCATCGCCCACGTCATGTTCTGCGTCAGCTTCGTCGTCGTGACCGTCAAGGCACGGGTCGCGGGGCTGGACCCGCGGATCGAGCAGGCGGCCATGGACCTGTACGCCACCGAGTGGCAGACCTTCGTCCGGGTCACGCTCCCGCTCGTGGCGCCGGGCATCGCCGCCGCCGCGATGCTCGCCTTCTCGCTGTCGTTCGACGACTTCATCGTCACGAACTTCAACTCCGGGCGGACCGTGACCTTCCCGCTGTACGTCTGGGGCGCCGCCCAGCGCGGCATCCCGGTGCAGGTCAACGTGGTCGGGGCGGCCATGTTCCTCATCGCCCTGCTGCTCGTGGTGGGCGGGCAGGTGGCGTCGCGGCGCCGGCACGCCACCCGCTGACCCCCGGTTTGACTCCGGCGGGACAGGTGCGTATGGTTCTTCCTCGTGCCCAGGACGGGAGGCACGGACACCGGGAGGTGGCCGGTCCCGCCGGGCAGCCCCCGCAACACCCTCTTCACCGCCCCTCGCCAGGGGCGGGACGACGGTCGCGCGGGGGGCTCCCCGAGGGGGACGGCGGGTTTGGATCCCGCCTGAGACCCGGGTAGCATGGAGGAACCGCCGCAGGGAAGACCCGAGAGGGTTCGATCTGTGGGCGCCGGGTGGTTGAGAACTCAACAGCGTGCCATGTACATCAATGCCAATTGTTGTTTTTTTT